>JAJRTX010000207.1 GCA_021545665.1 Zetaproteobacteria bacterium
CTGATGACGAGATTGACTTCATCATGCACCGGCTCAATCATCGGCCAAGAAAAACGCTGGGCTACAGAACACCCCATGAAGTGTTCTTCAATACCAAAACTCAACTCACTGAAGTTGCACTTGGCAGTTGAATCCGCGATATACTATAATTATTCATTCTGAAATTTAATGGTAAATTCTTTATAAAATAATCTGCTGGCGAGCCGATGTAATATCTTGCAGAGTTTACGGATGCATGCTTCTTCTTTGCTTCAAAACTATTTTTAGCCCGGCTTATTCATAAATCAGTGAGATAGTCGAAGGGTCTTTGTTTGCAACGAATCTTTTTGAGGAAAGCATAGCCTGCGCTTATGGACGACAGATAAAGTGGAATGCACATTCGCAAGAGTATCCCCTTAGGTTTGCGAATAAAGAAACAGGCGAGGGCACAGCAGTATTTATGAATAAACCGGGTTAGGTACTCATGGTGAATAATAAAACAGAAAAGATTTCAGTTTATATCATTGCCTACAATGAAGAAGAAAAGATCGCGGCTGCAGTGAACAGCGTGTTGTGGGCTGATGAGGTGATTGTTGCCGATTCTCATAGCACGGATCGTACAGCTGAGATCGCTGAATCGCTGGGCGCGAATGTCGTGCAAATCGATTTTGAGGGTTTCGGAAAATTGCGGAATGATGCCATTGCAGCCTGCTCGCATGACTGGATATTCAGTCTTGATTCGGATGAACGTTGTACTCCTGAAGCGGCTGAAGAGATTTTCTCTACAGTTTGTAACCCCGCCGCTGCCGATGCTTACTATGTGCCGCGAAAAAACTGGTTCATGGGCCGCTGGATCAAACACGGCGGCTGGTATCCCGACTATCGTCAGCCCCAGCTATTCAGAAAACATGCCTTAAGCTTCAACAGTGCCGATCAGGTGCATGAGGCATTTGAGGTGCATGGCACGGTCGGCTATTTAAAATCAGATATCTGGCAATTTGCCTTCAAAGATCTGGCTCAGGTACAGGAAAAAGGAATGCGATATTCAACACTGGGTGTGGATAAACTGGAGCGTTGCAATGTAAAAGCAGGCATGGGAAAGGCACTGCTGCGCGGCCTGTGGTCTTTTTGTCGTATTTATATTCTGAAACTTGGTTTTCTCGATGGCTGGGCCGGATTTGTTATTGCATTCGGTAATTTGGAGGGCGTTTTCTATCGTTATGCCAAGCTATGCGAGCGCCGGAACAAATGGAATGAGCCACCGGAAAAATTATGAAACCATTAAATCTGCTGTATATCGTTAGGCATTACGGCCCGGTTGGAGGCATGGAACGATATGTCTGGGAATTGACCGGAGAACTGGCAGATATGGGACATACTCTCACCATCTTGTGTGAAACATTGAATACGGAAAAACCGAAACATATACAGGTTATCCAGTTGGGGGAAATCAGAACACAGCGCAGATGGCTCAGGCACCTGATATTCTCACGCAGAGTTTCAGCATGGGTGGCCGCTCATCCTGAAAACAATCGCATTATTCACAGCCATGAGCGCACTGGTGTACACCAGTTCACCACTTTTCACGGCCCTCCCTTTGCATCGGTAAGAAACAAACCTTTGTGGCAGCGTATTTCGCCCCGCAAGTTGATCAACCTGTGGCTTGAACGGCGGGAGGTATGTGCGTCCGGAGTCAAAGTTGTCATTCCCAATTCAGCATTGATCGCCAATGCTCTGCGCCATTATTATCCTGATATTGACAAACGACTTACACATCCGATTACTCCGGGCGTAGCGTCGGTTCCGCCAAGACCGGATCGCTCTGTTGAAAATGATGCCGGGGTGATTGGTTTTATAGGCAAGGAATGGAAACGCAAGGGACTCGATATCGCTGTCCGGATTGTAGCTGAATTACGTCAGCAGCGACCAAACCTGAAGTTTCTCGTTGTCGGCCCCAATCCCGATGAAATCTGCCATCTCTTTCAGGACTGGAATGGTAGCTTCCAGCTGCTCGGTGAAACAGACAGCATGCCACTTTATGCACAGCTCGACCTGCTCTTACATCCGGCCAGAGCTGAACCTTATGGCATGGTGATTGCCGAAGCCCGGGCAGCAGGCGTACCTGTACTTGTCTCCAGTAATTGTGGCATTGCTTCTGAGTTAAATGAGAACTCTGTACTTGATCAGGATGCAACAAGCAGTGCCTGGAGCCGGCAATGCCATGTCTTGATCGGGCAACAGCCAGAAGTAGTGGCGCGCAGATGGAAAGATGTGGCTGAAGAACAGATTAGCTGTTATCAGGAGTTCTTGTCTGACCGATAGGCCAGACGATGCATAACAGCCTGATATGACAAATATATCCACTCACCTGTCTGACTGAATACCTTGGGCAATCTGTCCACTTCTGCACGCAGCCACAGATAAACACCCAGAACCAGAAGGGAGCCTTGCCCTGCCCACATTGTCCAACCAGGAAATGCGCCCTGGTTCACTTGCCGATGCAGCAGCAATTGTACATTGTACAACAAGACTAACAATGCAATGCCGGCAACCAGTGAGCCCGCCTTTCCAGATCGTTTCTGGGTTAACGATAATGGCAACGCAAAGAAAAACAAAACCAGTACTGTTGTTGGCAGCAGTAACCGCCTGTTCCATTCAGCCACAGCTGCCCGGTTATCTTCAGACTGATACGCCTGCCAGAGTTCTTCCGCAGTCATCAAAGTCACATGGTCACCTGTTTGTTGCCTTTTCCATCGCCCTTCTGCCATTGGAATAGCAACCTGATATTGCTCAAAAGACAGTACGCGCTGATCCGCCCCCTGGCCTTCCAAGCGCACGCCATGAGACATTTTCAAGTACAGATTACCTTGAACCATATCAAATTGAGCTGATTCAGCCGTATAAATGACGGAAACCCCATCCCTGCCATCTTCAAGGATCACGCCCTGATATATGCCTTGCTCATCCTCACCATCCACATACACAGTGATGCCATCGAACCCTTGTGTGAAACGCTGAGGTGAAAAGGTAATCACACCCTTCAAAGCATACATTTTTACAAGAATATTATTAAAGCCCAATTGCCCCTGAGGCAGCCACACCATGGATGTATAGGTAAGCCCGAGCCAAATCAGGGAAACAATCACGAAGAAACTTCTGAACATGCGACGGTATGAAATACCCGAAGCACGCAACGCATCCATTTCACTGCTCTGCTGCAGTGATGCAATAGTATTTTGCATAGAAAGAAAGAATGCCATAGGTACTGTGAGTAACAAAAAATAAGGTAAGGTCAGAATAAGTAAGTCACCAATAATAGCCCATGCCTGCCCGCCATCAGCCACGCTACCCAGCAACTTCAAAGCCCGGCCAAGTAACAGCACACTGAGCACAAGCACAAGTCCGCCCAGAAACGGCCCCAGCCAGAGCCTCAAAATAAATCGATCCAAAATCATCTCAACATTTCACCCTGACCATCTCCATGGTGCAATGATAGAGCTTGTTAACAGCAATGAACATCTTCCCGATGTGATAAAACATACGCCGATTACCATATCCATCCCTCAACGCCAAAGTTCTTACTGTAATCTATTATGGTTTTGATAAGCTTGGCCACAATGAATGATCGATATAATTTGTATTCAACTCATTGCATAGGAGTAAACAGCTAAGCTTCATGGAAAAAATAATCTATTCAAACATTCAGCTTTCTATCGTCGTTCCGGTATTTCGAAGTGAATCCATTTTGCCCAGGCTGGTGGAAGCGATTCAGACTGAGATGATCAATGAAAACCTCGCTGATCAATTTGAGCTGATTCTTGTCAATGACAGCAGCCCTGATAACAGCTGGGATATTATTAAGGAGTTGGCAGATAAGCATGCATTTATAAAGGGTATTTCTCTGCGTCGTAATTTTGGTCAGCATAATGCAATCATGGCAGGACTCAACCATGTGTCCGGCAACATCATCGTGATTATGGATGATGATTTGCAGCATCCTCCCCAAGCCATAGGAGAGATGATTAAAGCAATTTCAGGCGGCTTTGATGTTTGCTATACGCGTTATTTAAATCGCAAGCATGAACTGTGGAAAAAAATCGGTAGCCAGTTTAATGACTGGGCGGCAACAAAATTGCTGGGTAAACCCAAAGGCTTGTATTTATCATCTTTTAAAGCCCTACGCAAAGAACTGGTTAATGAAGTGATAAAATATGACGGCCCTTATGCCTATGTGGATGGCCTGATTCTCGATATTACCAACTCAATCACTGTAATTGATATTGAACATCAGGACAGGTTAGAGGGTGAAGGAAACTATCGTTTACTTAATTCAATTTCGCTATGGATGAAAATGGCCACCAGCTTTTCAGTATCGCCATTAAGATTTGCCTCATTCATGGGCTTTGCACTGGCTTTACTCAGCATCATCATGATAGGCGTCATTTTTATTCAAAAGATGCTGCACCCGGAAATGGCTTCCGGGTGGGCTTCATTGATTGCTACGGTTCTGTTTATTGGTGGCGTACAAACGCTGTGCATAGGCATGATCGGTGAATACCTTGGGCGCACCTATTTAAAACTCAATGGTAAACCCCAATTCACCATTGGAGCCTTAACCTGGAGTGACAAATCCTAGCTCAAGTAGATATTCCATGAGCTCAGATAATATATTGAAGGCTGAACTGATTCAGTTTCTGGATGAAATTCCAATTGATGCTATCGCTACACAAGTTGCAGGTCAGACAAATAAACCCGGTAGTGAAATAGCCGCACTGCTGGACACTTTTGCAAATGAAAGTCTTGTAACGCTTGATCTGGTGACTGATCATATTGAAGCTGCTGAACGCATCCTCGAAGTTGGTGCCGGCCTGTGCCTGTTAAGTCTTTTCCTGAAACATAAAGGCTACCCGGTGATTGCACTGGAACCGGCTCTGGGTGGTTATGGCATTTTTGAACAGACCAGAGATGCCATTCTTGATCATTTCTCCAACCTGAGCCTGGAAGTCATTACCGAGCCTGCACAGCAACTGAATAATTCTACTCACGGCTGTTTTGATCTGATCTTCAGCAATAATGTCATCGAACACATCCCGGACTGGCAATCAGCCCTGACAGCAATGGCCGCTGTATTGTCATCAGAAGGCAAAATGCTGCATTCCTGTCCCAACTACACCATCCCCTACGAACCCCATTACGGAGTGCCGGTTTTCCGTCACTTTCGCAAACTCAGTCAGTCTCTGTTTCTGCCGAAAAATGCCGACACTGATATCTGGAATTCCCTGAATTTCGTTACTTGTTTTAGTATCAAAAAGCTCTGCAAACAGAATGCTTTCTCCTGCAACTTTAAACAGGGGCTGTTGTACGAGGCTTTTCGTCGCATCCATGTCGATCCGGTGTTCAAGGAACGGCACGAGGGATTCATTGTTCATGTGGCTGCGTTTATGATGAAACCACCATTCAGACAGCTGATTCAGAATCTGCCTGCCTGCCTTTCCACGCCTATGATTTTTGAAATCACCCACATCCGCAGGACAGAGCACTAGGATGGCGCAGATAACAAGCGGGATTCGCAGCTTACTCTCACATCCTGCCATCTATAATTTTACCCAGAATTTCCTTGGTGTCAGAAAAGCCCGAAAAATCCTTGTCGAAGACTATTTCCCCATGCGTAAAGGATTACGCATCCTTGATATTGGCTGCGGCACTGCGGAAATTCTCGAATTTTTACCTGAAGATATCTATTACGTTGGTTTCGATGCCTCCATAGAATACATCGAACAGGCAAAAAACAGATTCGGTCATAGAGGCGCGTTTTTTGCCGATCTGGTCAAAAGCGCCCATCTCGATGATCTGGGGAAATTCGATATCGTCCTTGCCTTTGGCGTTTTACACCATCTGGATGACCCAGAAGCTGAAACACTGTTTCAGATTGCTTCTCAGGCAGTGGATGATGATGGCATTGTCCTTACCGTGGACCCATGCTTTACCCCGAATCAATCCGCTATTGCTCATTGGCTTATTGAACATGACCGAGGCCAGGATGTTAGAAATGAGCAGGGTTATCAACAGCTGGCCAGCCCTCTCTTCGCATCAATCAGCAGCACGCCCAGACATGACTTTCTTCGTATCCCTTATACTTATTTAATTATGCGTTGTGAAAAACCGTCTCAATAATGACAAATTCAGTCCGGAGCAATAGATTTTCGGGATGAACTGCCTGCCAATAAAGTTTCCATCTCAAATCCACTGGAATTATAACTGATGCATGTCCTTGTTATCGGAGGATGCGGCTTTATTGGTTCTCATATTGTTGATGAGCTTATTTTGTCCGGGCATGTTGTCAGCGTGCTTGATCATGGCAATGAGCAGTTTCGTCCCCCCCTTGATAATGTAACCTATTACCATAGAGATATTCTTTCACCGGGCATTCTTAATAAAGCCATTACTACAGTGGATGCAGTCGTACATACCGCCAGCTCAACAGCTCCGGCCAGCTCCAGCATGGACCCTCAGTCAGATGTGGAAAGCAATCTGATTGGCATGATTCGACTGCTCGAATGTATGTGCCAGGCTGGCAAGAAACGAATTATTTTCCTCTCTTCCGGCGGCACCATTTACGGCAACCCGGAAATCCTGCCCGTGCCGGAAGATCATCCACTTGACCCTCAATGCTCCTATGCTGTGGTGAAAGTCGCCATGGAACACTATTTGAATATCTATGCAAATTTGTACGGTTTTAAGGTGAGTATTATCAGACCTGCCAATCCTTACGGGCCGCGCCAGAGTCTGTCGGGCATTCAGGGTGTGGTTGCCAGCTTTACTGAAAAAGTGTTACGCAATGAGGCTCTGCCATTGATTGGCACTGGCGATGTGATCCGTGACTTTTTTCATGTTAAAGATCTGGCAAAACTCTGTTCCATTGTCATCAATAATAATAAGACAGGCATATTCAATGCAGGCAGTGGTCATGGCACATCAATCCGCAAAATTATCGAAATCCTTGAAGATATTCATGATACGCCACTAACGATTAATCAGATGGACAGCAGGGCATTTGATATTCCAGCCGTAGTCATGGATATAGAGAAAGCCAAACAGCAATTAGGCTGGCAACCCAAAATCTGTCTACAGGAAGGCATAACTGACTACTATCACTGGTTGAAATCATTTATGATATCTCATTCTATGCTTAGTTATGATTAGCCTCAATAAACTGAAGCTACTTATATTATGCGCTACGTTAGTCATGTTGCTGCCACTCCCCATCATGCAATATATTGGGGAGGAAAGCTATTATACGCTCAGTGCATATGAAATATTTGTCAGTGGTGACTGGTGGCATCAATCCATCTTCGGAAGCTATTGGCCCAAAACACCATTCTTTAACTGGTTGATCATTGCCGTCGCCCAACTGATTGGTTGGGAATATCTACAGATTGCAGCCCGTATCGTCACCGTATCCGCCTCATTGGGTTCGGCGGCGGTAGTATTTTTCATGGTTCGAAGGTTCTTCCCGGAACAATATAACGCAGCATGGCTTGGCGCTTTGATCTACCTCACCATGGGAGAAATTTCATTCTGGTACGGTTGGCTCGGATATGCGGATGCGACGTTTGGTTTCTTTATTTTTTCCGCCATCGCCAGCCTCTGGATTGCCATTGAAGATAAAAAACTAACATGGCTACTCATTTCACTTCTACTCATTTCACTGGCATTTTTCACCAAAAATATCAGTTGTTATATTATATATGGATCAGCAGCCCTGATTTTGGTTTGGCGGCATCAACAGTGGTATATGCTACTCAATCCAATCTATATTGTTCCGGTATTGGCCAGCTTCACCCTGCCTAGGGCTTACCAGCACTTTATGCTTGCTAGTGGTGCCAATACTGACGTTGCTATTAGCGATGCTTTACGCAACTTTCTTGGTTATAACCTGACTGATTATATCAGCCATTGGATCAGTTATCCGTTTCTATTCCTTGCACGTGCATTTCCTGTGACTCTGATCCTGATCTGGTTCTACCTTAAAGAGAAACAACGCTATGTGCTTGACCAAAATATGCTGATTCTTGTGTATATTCTGTTGCTGTGTCTGCTTCCTTTCTGGCTTTCTGCCACAGGAACACCGCGCTACCTGGTGCCATTTTATGGTCTGTTAGCGCTGCTGCTTACCGGGCTAAGTTTACAGTTGGATGAAACAAAAATAAAAATTGTTTTCAAAGTCATACTGCTTATCATCATTCTGAAAATACCCTACAGCTTTGCTGTACTACCCTATATTAAAGATTGGAGACCGGAGCGTGACATTCGAACTGTTGTCGAAGATATTATGCAAATCACGGATGGAAAAACGCTACGCACTCTCAACGATGTATCCACAGGGCTCAGCATAGGCGCTTATATTAATGTCCGCACACCGCATGATCAGTTTATTCAATGGTATGATGGAAAGGAAAAACAGGTCTATATATTGAGTGAGGTAAAAGATCCAAAGCTTGGTGAATTGTTAAAATATTGGCGGCTACAGGGAAATAATACCTACCTGTATTGGCAGCCATAAACTGGAACGGAGAATTAATAAATGATTCTTGTTATCGGCGATATCATTGTAGATGAATTTATCTGGGGTGATGTGTCGCGCATTTCGCCGGAAGCACCTGTACCTGTCGTGTCCGTCGAGAAAATTGACCGACGACTCGGCGGTTCGGCCAATGTCGTGCGCAACCTGCATGCACTGGATACCCCTTCTGCCATGTTCGGCATTGTCGGAGATGATGAGCCGGGGCAATGGGTGCATCAACGCCTGGGCGAATTGAATGCCGATGACCGGGGCGTATTGACTAAACGCAACAACCGTCCCACTGCTATCAAAACCCGTGTTATTGCCCGCCATCAGCAGGTCGTTCGTTATGACCGCGAATGGACGCATCCTGTACAGCCGGAAAGCCGGGAACATCTGCTGGCAAAACTGAATGAATTACAAACTGGAGCCTCCGCAACGATTCTGTCTGACTACGGCAAAGGGGTGCTGACTCCTGATTTTATTCGCCAGCTGATCGATCACCTGCAGGGTGGAATCATTGCTGTTGATCCCAAACCGGATCATACTGATGCCTACTATGGCGCAACGGTAATTACGCCCAATCTGAGTGAAGCAGCCGCCATGGCTGGCATGGAAAGCATCAATGAAAATAGCCATGTAGAAATTATTGCCAGTGTTTTACACAAAAAACTAAACCTGCAATATGTGCTGGTCACCCGTTCGGATAAGGGTATGACTTTATATGATGGCCAGCATAGTCACCACATCCCCACTGCTGCTCGCGATGTCTTTGATGTCACCGGTGCGGGCGACACAGTCATCGCCGTATTCACCGCTTGTCTGGCACGCGGTGACGATGCCCTGACGGCTGCGCGTTTTGCCAATGATGCAGCAGGCGTAGTCGTCGGCAAAGTTGGCACGGCTACAGCCAGCTGGGATGAAATCGATGCACATTAAATGCTATTTTTCAGACACAGATTTACGCGGATGAACGCAAATAATAATCAAAAAAGTTTCCTCATGAGCTACGCTCCGGTAATTGAAATAAATAAAGCTTACTTATCTATGAATATCTGCGTTCACAAGGTGAATTGCGCTTGCGCAAGAGAGAGTGTCCTGGGGTATCTGCGTCAAACGCCATGAAAATCGCTATTGGCATTCCGGCCCGCATGGGCTCTTCCCGTTTCCCCGGAAAACCGCTGGCATTGCTTGCTGGAAAACCGATGATTGAACATGTCATTGAAAAGGCACAACAAGCTGATCTTGGCCCGGTATTTGTTGCCACCGATGATGATCACATTGCAGCAGCCGCCAGAAATGCCGGTGCAAGTGCATATTTGACCAGCCCTGATCATCCGAGTGGCAGTGATCGCCTTGCTGAAGCCATGTCTGAAATAGACTGTGATATAGTCATCAATGTTCAGGGTGACGAGCCATTGATCAACCCTGATGCCATCCGTGCCGTCGTTCAGCCTTTTCATGAAGATGCTTATCTACCCATGGCTACGCTGGCACATCCAATTCGAGACAAAAGTGACCTGCACGATGCCAATATCGTCAAAGTAGTTTGCAATGCCAGGGGGCGCGCTATGTATTTCAGCCGCTCTGCCATCCCCTTCCCGCATTCCGGTTTATCTAATGCCCTGCAGCATGTTGGACTCTATGCCTACCGTAAGGAGTTCCTGCTGATTTACCCCTCACTCGACCCATGTGAAGCTGAACAGACTGAACAGCTGGAACAGTTGCGGGTTTTACATCATGGCTATGATATCGCTGTTACTGTAGGCGATTTTCACTGCATCGGAGTCGACACACCGGACGATCTGGCCCGCGCTGAACAGATGCTTGCTAAAAACTGACAGTATAAATATCAGCCCATTCCTGGAGACAATCGGTTCAGGCTGAATCCTTCGTCATGTGCTGACTGAGCCCCACGACTGCTGCCGGGATGACAAACAGGTTCAGGACGGGAATAATCAGAAAAATGGTTGCCAGACCGGAAAAGCTGAAATAGAACCAGCGTTTGTCATTCAGTATCTGTTTACGCCGGGCGAAGTTCCAACCCCTTCGTGACGCTGCGGTATCCATCAGTTCAAAACTCAGAAAACGTATGCCGCCATAAATCCAGATTGCCGTGGCCAGAGGTGGCAACCAGAAACAGAGCGAGGCAACGGCAACCCAAAACAGCAGACCCCCAAAGGGGCGGATGGAATTCACCAGACTGTGCAATGCCTGTTGCAACCACCCGGCCTGATTTTCCTCGCTCCTGTGTCCACATATCGTTTCTGTGCGTGCGGCCAAAGTGTCCAGCCATGGCGCGGCTACGGCAGAACCGAGTGCCACATAAGCGACGATGCCACTGACCAGAGCCAGCAATACAGAGAGCAGCCAGGCCAACCATGAAAGCAATTGCCAGTACCAGGCATCAGTATCAGGAATCCATAGACCAGCAATATAATCAGCCAGCCAGAACACACCGCTGGAAATCAATATCATCAACACAAAAAGCAGGGCAATCATGCGCCACAGCACAGCACTCAGTTCGGGTTTGCCGAACAGCAATCTCATTCCAGCCAGAAATACCCCTGCACCAGCGATCATTAGCTCATTTTCAGATCACGTAATATCAGTTGAGCTGCCTTCAGATCACGTTCTTCGACAAGAATCCGTGCATCCATCACACCCGGCAACGGCATAAGGGAATTCATGCCCGCATTATCAACCCGGAAAACAATTGCCCGCTCTGCCAGTGCATCACAGAAAATCTGTAATGAAACCGGGTCGGCGATTCGGATCAATTCTACCATGGGCCTAATCTAAGTGGCTTTCCTGTCACCGTCATCCTTTGGGTTCATCAACGATAAATAAATATACTGCCCGTACAGTTTTTGACAGTACTCCAAGGTGCTTCGCGCTCTGAGCGACGGTGCGTCCGCAGTGGGGCGTGGCGCTCCGGTCCTCAGCGCCGATAGATTCTTGCTTGATAACCAGTTCAATTTTCCATTCATGAAATCGGGTTGAGACAACAATTCCATCAGACTCCACACCAATGATAGTCCAACCTATCGGGTCGCCATACTGATTATGAATGTCGCTCCACTCTTTTGCGATATAAATAGGGAGATACCCACGTCCACACTCATGGCCTTCCATGATTAACAAATGAACTCTACTGCCCTATTTGTGCAGCAGTCCATGGATCAGTAGAATCCTGCAAGGGGTATCTGTACGGGACAGGAAAAACTATTCTATATGTGAAATAGTCAGGTATAAACTAACATATAACGCCTTCGCAAAACGCGACCGCGCCACTAATCCTGTCCGACTCAGGTATCAGTAAGGATCAATCAAGTCAGTGTTTCTAATGCAACGATCAACAAGCCTATTAATAGCAGGCAGATGGTGATCCGGAAACGCCGCAACAAGCTCTCACTCATGTATTTCCTCCTATAAGTTTACCAATCGCATACTTATTATAGCACAAAATTTGATTGTCACAGCTTTTAGTCGTATCGCCCCTTTTACCTGTGCCTTTTCCCTTCTGGTCAGGTAGATCATTTGCCAAAACCGTGGTAAACTTAGAAAGGAGGAATAATGATCGTATCGGCCCTAATATGCATCGCAGTTGCAGTATTTTGTTTTACACAAGGCATGGTACTTGCAGGGATTTTATCGCTTGCCGGAATCATCCCGGGTCCGGGCTCTATCCCTTTGATAGCATCTTCAGTGATTTTGTTTGTGAATGGCCATGCGGTTATTGCCTTTTTTCCCATCTTCGTCATCGTTTATAATATATGGATATTACTCATCCTGAAGCAGTAGTTGCGCATCACTACGATGGCTTTATGGCAGCCGGACTATGTCTGTGATTAAGGAAGCCTACGAGCTTAACGCTTCGCCCGAAGTCATCTTCAATCTGATTAATGAAGTTGAAAAAACATCCGACTACAGTGATTTTCTTCAAGGCGTGCGGAAAATCGGGCCGGATATTTATCGTTACACAGTTAATATTGCCGGAATTCCGCTTTCCTGGGATGCAAGAGTAAGCGAACGCAGGCGCCCCGAACACATTGCCTGGGTATCAGTACATGGCGTTACCCTGGAGGGTTCCTTCACGCTCAGGCTCATTCCGGGCGGAACAATGGTCTCCTTTAGCATAGAATACAATATAACAAACCGTTTCCTGACCATGGTATTGAGACCTTTTATCCCTCCACTGAAGGCAGTTGCATCAGAGATTATCGCTCATACCAAGCAGCGACTCCAGATGGAACGACCCCAGTCCATGCGATAAGGGGGCAGAGCAATTTATGGGTTAACTGCCTGATTTATAACATATAACAAAGATCATTCTTCCAACAGGCCAAACCTCAATGAGTCAATCCAACAATCATAACTGCCTCATAGAACCCATTGCGGCCAAATCGGGTGGAAAAAACCTGCCTGGGCAGGGTCGTACGCACCGTCATGATGACTTCGTCCACAGAGGAAGTGAGCAAAACAAACCGCTCAAACTCGCCCTTTACTTCAGGATGCTTAAACATCCGGGCGAATATATGAATTTGGTACGGGGATGTGTAAAATGAATCAGGAATATTCAAATCAACTTCAATATCTTTTTCCGGTGCCATGTTGCCGGTGTTTATCCTGATTTCATACGGTAAACGAAGCCCCTGGGTATAAGCTTTATTGCTTGTAGCTGTGGCATAAATACTAATGTGCTGAAGGCTGTCAAAGGCGCCGGCAGGAAACACGATGGATGCATACTCAACAAGATCCACCAGTTGACCAATGGGCGGTATTTTAGCAGTCACAACGTGCTCCTTCATAGTCATGATCGTTACCACAACCGTTGCTCCTGCCCCGCCGGTTAATTCAATAGAAATATCATTGTTCTTTTTCAGGCTAACAGATTTTATGAGCATCTTGAACTGTTGACCAAAATTCAGCGATGCAATGATCTCTCCGTTTAGTTCAACAATGCACGCGCCGACACTTTTTTTATTACTGCCCCCGCCCTGTATTGAAAGGCTGTAATCTTGACCCATATCATCAACGGAAAAACTCTTGCTTATGCGCTGGGATCTGCCTCCATCGCTGGCATAGAATTCCGGCCCAAAGACCAGAGACTGCCCATAAGCAGCAGCAATGAAACTGCTGCAAAACAGCAACAAAAGCACAGGAAAGATAATGAACGCTTTTTTCTCCATGCACCTTACCTCATTGAGAAATGTAAACGGTGTATTAGTCCAAAGAATTCACCGATTCGTTACATCTTTGCCTGTTCCCTGTCCGGTTTACTTCTTTGGCATATAGAGATCGGTGATGGTGCCTTCGAAAGCTTCGGCGGCCATGGCTACTGTTTCCGACAGGGTCGGGTGCGGGTGGATGGTCAGGGATATGTCCTCGGCATCGGCTCCCATTTCGATGGCTAATGCCGCTTCGGCAATCAGCTCACCTGCGCCAGGGCCGACCATGCCTGCTCCGAGCAGGCGTTTGCTTTCCGGATCGAACAGTAACTTGGTGATACCCTCATTGCGGCCAAGGCTCAGTGAACGGCCGGATGCGGCCCACGGGAACACGCCTTTTTCATAAGCTATGCCAGACTCTTTTGCTTCCAGTTCGGTCAGGCCAACCCAGGCCACTTCCGGATCGGTGTAGGCCACAGATGGAATCACTGTCGCCTCAAAACCGCTTTTCAAACCGGCTGCGACTTCGGCAGCTACTTTTCCTTCATGCACGGCTTTGTGAGCCAGCATGGGCTGGCCGACGACATCACCGATGGCAAAAATATGTGGTTTGTTAGAACGCTGCTGCTTGTCTACGGGAATGAAACCCTGTTCATCAACAACAACTCCAGCTGCACCGACATTCAGAGCGCCGGCATTGGGACTGCGGCCCACAGCAACCAGAATGGCATCGAACTGCATTTCCTGATCTCCTTTGGCGTTGCTCACAAGCACATCCAGACTATCACCGGCTGTTACTTTTTCGACCCGCGTGCTGGTCAGCACCTTTTCAAACTGCCTGCTCACAATCCTGCTCAGTGGTTTGACCAGATCGGGATCAGCACCTGGAATTAACTGTTCCTGCATTTCCACAACGGTCACTTTACTGCCCAGCTGATGATAAACTGTGGCCATTTCCAGACCGATAATGCCGCCACCAATAACCAGCAGTCTGGGCGGAATACTGGTCAGAGCCAGAGCACCTGTGCTATCAAAAATACGCGAGTCTTGCGGAAATCCGGGAATTCTTATTGATGCCGAACCGGCAGCAATAATGGCCTGCTCAAAACCTAGTGTGGATTTACTGCCATCGGCAGCAGTAATGCACACACTGTGATCGGAATCAAAAGATGCCATTCCCTGCACAACGTTCACCTTGCGTTGTTTAGCCAAGGCTTTCAGTCCACCGGTAAGTTTTTTAACGATGCCATCTTTCCACTTGCGCAGGGCATCAATATCAATCTCGGGACTGGAGAAACGGATGCCGTGTTTGGCCATCGAATCAGCCTCATGGATAACTTTGGCGGCATGCAACAGTGCTTTGGAGGGGATACATCCGACATTCAGGCAGACGCCGCCGAGACTGGCATGTCGCTCAACCAGTGTGACGTCCTGTCCCAGATCGGCGGCACGAAAAGCAGCGGTATAACCACCAGGCCCGGCGCCAATCACCAGCAACCTTGTGTTACTGTCGGTGTGGATAGCAGTTCTTGCTGATTCAGGAACAGGTACTGCTTGCCTGGATGTGTCTGGAATGGATTTAACGGAAGTAGGAGTAACTCCAGTTTCTTCGGCTGTCTTTGGCTGTTCGGCAGGAATCAACGCAATGATGATACTATCTTGTGACACCCGGTCACCCGGTTTAACAAAAACATCAGTCACCGAGCCTGCCATTGGTGCCGGCACATCCATACTGGCCTTGTCGCTTTCCAGCGTAATCAGCGAGTCTTCCTGTTTCACCTCATCACCGGGAGCGACATGCACCTCGATGACTTCAATATCATTAAAATCACCAATATCCGGTACTGTAATATCGATACTGTTGCCCATGAGTATATCCCCTGTTCTGTTTATCCCTGAGTAAGCTGCTCAAATGCTCATATACTGCAAGTATGTCCTGCCGTGCGTTATAATAATAATCGACGAATATCACCGAGCACATCTGCCAGATGGACAACAAAACGGGCCGCCTGGGCGCCGTCAATAACCCGGTGATCATAGGAAATATCCAGTGGCAACATCAGGCGTGGCTGGAATTCAGCACCATCCCAAACCGGCTTCATGGCCGCACTGGTCACGCCCAGAATACCGACTTCCGGCGCATTAACAATCGGTGTGAAGGCTGTGCCGCCGATGCCACCAAGGCTGGAAATGGTGAAGCTTCCACCCTGCAACTGGGCCGGGCTCAGCTTGCCATCACGCGCCTTTTTACTGATTTCGCCCATTTCCACTGCCAGCTCAATGATGCCTTTCTGATCGACATCGCGAATCACCGGCACCATCAGCCCGCCCGGTGTATCAACGGCAATGCCGATATGGAAATATTTCTTCAGCACAAGTTGCTCACCATCTGCGGTCAGCGAGCTGTTGAACTGTGGAAATGCCTTCAGGCTGTAAACCAGTGCTTTCAGAATAAATGCCAGCGAAGTCAGGCGCGCACCGCGCTCCAGAACCTCGCCTTTCATACGCTGACGGAAAGCCTCCAGCTCTGTGATATCGGCCTCGTCATGATGTGTGACGTGTGGAATATTGAGCCATGCACGATGCAGATGCGGGCCGGAAATTTTCTTGATGCGCGGCAAGGTGCTGTATTCGATTTCACCAAATTTACTGAAATCCTGATCGGCAATAACCGGCAGACTGAAACCATCCTGCTTGCAACCGGGTGACTGCATGCGATGCTTGATAAAATGCTTTACATCATCACGGGTAATACGCCCTTTGGAACCGCTGCCCCGGATATCGTGCAGTTCAACACCCAGTTCACGGGCAAAACGGCGAACCGAAGGGCTGGCATGCGAGGATGCCGTGCCAGAATGTTCTACCGGTGGGGGTAGTGTTGGTGGTGGTAAATGCACCGACACTTCCTCCAGCTCTTCTTCCACTATCGGTTCGAGTTTGTCTGCACTTGTCGGAGGTGACTCTTCCACCGCACAGTCTGGCTGTGCCACTTCAGCACTGCCTGCTATGGCTTCGAGTACAATAATTTCACTGCCTTCATGCACCTTATCACCAACAACGACTAAAATTTCTCTGACTGTACCAGCCTGATCCGTAGGCACATCCATGGTCGCCTTGTCGCTTTCCAACGTCATCAACGGATCATCGATATTAATCTGATCACCCGGCTTGACGAGAATCTCAATAATATCTACAGCGTCGAAATCACCGATATCGGGGACCTTGATCGTAATAGCTTCCGTCATGTGAATCTCCTTAGGATCTATGACGCCAACGGGTTGGCTTTGTCGGGGTTGACGCCGTAAGACTTAATCGCTTCGCTGACGGTAGACAGCGGGATGGCCTGCTGATCGGCCAGCGCTTTGAGCGTGCGGATAACAATGTGATAACGATCCACTTCGAAAAACTGGCGCAGTTCTTTACGCGCATCACTGCGTCCGAAACCATCTGTACCCAGTACCGAGTAGCTTTGCGGCAGGAATTCCCGAATCTGATCTGCGTAGGCGCGGATATAATCCGTAGCGGCAATAATCGGGCCGGGACGATTATGGAAGCATTTTTTCACATGGGAGATGCGTGGCTCATCTTCCGGATGCAGTGTATTCCAGCGTTCACAGTCGATGGCCTCGCGCGCCAGTTCATTGAAACTGGTCGCACTCCAGATATTGGCATCAATGCCAAAATCGCTGTCCAGCAATTCAGCGGCTGCAATCACTTCACGTAGAATGGTGCCACCGCCGATGAGCTCAACCACAGACTTCTTCTTGCTGCGTTTAGGAGCCTTACGGTATAAATAAAGGCCTTTGATAATATCATCTTCCACTCCGTCCGGCAGTGCAGGATGACTATAATTTTCATTCATCACCGTAACATAGAAGAATTTCTTTTCATGTTCGACAAACATGCGACGCATACCGGATTGAATAATCACAGCCAGTTCATAGGCAAAAGTCGGATCATAGGAAACACAGTTAGGAATGGTCGATGCCAACACCATACCCGTGCCATCCTGATGTTGTAACCCTTCTCCGGCCAGCGATGTTCTTCCCGCCGTACCACCGATCAGAAATCCACGTGTCTGAATATCACCGGCAGCCCAGGCCAGATCGCCGACACGCTGAAAACCAAACATGGAGTAGCAGATATAAAATGGAATGACGGTTACAGCACTGTTGGAATAGGCTGTAGCCGCCGCCATCCACGATGACATGGCACCGGATTCATTAATACCTTCCTGCAACACCTGTCCTTCGCGGGCTTCGCGATAATAAAGCATCTGATCTGCATCTTCCGGGGTGTAAAGCTGGCTTGACGGCGCATAAATACCCAACTGGCGGAACAGTCCCTCCATGCCAAATGTGCGCGCTTCATCAGGCACGATAGGCACAATGCGATTGCCGATTTCCTTGTCACGGGTCAGTGCAGTAAGCAAACGTACAAAGGCCATGGTAGTGGAAAATGTGCGTTCGCCGCTGTCGCCAAGCAGAGCCTTGAATGCGGTCAGCGGTGGAATTTCCAGTTGTTCACATTCCGTGCGGCGAGACGGCAGGAAACCACCCAACGCCTGTCGCTGCCTGAGCATATATTTTATTTCCGGGCTATCAGCAGCAGGCCGGTAAAACGGAACATCCTCAAGTTGCTCATTGGACAGGGGCACTTTGAAACGGTCACGGAATTCAATCAGAGAATCATGTGCCAGTTTTTTCTGCGAATGAGTGGTATTCTGGCCTTCGCCGGATTCCCCCATACCGTAGCCCTTAACCGTTTTAGCCAGCACTACAGTCGGCTGCCCCGTATGCGCAACAGCCTCGGCGTAGGCTGCATAAACCTTGTGCGGATCATGGCCGCCACGATTCAGGCGCCAGATATCATCATCGGACATGTTTGCGACCATAGCCTTGAGTTCCGGATATTTGCCGAAGAAATGCTCACGCGTATAAGCGCCGCCCTTGGCCTTGAATGCCTGGTATTCGCCATCAACAGCTTCCTCCATGCGTTTGCGCAACAGGCCTTTGGTGTCGCGTGCCAACAGTGGGTCCCAGTAACTGCCCCAGATCAGCTTAATCACATTCCAGCCGGCACCACGGAATTCACCTTCCAGCTCCTGAATAATCTTGCCATTGCCCCGCACCGGGCCATCCAGACGTTGCAGATTACAATTGACTACAAAAATCAGATTATCGAGCCTTTCACGTCCTGCCAGTGAAATCGCCCCCATGGTTTCCGGCTCATCGCTTTCACCATCGCCAATAAAGCACCACACCTTGCGACCGGATGTGTCTGCCAGTCCACGGTTATGCAGGTATTTGAGGAAACGGGCCTGATAAATCGCCTGTATCGGCCCCAGACCCATAGATACGGTGGGAAACTGCCAGAAATCAGGCATCAGCCATGGATGAGGATAGGATGAGAGTCCCTTCCCGCCTGCTTCACGGCGAAAATTCTTCAGATCCTTTTCCTGCAAACGGCCCTCAAGAAAGGCACGGGCATAAATGCCGGGGGCGGAATGGCCTTGAAAAAAGATCAGATCGCCACCGTGCTCCGCACTGGGCGCATGCCAGAAGTGATTAAAAGCGACATCATACAGTGTGGCAATGGAAGCAAAACTGGCAATATGTCCGCCAATGCCATCGCTTTGTTTATTGGCACGCATCACCATAGCCATCGCATTCCAGCGAATCAGTGCATGGATACGTCTCTCCATCTCAGTATCACCGGGTGTACGCTGCTCACGCGAGGCAGGAATAGTATTAATATAAGCGGTATGAGGATTAAACGGGATATGTGTGCCCGCACGGTGTGCCTCATCGATCAGGGCTTCCAGTAAAAAATGAGCCCGCTCTCCACCCTCGCGTTCCAGCACACTGTTCAGGGAATCCAGCCATTCACTGGTTTCTACCGGATCGATATCAATCGATTTCTTTTGTTCAGGCATCAGTTTCTCCATTCCAGCTGACTATGACAGACATAGCACCTTGGTCGTTATTCAGGCTGACGAACTTTCAAACACAATAATCGTTGCCTGCTGAGCAAGCAATAATCATTTTAGCAATTTCAACTGTTGCAGCTTTAGAAAAGTGCAAATACAAAGGCGAGTATTCTAGTCCTGATTGCAGAGGGTAACAACGTGAATAAGTTTATGGGTATTTTTTTAGTTACTTTCAGATGCGTATATATATCCCCAAAGAAACTAATATCCACCCTATAAGAATGAGCATCGCCCAGACAGTAATAGTGTAAAAAAATAAACGGCTTACTTCTGATTAAATACTCAGCATCAATTTCATGTAGGCTTCGGAACGACCTAACAACTTCAGATATAGGATCCTAAACAAAAAAATGATTAATTTAAAACCCAACAGTTCAACCTTTAAAATTACACCTCAAAAAAGAACGCGACAACCAATTGTTCACCAGTTCTGGAAGTTATCCATCGCATTCGGCCTGCTCATCGGCTTTCCCGCAGGCTTATATCTCTGGCTTCAACTTGGTGGCCAAATTCAACCTGCAGAAAATTATCCTTATATCGTGAATCTGCATGCCACAAGCCAAATAATCGTTTTTTTCGGCCTGTTTATCCTGGGCTTCGTTTATACCGCCGGTTACCATCTCAATGGTGGGCAAGCCAAACCCATCAAACAGATATTCTGGGTTCTACCGGCTATCGCAGCTGGCTATATCCTGTATCTGATTCCGCCTCTTGAGCCATTGGGCAAACTGATCATGTCGGTCTCTTTCGCCTATAGCGGCTTAATGATGCTTGGCGCTGCCAGGGAAGGACAGTTCTCCAGGCCGGTGATTACTACCCTGAGTCTGACCGGACTCCTTACTTTTGCAGCCGCTCCCTGGCTACAGCTTACAGATATAAAAATCGCCTTCTTTGTCGTCATGACCGGGCCATTTCTCTTTGTTCTGATGGCAGGGTTGCAATTGATTCCCAATGTTATGAAGGGAAACCGTCTGGAGGGAAAACCGGGCCGGGTTTTTATTTTCCTGATCGCGATAGCATATTTGACGACTGGCTACGGTACATTCATCAGCGAAGTTAATCCGGCTCTCATTGCCCTGTCTTTTATGCTTCCTGTTATCGTCTACCTGACACAGGTTAATATCTTCAAAGCACTGAACCACTGCGGCCCCACTTCCCTGTCCATTGCCTTCACCGCCGGATTTTCATGGTTTTTTATCGCTATGATCCTGCTCGCTATCCACGGAGAGACATTTCTGGAGAATGCCCTGCACCTGATTATTCTGGGGCAGATCACTACCCACGTGATTGCAGTTGGAGCCAGGGTGATTGGCTTTTTTTCCGGAGATTACACCATCAGCGATGCCAGACTGACGTGGCTGGTTCTTCTCTGGCAACTGGTTCCATTTACCCGGGGTCTGGATTCACTCATAGATTTTCCTGACAGGACAGCCTGGATTACCACAACGGTGACAGTTGCGGTGCTGCTTCCCTGGGCCATACTGATGCTGGCCAGAATCCGTAAAGTCTAGGGTTTTTCCCATAAACTAAATCAAACAACAGCAACATTTAAGCCCTTTCAAAGATTTGTCTTCGACATTTTTCTTGCCGGCTATTGTCCTTGCAGTTATCGAACTTGCTATGTTCACCGCTCTCGAAACCGACCTTATAAATGGCGAAGATCTGGCTGACAATATCAACATGAAGAACGTTCGACATATTCTGGATATGACAGGTTTCGGAAAATCAAGTAATCACCTCATTGGTGACAATAATTTCTCGGAATATCAGACGATTCAAAGGGTTTCAACATGCGTCATATGTCAATATCGGCTCCTGGGTTGACGCTTCACATTGACCGGAGAACATGGAGCCTTAGAATTAGTCACCCTTTTGGTGAAACAGGGGCAAGGAGTCAACAGCTGTGAGCAGCGAACTTGATGTCAACAAAATTTCATTTGAGCAGGCGTTAAACCAACTGACCAGGCTGGTTGAAAAACTGGAATCCGGTGAACTGCCACTGGAAGAGAGTGTGGCTGCTTTTGAACAGGGAGTGAAATTTTCTCGTCGCTGTGAGGCTTTGCTGGATCAGGCGGAACAGCGCCTACAGGTACTGAACGACAGCGAAGACGATAGCTAAATGCAGGCTCCTGAATTTCTTTCTTTGCATGCCAGTCATGTTGATGAAGCTCTGGCTGAAATGCTGGACTCACGCCACTGTGTGATAGTTGAGCGTTTACTGTCTGCTATGCGCTACAGCCTGCTGGCGGGAGGAAAGCGTATTCGCCCGGCCTTATTGCTGGAATGCTATCGGGCCTGCGGCGGCAAGGACATTGATTCGGTAATGCCGGCAGCGCTTGCTATTGAATGCATGCACACATACAGCCTGATCCATGATGATTTGCCATGCATGGATGATGATGATTTACGCCGGGGCAGGGCTACTTGTCATAAGAAGTTTGATGAGGCAACAGCGGTACTGGCAGCTGATGCATTGCAGGCACTGGCATTTGAACTGCTGTCCGGTATGAATGTTTGCGGCGAAACCCGTTTGAAGCTGATTCAGAAACTAGCCATAGCTTCCGGTTGTCAGGGCATGGTAGGCGGCCAGATGATGGATATGCAGGCTGTCAATCATGCCAGCAATGATGATATAACTGATGTGCTGGTTGTTGAGCGCATTCATGTACATAAGACAGGTGCATTACTGTGTTGGTGTTGCGAAGCGGGAGCTCTGCTGGCCACTGACAAAGAAGACAAGCGCAAAGCCTGTGCCCGCTATGGCAAAGCTGTAGGTCTGTTATTTCAGATTGCAGATGACATTCTCGATGCTACTGCCAGCTCAGCTCAGCTGGGCAAAAGTGCCGGAAAAGATAAGGCCCAGAATAAAGTAACTTATGTTTCGATACTGGGTTTAAAACGATCTCGAGAATTAGCCAATGAAATGCGCGATCTAGCCATGGATGCCTGCCAGCCACTGGGCAATCAGGCAGCAACGTTACATATACTGGCTGATTATATTCTGGAGCGTGGGCAATGACTTATCCCCTGCTTGAACGTATTGAGGGCACTGCCGGTCTCAAGGCACTTTATGAAGATCAGCTGCCTCAACTGGCTCAGGAAATGCGTGATTACCTGATCGAAACGCTGGCCCCTATCGGCGGACATCTGGGTGCAGGACTGGGTGTAATTGAACTAACTATTGCCCTGCATTATCTGTTTGATTCGCCGCGTGACAAAATTATCTGGGATGTCGGTCATCAGGCATACCCGCACAAAATTCTGACCGGTCGTCTGTCGCGCATGCCCGGCATACGTCAGTATGGCGGCCTGAGCGGTTTCACCAATCGCAGCGAATCCGAGCACGATCCATTCGGTACAGGCCATGCATCAACATCGATTTCAGCAGCTTTCGGCATGGCGACCGGACGCGATTTAAGCGAGGATCATCATCAGGTTGTGGCCGTGATCGGTGATGCCGCACTGTCCGGCGGCATGGCTTTTGAGGCACTCAATCATGCCGGCACCCATAATAATCGATTGCTGGTGATTCTGAATGATAATGAAATGTCGATTGCGCCCAATGTCGGCGCCATGTCTGCCTATCTGGCCCGCATCATTACCGGCAAACCTTATACGCAGGTCAAGGATACAGCCAGGCGCATTCTGGAAAAACTGCCCGGCGCTCTGGATGCCGCCAAGCGTATGGAAGAGCATGTGAAGGGCATGATCGTGCCGGGCACATTGTTTGAAGAAATGGGCTTTCGCTATATCGGCCCGATTGATGGTCATAACTTCAACCATTTGTTACCGACTCTGGCCAATTGCAGAGAGCTGGAAGGCCCTGTATTGCTGCACACCATAACCAAAAAAGGGCTGGGGTTCCCCCCTGCCGAGGATGATCCGGAAACCTGGCATGGTCTGGGTCCCTACAGCGTACAAACCGGCAAACCGCATAAAAACAGTGGCAGTCCGCCCAGCTTCACCGAGGTGTTTGCTCATGCCCTGACCGACATGGCGGATAAGGATGAACGCATTGTGGCCATTACGGCTGCCATGCCTGCCGGCACAGGTCTTTCGCATTTTGCCAGCCAGCATCCCGAACGCTTTTTCGATGTCGGCATTGCCGAGCAACATGCCGTGACCTTTGCTGCCGGTCTGGCTGCAGCAGGAAAGCGACCATTTGTGACGATTTATTCCACCTTTATGCAACGTGCCTATGATCAGGTCGTGCATGATGTCTGCATTCAAAATCTGCCCGTAGCCTTCTGCATGGATCGGGCCGGTATCGTTGGTGCCGATGGTGCAACCCATACAGGTATGTTTGATATTGCCTTCATGCAAAATCTGCCCAATATGATCGTAATGGCCCCCAAGGATGAGGCGGAACTGCGCCATATGTTACTGACTGCACTTTCCATAGACCGGCCGGTGGCTATCCGTTACCCACGCGGCAATGGTTATGGCGTTGAGCTTGGAGAAGCCTGTGAACTGCCTGTCGGGCAGGCCGAGATGCTCGAAGATGGCGATGCAGGTCTGGTGATTGCAGTCGGCACGCGTGTTCGTGACAGCTTGCAGGCGGTGGAAACTCTGCGCAAAGAAGATGATCGGGCCTTCAGCCTGTTGAATTTACGTTTCATTAAACCACTGGATGAGCAGGCGATCCTGTCACAGCTCAAAGCAGATAGGCCGCTGGTGGTGGTTGAAGAGGGCGTGGCCCGTGGTGGCGTTGGCGAACATATTGCCGCCATCGCTCTGAAATCAGGCTGGTCCGGCCCGTTTATCCATATAGCCATGCCCGATGCCTTTCCCGCCCATGGCACACAAGCTGAAATTCTGCGCGATCTCGGTCTTGATGCCGAAAGCATTGTCAAACATTTACGCACTGTATAACTGAATCATTGCTCGATCCTGAATATTTATGGTAGCCAAGATTAAGAAAGAACGTCTGGATCAGTTGCTAACCCATAGAGACTTAGCTACATCCACCGCTTTGGCACAGCGACTGATTATGGCCGGACTGGTTTATGTCGATGGGCAGAAAGCAGACAAGGCAGGCATGTCCTACCGTGAAGATGCCGAAATAAAAGTGCGTGAAGTATTGAAGTATGTCTCACGCGGCGGCCTGAAACTGGAAAAGGCGCTGGAAGTTTTTGCTCTCAAAACTACTGACGCGGTTTGCCTGGATGTCGGCGCCTCCACTGGCGGTTTTACCGATGTACTGTTACAACACGGAGCACAGAAAGTGTATGCCGTTGATGTCGGCCATGGCCAGCTGCATTACAAATTGCAGCATGATGATCGCGTCATCAATCTGGAAAAAACGCATGTACGCAAGCTCGATAACACCCTGATTCCGGAACCAGTTGATGGGTTGGTAATTGATACCTCATTTATTTCCCTGACCAAAGTACTGCCCTGCGCCTGGCCGTTTGTGAAACCGGGCGGTTGGTGTGTGGCACTGATCAAACCCCAGTTCGAGGTGGAGCCAAAGCATCTGGATAAAGGCGTAGTGCGCTATGAAGAACGCCGACAACAAGCTATCAGCAAAGTTTGTCAAATGCTCCCGGAACTCAAAGGCGCTGAAACAATCGGCATCACCGAATCCCCCATCTACGGCCCCAAAGGCAATGTCGAATATCTGCTTGTTTTAAAACGATTGCCTTAAACTCTATCTTGCTCACTTTCCAGATAATCCAGTAGTTTTTCTGCATTGGCTGCGAGCATCAGGTAGGCATCTTCAAAGCCATCTGGGCCGCCGTAGTAGGGGTCTGGCACATCGGATATTCGCTCGTCGCTTTCAAACTGGCGCATCAGCAACAGTCGCGATTCTGGTACACCCATGCGTAACAGATCAGTCCGGTTTTCGGCATCCATGGCAATGAGCCAGTCCCAGTCTGCGATATTGCGCGCAGTGATTTGCTGAGCTCTATGGTCACTTAGATCCAGATTGTATTCTCTGGCTTTGGCTGCCGAGCGCGGGTCAGCTGCACCGCCGATATGCCAGCTGCCAGTGCCAGCCGATTCAAAGTGATAGTGATGCAGTTGGCGCTTTCTGGCTGCTTCGCGCACCACCACCTCGGCCAGTGGTGAACGGCAGATATTACCGAGACAGACAAACAGTACGCGGATACTTTTCTCAGCTGTGAGCATTTCTCTCCGCTTGTGATAACTGCAAATATACAGGTAAAGGGAAACGTGGCAGAGCCGACCAGTTGCTTGTATTGGCCATGGCCGTTTTCACTGTCCGGGCCAGCGCATCACTGCGGCCCAGTTGCAAAGGTTGTTGTTGCCATGGTAATGGCTCTGGTACTTGATTCAGGCTGACAAAATCCATTGTCGGGAGTGCTGCGACCGCTTGCCAACTCAGGCAGGCATCTTCCTGAAAAGCTTCGCCATGATGATAATGGCCAATAAAGGCCTCTCTTGCTCTGGCATCTTCGATGACCCGGATCGGATCGGGTAAATCAGCTTGTACTGCTGTGATGGCAAGTGAAGAGATGTGCAGAATCGGCAAATTCAGGCCTGTATTGATACCGGCCAGTGTGGCCGCTGCAATGCGCAGACCGGTAAATGAACCCGGTCCGTGGCTGAATGCCAGAACGTCCAGATCGCTCCAGCCCAACTCTGCCTGCCTGAGCAGATCGTCCAGCATCGGCATGATTTTGGTTGAGCGCGTTTTATGTTCCGAATTGGCAGAAGCGGTTGAAAGGAAGGTGTTTCCTTCACTTAAAATACAGGAACTGATTTCTCCATAGGCAGTATCCAGTGCCAGAATGGAAAGACTATCCTTCACAGATATTCTTTCAGTGCCCGGCGTAAATTCTCCCCATACTGCTCATGTTGCAGACCCAGAACGGCATTGGCCAGCAAAAAGCCCTCGGGATTGCCGGCATCAAAACGTTGCCCATCCAGCAAAATGCCGTAAACAGGCTCTTGAGCAGCCAATGTGGCGATGGCATCGGTCAGCTGAATTTCACCACCTAGGCCGGGTTCGACATTGCGCAGGCATTGCATCAGGGCAGGGGTGAAAATATAGCGGCCGGTGATGGCCAGATACGAGGGCGCCTGATCCGGTTCCGGTTTCTCAATCAAATGGGTCAGCCGCAGCAATCCACCCTCTTCCGAGACATAATCAACGATTCCGTAGCTTGAAACCTTTTCTTTTGGCACAAGCATAAGCCCGATGACGGAATATCCTGTTTGCTCATGCACTTCACGCAATTGCTGCATGGCAGGCTTATCACCGATGATAAGCTCATCAGCCAGTGAGACGCCGAAAGGTTCATCAACTACCCAGTGATCGGCACAAAGCACAGCGTGACCAAGCCCCAGAGCCTGTTTCTGGCGTACATAGATTACTTCAGCCATTCGGGCTACGCGGGACACTTCCTTGTATAAAGCGTTTTTACCGGCCTTTTTCAGGTTGGCTTCCAGTTCGGCAGAGATGTCGAAATGGTCTTCAATAGCCCGTTTGCCACGTCCTGTGATCATGATGATTTCATCCATTCCGGCTGCCAGAGCCTCTTCAACAGCATACTGAATCAGAGGCTTGTCAACGATAGTCAGCATTTCTTTCGGGCTGGCCTTGGTAGCTGGCAGGAACCGTGTCCCCATGCCTGCGGCTGGAAAGATGATTTTTCTTAATGGTCGCATAGATATTTTACCTACCCTCTAGAATTCAGCTTTTATTATAGCACAATAATTCAGAGTTGGTTTTAAATCGATACGTTATAGCTAAATATCAGCTTAGGAAAGTCTGCCATAAGAATGCAGACCGGATAAATACATATTCACGCCAAGAAAGCAAAACATGGTCACCAGGAATCCTGCCACAGCCCACCAGGCCAGTGCCTTGCCATGCCAACCATGTGAAACGCGTGCATGCAGATATGCGCCATAGATCAACCAGACGATTAGCGCCCATGTTTCTTTCGGATCCCATGACCAGTAACCACCCCATGCCTCGGCTGCCCAGGCCGCACCAAGTATGGTAGCCAGCGTAAATGCCGGAAAACCGATAGCTACGGCCTTATGAGCCAACTGATCCAGCTGATCCAGTGACGGGAAAACCTTTAACACCTTAGCCTGACCATTCCTGCCTTCAAGCCAGTGGCGAACCAGATAGGCCATGCCTGCCGCGCAGGCAACGGCAAAGGAACCGTAACCGACAAAATTCATCGGTACATGAATCTTCATCCAGTAGGATTGCAGGGCGGGCACCAGTGGTTTGATATCACCATGGCCGACAGAATTCAGCCAGATGCCATAAAACACACCGACTGCCACCAGTGTCATGACAAACGCGCCCATAGCTTTGGCATTATAGCGCTTTTCCAGTGCCAGATAGACAGCTGCGGTAAAAATAAACAGCATAATAAAAACTTCATAGAGGTTAGAAACCGGAGCATGGCCGATATCCATATCAAACAGATAGGATTCATGCCAGCGCAACAGCAGTGCGGAACCACCAGCGTAAATACCTGCATAAGCAGACCATGTAGCGACACGACCGACAAAAGATTCCGGCGCAAACAAATAAGCGAGATAAGCAACAGCTGAGAAAATAAACAGTACATTCATAGTCATAACGATATTGGCAGCAAACAGATTGGACTGATCTTCATAGGTGATCATGCTTTGGGCCGGCTCAAACAGCGCCCAGATACATGCCAGTATTACCATCAGGATGCCGCCATCCAGCCACGGCACGATATTTCTTGCCGTTCCGGATTCGAGCAGTGCTGGTTTCATTGTACTGCCCACAGCAGCCAGCCCACTACCAAGCAACAGACCAGTGCCGCCCCACAGCAGACCTTTCATGCTGAGAATCTGATACAGGAATGCATTTTGGTCATAGCCGTCCGATGCATATATAGCCATAGCCGAGATACTGGCAATCAGGCCAAGGTAGGCGTAAAAGCGCATTAGAGCCCAACGTCCTTGATTTAGATTTTCCCAAATATTGGTCTCAATAGTCGTAGCAGTCATAGAACTCTCCCTTTGGCGGAATAACCTGAGTTAAATATTTGCGAACTCTTCATCAAGTTTTGTTAACAGATCATGAAAAGCACGGTCAAAAGCAATTGGGTTACGTGCAGCCATACCCGCAAGACTGATATTCACTTTCTTTGATTCCGGGCGTATAATCAACCACAGTTTGCGATGTGGCATGTAAAACATGATGCACAACCCAATGGTGAGAATAGCACTGCCAATCCAGACGACATTCATGCCGGGGTCACGTGCCAGTTGCAGACCTGTATAATAAACCTGATTATATTCAGCAGGCATGGGCAGAATCGGCCATGGCAATCGCGGTAACATGCTCACAGCATTAAGGATGCGCATGCCCATTTTCTCAAAGTCTTTTGGCGGTTTGTCACCAAACACATCCTTGATAGCCCCCTTGAAGGCTTCCAGGCTGGCATCTTCAGATTTGTCTTTACCCAACTTGCTCACGCGATCCATAAAGGCATGAAACAGCTCCCATTCCCTGAGGTTGGTCAAATCAATACCAAGCCCGACCGACTGGTAGTCTGCTTTATCACCAGTCATTGAAACCATAAGAAATGATCCTCGATTATTACCATCCAGATCAATAAAAGGATTCATAAATGCCTTTATTTTTACCGGTTTCAAGCTGGGGCCACGTAATTCATATTCAACAGCCGGACCAATATCCTGAAATTTTATAGGCTGGCCGGCTTCAGCCATATTTTCAACATTATACGGTTTGAAGTCGGTTACCTTGATCGACAGTCCGGTATCGGCATCTTCCCATGTTTTATAAACATTGGTCTTGGTTTCACTTATTTCCCGGGAACCGTCCATGTGAAACATATTGAAAGTTATTTCAGATCCACCATCACCAAAACTGGCCTGATAAATACGTACACCTTTATAATATAGCGGCTCATTAACAATAATATCTGAAGTCAGCACTTCCTTACCCTGATCAATAATGGTCAGGTTGCTGCGAAATTCTTTGGGAGCGCCTGTAGGAAAGAAGTCAATATCAAAGCTGTTGCAACGCACTTCAAAGGGCATCTCCAGGGTAGATGTTTCAGTTCCCTTGAGGAAGAATATTTGGCTTTCCGTCCCTCCTTCCGGCACCGACATATTGCCACGAATACCGAATTGTGCACTCATCCAGCCTCCAATAAGGATCACCAGAATTGCTGTATGTACGGAAATATAACCCCATTTATGGAAGCGCCCCTTATCGGCACGGATATAATACCGGCCGTTCTCCTCTGCCATCTTGAACTCCCAACCCGGCAGACGCTGGCGGAAAATTGCCTGCAAGGATTCAACGGAATGTTCTTTCTTTAACTTCCATTGGCGGAGATATTTGAAATGCTTCAGTGATTTCTCCGCTACTGTGACTTTGCGTGTACGCATTTCCTTGAGCATTAAAGGCACATGCCGCCACAAACATGCCGAAAGTGATAACATCAAAAAGCCCAGTAAGGTCATGAACCACCATGTGTGGTACATATCAAATAGCCCCAAAGATCTGAACACCCAGTACCACAGTGGCCCGAATTGTTGCAGATAGTCAGCCTGATTCTGATTTTGCAGTAATATCGTGCCAATCGCTGAGGCAAGAGACAGTACAGTTAATAATATAACTGCCAGTGACATCGAGCCAAGTCGGAGCCATAAGAGTCTGGATATTTCAGAGAGGGAATTCATGCGCGGCATGTTAGCCTGCATGATTCATGAATTGTAGTGATGATTACGCCGGGCCTTTGTTCGTAATGGATTTTATCGAAGGAGTATATAGAAAATGCCTATCGACGACTGACAAAACGAATGCTGCTTGCAGCAGATAAGGTGCCCTGAGGTAGAAAGAATTCATTGCAAACAAAGAAACAAGTACATTCATAAATAATGCAGATTGGCTATTCAAGGTTTGCTTCGTCATGGTCTGATTATGGTGGAATAATTGCGCCAGATTCGTATGATGGTTGAGGGACTACCCTGAGCCTCAATCCCGGAAACCCGGCCATTTAGATGGCGATGCCAGCGCATATGTGATTCTCGGTCAGCCGAACGAACAGAACCGCCCCTGCGATTTAAACTGCTCGATAGCAACAGGCCGCCACAGTATTTGGCCGCACGCCTAGTTGTGACATCGGCATCCACACGCACGGCCAGCATGGAACGCTGATAACAGGCTGCGGGCAATCCCGGACGGGCAGCAAATATCAGTGTTACCGGGCCCGGCCAGAATTTCCGAGCCAGTTTACGCAGCTCAGGAGAAACAAAGCGAGCCAGAGACAATGCTGTTCGAGTGTTATCAGCCAGCAGCAAAAAGGGGCTTCGGCGCTGTTTGAAACACTGCATTCGCTGCACGGAGCGCTGCTTGAATGGGTTTGCCGCTATGCCCGGCAGTGTTGCAGTTGCATGTGCAACAATGCCCCCCTGCTTCAAAATACAGCAGGCTCGTAACAGGCGTAGTTTCTTACCGGTGGAATTAGTCTTCAGAGAGGATGGCCTCAGCCTGAGAAACGCGGTCGGCTTTGAGCTTTTCACTTAGTTCTGCATCAGTTTGTGCCAGCATTTGTATCGCCAGCAACCCGGCATTTTTTGAACCATTGATACCAACAGTTGCTACAGGCAGGCCCGGCGGCATCATGACTGTGGAATGCAAGGCATCTTCTCCCTGCAAAGGGCCGGATGCAATTGGTACGCCGATCACTGGCTTGACGGTTTTGGAACAGACTACGCCAGCCAGATGTGCAGCCATGCCTGCTGCACAGATAAACACCTGACAGCCAGCAGCTTCGGCATCTTTGACCGCCTGCACTGTTGCTTCTGGCGTGCGGTGTGCAGACCGGATCATAGTTTTATAAGTCACGCCGAATTCATCCAGTACTGCTTCGGTTTTTTGCATAATCAATAGATCAGATTTGCTGCCCATCAAAATCAACACTTTAATCGCTTCCATCTTTAACCCCATTTTTCTACCGCAGAGGACGCAAAGTAAAAAAATCTTTGCATACCTCGCGGTTAATAGCTTTTTTCTTCCCGTGCTACGGCGCGGTAGCCAATATCTTTTCGGTAGAAACCACCCGGCCAGTCCAGTTTCTCCAATGCCCCGTACACTATACGCTGAGCTTCTTTTACGCTGGTGGCAACAGCCGTTACACCCAGGACTCGGCCACCATTGTTAACAATAACACCGTCTCTTTCTGCCGTTCCGGCATGGAATACGGTAGTTCCGGCAGCTTCTACATTGTCCAGTCCGCCGATGGCCTGGCCTTTTTCAAAGCTGGCCGGATAACCATCTGAAGACACCACCACACACAGCGCCGAACCGGCCTCCCATTCCAGTTTTATACCCTCCAGTCGCTTTTGCGCTGCCGCCAGCAGCACTTCGCCAAGATCTGATTTCAATCGGCTCATCAGCGGCTGGCATTCAGGGTCGCCAAAGCGCACATTGAATTCCAGTGTTTTCGGGCCATCCGCTGTCAGCATCACACCGGCATACAGAGTGCCGATAAATTCTACCCCACGCTTTTTCAAAGCAGTGATAATCGGGCGAACAATAGTTTCCAACACTTTCTCTGCCACCGCTTCTGTCACACACGGGGCGGGAGAATAAGCGCCCATGCCGCCGGTATTCGGCCCCAGATCACCATCCAGCAGGGATTTGTGATCCTGTGAAGACGCCATCTGCAGAATGGTGTCGCCGGAAACAATAAAAAGGCAGGAAGCCTCTTCACCGATCAGACATTCCTCAATTACCACCTGTGAACCGGCATCACCAAATGAATTTCCCGCCAGCATATCACGGGCAGCCAGCACCGCTTCTTCAATATCATAAGCTACAATTACGCCTTTACCGGCAGCCAGCCCCGAGGCCTTAACCACAATCGGCGCACCCCATGCTCTGATCAGTGCTTCAGCCTTATCCGGGTCAGTATGGGTTTCAAAGCGGGCGGTGGGCACACCTGCTTCATCCATCAGCGCCTTGGAAAGGATTTGCTGCCTTCGAGTTCAGCTGCAGCCTGATCAGGGCCGTAAACCGCAAAGCCCGCAACGCGCAATCTATTGCCGAGACCCTTAACCAGAGGTACTTCCGGGCCAACTACGACCAGATCAGGCTTTTCCACAGCGGCCAGCGTCATCAGGTCATCAATATCCTCAGCTCCGACATTTACACAGCGAGCATCAGCGGCAATGCCCGGATTGCCCGGCGCGCACACCACCTCGCTAACAGAAGTAGAGCGTTTCAGCTTCCAGCACAGTGCATGTTCACGACCGCCGCCACCGACTACCAGTACTTTCATATATAGTAACTCCATGGATAAGCCCCAGATCACGCCGGAGCCGTGTAAACAACGAACGATAGCAAGTTTAGCACGGATGTGCAGTGGGCGATTCTTCATATCAGACAGCCGGGTGCGGGGCCGGTAAGCCCCATTGCAATTGTAACTGCTTAAGCAGAAGCTTCGTAGCAATTTTTAAGCAGAGATTCTCGCACTATGCACGAAGTCTCATGCCTGACGAGGTAATAAATGACTGGACTTCCCAATTGCCCACAGTGCGCTTGTGAATACGCCTACGAAGATCGCGGCATATTCGTCTGTCCCGAATGCGCGCATGAATGGACTGCCAGTGATCAGGCCGAGACAGAAGAAACCGGCGGGCTTGTTGTTCGCGACGCCAATGGTGTACAGCTTAAGGATGGGGATACCGTGACGGTTATCAAGGATCTGAAAATCAAGGGCTCTTCATCGGTCGTGAAGGTGGGCGTCAAGGTCAAGAACATCCGCCTGACGGACGGCGATCATAACATCGACTGCAAGATTCCGGGGATTGGATCGATGGGCCTGAAGTCGGAGTTTGTCAAAAAAGCCTGATACGCCTGATCCCCCAATTGCCGAGCCAGGAGTCTGCAGGAAAGTCACAGGCCGGATTTCACTGCGGCGAGGATGCCGTTGATGATGTCGGTCGGAGTCGGCGGACAGCCGTGAATGATTACATCTACGGGTATAATGTCGGAAACTGATCCGGCTATGGCGTAGTTATCAGACCCGAACAGACCGCAGTTGGCGGCGCAGTCGCCCATGGCGACGACCAGCCCCGGTTGCGGCATGGCGTCGAAGGTCATCTTTAATGCCGTTTCCATATTGCGCGTCACAGGCCCTGTCACCAGCAGCATATCGGCGAAACGGGGGCTGGCTGTAAAGTGAATGCCGAAACGTTCGATATCATAATAACAATTGTTGGTGGCATGGATTTCCAGTTCGCAGCCATTGCAGCTGCCGGCATCCACGGCGCGAATGGCTAATGAACCGGAAAATCGTTTTTTGATCAAAGGATCCAGTTGCCGACCCAAGTGTTCAATCTCCGCCTCAGCTTTGGCCAGCGGCTCGGTTTTCACACCTGTCATCAATGATTTCCTTAGCAGTCGCAGCATCAGAGATCATTCCCGGAATAGGAGCAATTGAATGATTTATTATTGAGTGGAAATTCCGGCACAGGCAGATCACGAACAGCCAGTTCCAGCCCCAGCCAGTTGATTGCCGACGGATCATGCAGCATGCAGCGATCAATCCTGCCATCCTCTGCAAAGCGCACCCAGCAGATGATCTCGCCGCGCCATGATTCAATCGAAGCAAGTCCGGACACGCCCGCCTGCGGCCTGCGCCAGTCTGTTTTCAGCTCACTGGCCGACAGGTCGCACAGCAGCAGTTCAATCAGACGCGCTGCTTCGGCAATCTCCTCAAACCGCACCCAGACCCGCGTCGCCACATCACCCAGCTTGCCCTGCGGCACTTTTACAACGAGTTGATCATAGGGCGGATAAGCCTCTTCCACACGCGCATCAGCATAAACACCCGAAGCACGACCGGCATATCCGGTCAGGCCGATGGCGGTGGCATCTTCAATCGAAACCATGCCGGAGCCGATGACGCGCTCCTGAATACCGGCGTGATCGGCATAAATGCTACGCAGCTCCTCCACTTCAACGGCCAGCGCCCTTGTCTGCTGCAACAGTTGGCGACATTGACCGGCATCCAGATCACAGTTCACGCCGCCAGGCTCAATTATATCCATCAGCAGGCGGTGGCCGAATAACTCTCTGTGCAGACGCGCCATTTCCTCCCTGAGCCGCTGCATCTGCGCCTGCATGAAAGCAAAGGCGGCATCATTGCAGATGGCGCCGACATCGCCAATATGGTTGGCCATGCGTTCGCGCTCACAAAGGATAGCGCGCAGGGCACTGGCGCGAGCCGGAATCTCGATATCAGCGGCCTGTTCACAGGCGCGGGCGAATGCCCACCCAAAGGCTGCTGTGGCATCGCCCGAACAGCGTGAGGCTATGCGGATGGCAGCTGCAACAGACAGACCCTCAAGCCGCTTTTCAATACCCTTGTGTACATATCCCAAGCGCTCTTCCATATTGAGAATCTGTTCGCCCACGGCCAGAAAACGGAAATGGCCCGGTTCGATAATACCAGCATGCACCGGGCCGACCGGAATTTCATATACGCCGTCGCCTTCCGCCCTGATAAAGGGATAATCGCCTTCGCAGCGCTGCATGCGGGAATCGGCGGCAAAGCTGTTGCGCAGCGGATATGCGTTTTCGGGCCAGTGTTCATGTTTTATCCAGTGGCGGCTATCTGCCAGGCCGATGATGTCGATGCCGAACATGTCCTGCATATTGCGCTCCATGCGCATGGCGGCGATATAGTACTCGCCGATCGAGGCTATGGCAGGTTCAGTCACGCGCAATGGCGCACGCAGCATAACATGCCGGTGTTCGGGATGGGCGAACACCATGTAAGCATAAAGTGAATCCTTATCATGATATCCCGCTTCAGCTGCCCACAGGGCGGCAAAGCGCATCTCCAGTTTTCTGGCCAGTTGGGCGGCATGAGGCCAGTCGAGCAGACGAATTTGCAGGCAAGGCATGCGGGCCGGATGATGGTCTTCCATATAACTGCTGTGGATGCCGTGCTCGCCCATGCGTTCTGCAAACCAGGTATTGATTTGCCTGCTCATGCCCCGCCTCCGGCGGCGATCAGCGCTGCCGCCTGCTCATACCAGTTGGCCAAAAAATCAGGGATGGCGAGTCCAAGCAATAGCGCCAGCCCGAAATGAACATAAACGGGCAGCATATTGGCTTCAACAGCAATCGCATGTTCGGGCGCTTCACCGAACACCATGGGTTGTACAAAACGGAATAATCCTGCGAACGCAAGTAGCAGACCGGCCAGCAGCAGGGCAATCAGCCACGGGTGAGTATCCAGCGCCGCCGAGAAGAGCAGGAATTCGCTGGTGAACACGCCAAACGGCGGCAAACCGGCAATGGCCGCCGTGCCGATCAGCAAGCCCCAGCCAATGCCGGGATGATGGCGGATCAGACCGCAAATCTGATCCATGCTCTGGCTACCCATGGCCTGCGCGGCATGGCCGACCGTAAAGAAAATGCCTGATTTTACCAGTGAATGCACGGTCATATGTAACAGTCCGGCGAAATTGGCCAGCGGCGTGCCGATGCCGAAAGCGATGGTCATCAGCCCCATGTGCTCTATCGAAGAGAAGGAAAACATGCGTTTGATATCCTGTTGCCTGTGCAGCGATAGCGCGGCAATAAGCAGAGAAAACAGACCGAAGGCGATCATGATATGCCCGGCCATCTGCGAGCCGGTTGAAGCATCGACCAGCATTTTAAAACGCACCAGCGCGTACAGCGCCAGATTGAGCAGCAGGCCGGAAAGCACTGCCGATACCGGCGTCGGCCCCTCGCCATGCGCATCGGGCAGCCAGGCATGCATGGGTGCCAGTCCGATTTTGGTGCCGTAACCGACCATCAGGAAGGCAAAGGCCATCATCATCACATCCGGATTGAGTTCATCGGCGCGGGCCAACAGCAGCGTCCAGGTCAGTGCATCGTTACTGTGTCCGAACAGCGTCGATGAGGTGAAGAAAATCAGAATCGTTCCGAACAGCGCCAGTGCAATGCCCATGCCCGCCAGCATGAAATATTTCCACGCCGCCGCAATCGAGGCCGGGGTGCGATACAGCGACACCAGCAACACGGTGGCCAGCGTCGCCAACTCCAGCGCAATCCACATCAGGCCGATATTGTTGGTGGTGAATCCCAGCAGCATGCCGAACACAAACAGCTGGAACATGGCGTGATACAGCCTCAACCGCCTCTCCGGCAGACCGCGATGTTGCCATTCAAAGCGCATATAGGGGCCGGAAAAGATGGATGTGGTCAGCGACACAAAGCTGGTCAGCGAAATCAGAAACACATTGTAGGCATCCAGGAAAAAGAAACCGTTCAGCGCCTCATGCCCACCCTGCTGCAATACCTGCATGGCCAGAGCGAGGCTGCCAATCAGCGTGGTGGCGGAGAATGAGATATTTATCGCGAATGCATGATGGCGATCGCGTATAAATGCCAGCAACAGTCCACCCAGCAATGGCGATAGCAGCGTAAACAGAAACCAGTTCATAATCTGCGTGTTCCGGTTTTTGATTTCTCATGCATTACATCAAGATCCAGCGATTCGAAAGTAGAGCGCATCTGGGTGAAAAACAGACCGAAGATAATGGCGGCAATCAGCACATCGAAGGCGACGCCCAACTCCACGATCATCGGCATGCCGTGGGTGGCGCCGACGGCGGTAAAAAACAGCGCGTTTTCAATAGACAGAAAACCGATCACCTGCGTGATCGCCTTTTTGCGCGTGATCATCATCAGCATGCCGAGGAACACGGTGGCCGTGGCAATAGCCAGCGTATTGTACGTCACCAGCCTGGACATGCGCTCGATAGGCAACGCCACATGGAAAGAGATCAGCACCAGCACCAGCGCAATCAGCATGGTTACGGGCGTATTCACCAACGGCTCCACTTCCCGATGCACGCGCATTTTACGGATAATCCGCCACAGCAGCCAGGGCAGGAAAGCGCCCTTCAGGAGCAGCGTCATCAGGGCTGAAAAATAGAGTTCGTTGTGGCCGGAGATGACGGCAACCAGCAGCGTGGTTAGCGCCAGCACCACGCCCTGCGCGGCAAACCAGTGCAGCACGGAGAGCATGCGATGCTGAGCCAGCAGCGCAAAGGAAATCAGCAGCATCAATGCAGCCGCCACTGAAATTGCTTCCTGCATCAGGGAGGCATCCGTCATTGAACCCCGACCTCCAGAATGTAGTGCACCAGCATGCCGAGAAAAGCGAGTACGAAGGCGGTGGAGAGATAATCTGGCACTTCAAACAGGCGAATCTTGGCCAGCCCCGATTCCAGCAGCGCCAGCGCCACTGCCAGAACAATCACTTTCGCAAACCAGAACAGCGTTGCCGCCATAACCGGCAGCAGGGCTGCCGACTCGGCAATGCCCCAGGGCGCAAACAGACTGATAATCAGCGAGGCGAAGAGTAATAATTTGATCTGCGCAGCCCATTCGATCAGGGCCAAATGGTGGCCTGAATACTCCAGAATCATGGCCTCGTGAATCATGGTCAGTTCCAGATGCGTGGTCGGATTATCAATCGGGATGCGCCCATTTTCGGCCACGCTCACCATCAGCAATGCCGCCAGTGCAAATGCCACCGATGGCAATAAATGTTGCAGATGCAGGGCATGCTCGACCATGGTGGACAGATTGGTGCTGGCAGCGCCGAGCGACATCACGAACACGCTCATCAGCATGGCCGGTTCAGCCAGTGCGGCAAACGTCATTTCACGGCTTGCGCCCATGCCGCCGAAGGCTGTACCGATATCCATGCCAGCCAGCGCCAGCCAGAAGCGCGCCAGCGCCAGCAGAGCGGCCATGGCAATCACATCGGCAATCAGGGCTGAAGGCAGATCAACCAGAATCACCGGCACAACGCTGGCTGCGAGCACCGTAGCCGTAAAAATCACATAGGGCGCAGCGCGAAAAATCCAGGAGGCATTGTCCGCCAGCAACGCTTCTTTGCGGAACAACTTCATCAGATCCTGATAGGGTCGCAACAGCGCCGCGCCGCACCGGTTCTGCAAGCGCGCCTTGCATTTGCGGATAAAACCGGCCAGCAGCGGCGCGGCCAGCACCATCAGCGCGGTCTGCGCCAGATTCAACAGCCAAAGTGTTATTGAAGCGCTCATCGAACCACCCACAACAACAGAGCCAGCATGGTGATAAAGATATAGGTCAGATAGGCATGCATACCGCGTGCATGTTCCCGCGCCACTCTGGCCGCAATGACGAGTGTGGCGTTTCCGATCGGCGCATACAGTTTACGGTAGGCCAGGTCGCCGACATGCACGCTATAGCTGATGCTGCGCACAATCAGCGGATGTCCGCCATAATTCTTTTTCACCTGTTCATCCGGTTGATAGATGCCGGAGAAGATGCGTCTGAGCGGCTGCGAGAAGCTGGTGGCTGTATATTGCATGCGGGCGTTCAGGGTCGGGTGTCCGCAACTCCAGATTTTGCCACGCAGGATACGAGTTCCGTGCCCGTACAGACACCAGTAAAACAGGCCGCCGATGACCAGCAGGCCAGTCAGCATCATCGGCGCGGCATAAGAAGCGCGCTCAGCACTGACCGGCGTCAGCCATAGCCAGTTATCGGGCTGTACGGAATCGGCCAGGGAAGCATGCAGCAGCATCTGCGGCACATGATCAATCAGCGGAATAAACAGCGTTGGCAGCACGCCGAGCAGCAGGCAGGCCACAGCGGGGATGATCATGCCCGCCTGCATCCAGCCATCCACTTCATGCGCACGGGCCGCCACATCGGAACGGGCATGGCCCTGAAATACAATACCGAACACTTTCACAAAGCAGGCTGCGGCCAGCGCGCCAGCCAGCGCCAGCATGGAGGCGGAGAATGGAACCAATGCAGCCAGCAGCGTGTTGTCCAGTTGCGGCGTCAGCAGCGCAGCCTGAAATGTCAGCCATTCGGAGACAAAACCGTTAAACGGCGGCAGGGCGGATATCGAGATGCAGGCGACCAGAAACAGCGCGGCAGTAACCGGCATTCGATGAATCAGGCCGCCCATCGCTTCCATGTTACGACTGCCGGTGGCATGCAGCACAGCGCCTGCCCCCATAAACAGCAGGCCTTTAAACAGGGCATGATTGATCACGTGATAGAGTGCGGCAATCAGGCCGAGCACAGCCATAAGCGGATGACCGGAGCTGGCGAAAATCATTGCCAGACCCAGCCCGATCAGGATAATGCCGATATTCTCCACCGAGTGATAAGCCAGCAGACGTTTCAAATCATGTTGTTGCAGGGCCATCAAGACACCGAAAACAGCGGATGAGGAACCGGCGGCCAGCACCAGCGCCCCCCACCACCAGACAAATTCCTCAGTGCCGACCAGATCCCAGCTCAGGCGGATAAAGCCGAAAATCGCCACTTTCAGCATAATGCCGCTCATCAGGGCGGAAACATTGGATGGCGCAACCGGATGCGCTTCGGGCAACCATGCATGCAACGGAACCACGCCCGCTTTCATGCCGAACCCGAAGGCAGCCAACAGAAATGCAGCTGTAGCCATGCTAGATGAGAGTTCGGCTTGCCGCATGGCCTCGAAGCTGAATGATCCTGCGGCAGCATAGAGCACGGCAAAGCTGCCGAGAATCAGCAGTCCGGCCAGATGCGCCATCAACAGATAGAGAAAACCGGCGCGGCGATTCGCTGCGGATTCATGTTCATAAGTGACCAGGAAGTAGGATGAAACACTCATCAGTTCCCAGAACACCATGAAGGCGTAAGCGTCATCGGCCAGCACCACGCCCTGCATGCCGAGCGCAAACAGCGGCATGAAGATGCCCAGCTGCGCCAGCGATTTGCCGTTTGCCGTCATTGTTTTCATATAGCCGGCTGAATAGATGCCGACAGGCAGCAGCAGCGCACCGATGGTCAGCATAAAAAAGGAGGCAAGCGCATCAATATGCAGATGCATCGGCAACCACGGCAGGCCAATTGGCAACATGATTGATGCTTCATCGCCATTCAGCCCGGCAACTCCCGCCGCAATCGCCAACGCGCCGGACATGGCCAGCAACAGGGAAACCGAGAGCCGCTGCATATCGGCAGCCCGGCCAAGGCAGGGCGACAGCACAGCCGCTAGCAGACTCACGAGCATAGCAGCCACTGCCAGCAACAGGCCGGTATTTGTCAGTCCGTAGGCCATCAGTGTATGCTCATCAGCGGGATCTTACGATTAACAGTTCACAGGTATCAGCGCCTGCATTGCGCCAGTTATGCGGCTGACGCGGATCATAATAGACTGAATGAGTCTCACTCACTGTGAAACTGCTGTCATTGAATGAAAGCGTCGCCTGCCCGTGCCGAACCCAGGCATAGGCGTGCGAACTGCTGATGCCATAGAGATCATCATTGAACTCACCCCCGGCTTCAAGACGCACCAGAACCGGCTCAAAACCGACATGTTTATGACGGGCGGCCAGCGGGAATAATATGCTATTCCCCTGCAATGTCACGGCAGGCCGATCCGTCAGCTGAAAAATCTCCACCTCATTTTCTGCTCGGTCATCATTAAAAAAAGCGGCAATGCCGAGGTTCAAACCATCAGCCAGCTTTTCCAGCGTGGCTACCGAAGGTGAAGCCTGATTCGATTCAATCTGCGACAGCGTGGCCGGACTAACACCGGCGGCATCGGCCAGCGCCCGCAGGCTTAACCCGCGCTCTTTCCTCAACAATGCAATTCGATTCGCCACATTTAACATGGGCGGCATAGTATTCGGTATAGTGAACAGCCGTCAACTATAACGAACAGTGTGCTCCTGCACTCGAGCATGTTGACGCCCTTACCGGGCACATCAGGGGTGAACTAAGAAGTTCCCTCGGTTTAATGACGAAAGTGGCGGATACCGGTGAAAACCATCGCCAAGTTATGTTCATCGGCTGCGGCAATCACTTCCTCATCACGAATCGAGCCACCCGGTTGAATCACCGCAGTAGCTCCGGCTTCGGCTAGCGCATCAACACCGTCGCGGAATGGAAAAAATGCATCCGATGCAACCGCCGATCCTTTGATGGCTTCGCCGCCATGGTGGGCGGCAATGCGGGTGGAATTGACCCGGTTCATCTGGCCTGCACCGATGCCAAGCGTCACGCCGCCTTTGGTAAAGACAATGGCATTGGATTTCACATGTTTGGCCACTGACCAGGCAAACAGCATATCATTCCATTCAGTTGTTGTGGGAGCGCGCCTGGTGACCACTTTGCAGCTTTCACGATTTAGGATGTGTGCATCGCGCTGTTGCACCAGCAGACCACCATTCACCCGTTTTAATTCCAGTCCACCGGTTACAGGATCAACAGACGGTGCCAGTAGCAAGCGCAGGTTTTTCTTTGTCGCCAGTGTCTCACGCGCCTCATCACTGAAGCCCGGTGCAATCACCACTTCCATAAATGTTTCAGCAATCAGGCTGGCCGCTTCACCTTGCAGCGGGCGATTAAATGCGGCAATGCCGCCAAAAGCAGAGGTGGCATCGGCAGTGCGGGCGCGTTCATAAATTTTGGCCTGTGTGTCGTTTTCATTCAGAGTCAGGGCAACGCCACATGGATTGGCATGTTTGACGATTACAGCGGCGTTCTCAGAAAAATCACGCACGCAGGCAAAGGCTGCATCAGCATCAGCGATGTTATTATATGAGAGTGCTTTGCCCTGTAGCACTTCACAATCGGCCATCGACAGACCCTCATCTTCGACATCAGCATAAAATGCGCCGTGCTGATGCGGATTTTCACCATAGCGTAATTCATCCGCTGTTTTGATGAACTGACGGGTAAAAATATCAGGAAACAGGCGTTTGGAGCCATCCGCATTCAAGGCCGAGAAGTGGTTGGCAATGGCGCCGTCATAGGCAGCAGTATGAGCAAATGCCTTGGTTGCCAGGGCGCGGCGGATATCCAGACTCAGACTGTCAGCATCGATGGCCTTTATAATCATATTGTAATCGGAAGGATCAACCACAATAGTCACAAACTTATGGTTTTTGGCCGAGGCGCGAACCATGCATGGGCCACCAATATCGATGTTTTCAATGGCATCTTCAATGGTGCACTCTTCTTTGGCAACGGCTTCACGAAATAAATACAAGTTCACACAAACCAGGTCGATTTGCTCAATGCCATGCTCGGCCATAGAAGCCAGATCGCCTTCATTATCACGGCGGGCAAGAATGCCGCCATGCACTTTCGGGTTCAGTGTTTTGACTCGTCCATCCATCATTTCCGGAAAACCAGTGTAATCGGAAACATCACGCACAGGGATACCAGCATTGCGCAGCAGTCTGGCTGTGCCACCAGTGGAAAGAATATCGACACCGCGGTCCGCCAGTGCTCTGGCAAAATCCTCTACGCCTGTTTTATTTGAAACGCTCAGTAATGCACGTTGAATGGAAGCCATGAATGCCGCTCCGATAGGATGGATTTGAGAAGGGAGCGGAAGGCTACGCATTGACTACCTGTTCGCAACTGCTGGTAATAGCTTTATATGATGGCATAGTTATTGCCGCAGCAGAGCTTGTGGGTAAAATCGTATGATAAGTTATTAAGATCGCGCTTGATATGGCAAAGGCATCGGGCAAATTTAAAAAATAATCTTTATTAAGATGGCTTAGTATTCATTTTCATAATTTGTAAGCCGCTATTAGGACAATAGAACTCATGGAATCATTTCGTTGGGATAAACATTTCATCACCGGTGTACTGGAAGTAGACCGGGAACATCATCAACTGGTAGATATCTTTAATCAATTTGGCAGGCTTCTGGCTAGAAATGAACTGGAATTTGATGATATTGAGACCGTTTTTCAGAAATTATCCAACTATGCTCAATATCATTTTCAAAATGAAGAAGCGCTGATGGTGCGAACAGGCATTGACAAGCGCCATCTGGACAATCACATCGACCTGCATCGAAATTTTTTGCAGGAAGTAACATCCATGCATGTCGGCTTCTCTCCTGATAATCCTGATGCAGCAAAACATCTGCTGGACTTTCTTACCCATTGGCTTGCTTATCATATTCTTGGTTCGGATCAAAATATGGCCAGACAAATGGAAGCCATCCAATCCGGAACAAGTCCGAATGAAGCCTATGAGACAGAGGAGCGGAACAGAGATAATGCTACAGAACCATTACTTGTTGCCCTCAATGGTCTGTTTCATCAGGTCTCAGCACGGAACAACGAACTGATTCAATTAAATCAATCCCTTGAGATGAAGATTACTGAACGTACCAGAGCCCTTTCGGAAGCTAATACTCACCTTGAAGAACTGGCTTTAACAGATGCCCTGACAGGACTTTCAAATCGCCGTTTTGCTCTACAGAAGCTCATCGATATGTGGGATGAATCTATAAAAGCTGAAACGCCTCTGGCTTGCATGATGATTGATGCAGACCATTTCAAAGAAGTTAACGATACCTACGGCCATGATGCCGGAGATCTTGTGCTTTGTGAGTTAGCCAGAACACTTCAGGAAGCTGTCCGCAATGATGATATCGTATGCCGTCTGGGTGGTGATGAGTTTTTTATCATTTGCCCTGATACAGACATGGATGACGGAATGATTCTTGCCGAATTGACGCGTAAAGCAGTAACTGCACTTCGTGTACCAACAGGTGACAGTGCCTGGCATGGCAGTGTCAGCATTGGACTGGCAGTCAGAGCTCCTGACATGAAAAACCATGAAGGTCTGATAAAAAGAGCTGATATGAGTGTTTATGAAGCCAAACGCGACGGGAAGAATTGCGTACGAACAATAAGCTAAAGTCAGCCTTCATTTCTAATCATTACTGCACTTCGGTATTCCGAACCCATCAGGTTATCAAAAAAGCAGCCTGATTCGATGTTACTTCGTGAAAACAAAGCGATTAATTTAAAAGTTTTCTAAAAATAAGTGGCATGTGTTATTCAGCGTGCAAAATTGACCCCCTAGAGGGGCAAATCAGCGTCCAATTTTGACCCCCCTGTATCATCCCCAACTATTGATTTAGTTGGAGGTAAAAACAGGAGTGATTACAGTGGA
>JAJRTX010000208.1 GCA_021545665.1 Zetaproteobacteria bacterium
CCAATAAATCTAATCATTCTTTTCATGGTGACTCACCTCCTTGATTATGGCTCTGCCTTATCAGCAAAGTCCGGTAAGGATAATCCACGTACCTCAAGGGTGGTGAGTCATCCCTTTCAAGAGGGAGCCATGATGTCTAAAGGCATCATACCACAATCATGACTGTATTATTGCGTCTTGAGGCACTTGAGCCACCTGCCCTGCAAAACCTCTGCGGGGCGGAAAATCGCGTGCTACGCAGGATTGAGCAGTTTTTTGATGTGCGCTTGCTTGGACAGCCGGGAAACTGGCAGATTGAGGGCGAACATGCACAAGTGGCAAGTCTGGCTTTGCAGCGTTTGTCGCAGCATCTGGTGCAAGGAACTGAAGTCACAGGGCACGGTAATACGGAGGTCAATTTGACAGATATTGATATCGAAGGCGTATTGAAGGATGTAGGACTTGGCCGGATGAACAATAAAACCTCAGAGGTGTCTGATAGCGATGTGCTGATTTCGGGGCGACGACACGTGAGTGGAAAAACGGCCAATCAGAGAACTTATCTGAAAGCCATCCAGAATAATACCCTGACGCTTGCCATTGGCCCTGCCGGTTCGGGAAAAACTTATCTGGCCGTCGCAGCGGCTGTGGCGGCTATGAACAGCAATCGTGTTGAACGTATTATTTTGACCCGTCCGGCGGTCGAGGCAGGAGAAAGACTGGGATTTCTGCCCGGTGACTTACAACAGAAAGTTGATCCGTATCTGCGTCCGCTGTTCGATGCATTATCCGACATGCTGGGTGTTGAGAAAATGAATGCCATGCTTGAGCAAAACCGAATTGAAATTGCTCCGCTGGCTTATATGCGGGGTCGCACGCTTAATGATGCTTTTATCATTCTTGATGAGGCACAGAACACCACGCGTGAGCAAATGAAAATGTTTCTTACCCGACTGGGCTTTGGTGCTAAAATGGTTGTCACCGGAGATGTGACACAAGTGGATTTACCCAGACACCAGCAAAGCGGCCTGTTGCATGCCCTACAGGTATTGGAACATGTGGCTGAAATCGGAGTTTGCCGGATGACTGGCAGTGATGTTGTTCGCCATCGCCTGGTGGAAAAAATTGTTAATGCTTATGAAGATCGTGAGAGTACAGAAAAACCATGATTGATGTGGTGTTTGATGCTGATGTGAATCGGTCAGACTTTCCAGCAACAACAGATATTGAACAGGCTGTGCGTGCAGTCTGTAATGAAGTTGGCTACAGCGACCAACCAGAATTATGCGTACGTTTTGCTGCTGATGAGGCGATTCAGATACTGAACAAGCAGTGGCGTGACCTGGACAAAGTTACTGATGTCTTGTCTTTTCCCATGCAGGAAGGCCCGAACTATGATTTGAACATCCCTCTTGGTGATATTGCGCTCGCGGCTCAATTTATTCGTCAGCAAGCCGATTCTCTGGATTTGCCCGTGCAGGCGCATATCCTGCATCTGATTGTTCATGCCATGCTGCATTTGCTTGGTTTTGATCACGTGATGAATGAGGATGCAAAAATTATGCAACAATTGGAACAGCATATTATGCAGCATCTGGGTCTGCATAACCCCTATCCGGTTCATTCAACGGCGGGGCAATCATGAACTCTGTTTTCCATTGCTGGTTACGGTCATTACGAACACTGCTTATTGAACGCCTGCGTCCGGGCCGTGATGAAAACGAATTGCTTGCTGTTATTGGGCGGGCAGAAGCAATTCAATCCGATGAACAGCGGAGCATGCTTGAACATCTGGTTGAATTTCAGGATAAACGTGTTCGTGAGATCATGGTGCCTCGTTCAGAAATTCATGCTGTAGCGGTGGATGCGCCCTTGTCCGAAATTGAAAGAATCATGATTGAATCAAGAGTCAGCCGCTTACTGGTCACCAAAGGCGATGTTGATCATGTGCTTGGCGTCATTCATGCCAGAGATATTATTGAAGCAGGTAAACAGGATGAAACGCCGGCGATAACCGGCATGTTGCGCCCGTGCCTGCGGGCTCTGGAGCTGGAACAGGTTTCCAGTCTGTTATCCGAGATGAGAGAACACAGTTGTCATATTGCCATTGCACTGGATGAATATGGTGGCACAGCTGGTCTGGTTACACTCTCTGATCTGCTGCGCGAAATCGTCGGCGAGATTGGTGAGGACGGAGAAGAAGAGGAGAGTGAATGTCAAATGCTGGCCAATGGCAGTTATCTGATTCAGGCACGCATGCATATTGAAGAGTTGGGTGAAGCATTAAATATGCAACTTCCGGAGGGAGATTACGACACGGTTGGCGGCTGGGTCACCACGCATCTTGGTCGCATTCCGCTAAGTGGTGAAACTGTTGAACTAGGCCGCTTTCACATTCAAATTCTGGAAGCAGATCCGCGCCGAATCAGCAAAATCTGCCTGAAAACAAGCACCTGTTAATCACTGCATGGCACCTCACATATCTCATTCCATGCAGAAGGAAAAACCGATCAACACTACAAGAACTCATCTTTCCGCTGCTTTTGCCCTGCTGGCGGGGGGGCTTATGCCCTTTACATTTTCCCCCTATGATTATGCCTGGCTGAGTACTCCTACACTTGCCGGATGGCTATGGCTGATTCGTCAGGGCAGCCCATTCTACATGGGTTTTGCATTTGGTTTTGGCTGGTTTGGCTTTGGCGCATGGTGGCTGGCACCAACCCTGCATACATTTGGCCATCTGCCATGGCTGGCAGCAGTATTCTGTGTTGTGCTGGTTGGCTGTATCATGGGCATGCTCCCAGCCATGTGGGCATGGCTAACATGGCGAATTGCTGGAAACAGCGGCTGGGTCATTGTCGCTTTTCCTGCTTTGGCTGTAGCTGAGGAATGGTTGCGGGGTCATATTTTCACCGGCTTGCCATGGACAGCACTGGGCAATGTATTGCTCGATACGCCGGCAATAAGCTGGGGAGCATGGTTTGGAGTCTACGCACTGGCTCTATTACCGGCACTGGCAGCAGCAGCACTGCTGTTGTTGCTATCACAACAGAATCGCATTCTGGGCATGGGTGGCATTCTGCTGATCTGCTTGCTGGTATGGCAGGCCCCCGGCATTGAAGATACAAAGGGGAAAATGCAAACGGTTGCCCTGATTCAGGCCAATATCCCACAGGATGTAAAATGGGATGCCTCTTTTGTCGATGAAACCCTGAGCCGGTATTCTCAGCTAACAACCCTGGCAGCCCCGGTAAGTGATCTCATTATCTGGCCGGAAGCAGCCGTTCCATTTTTCCTTTCCCGTGCACCCGACCGGGATGTCTGGTTAAGCAGTCAGATTCAAAACTGGAATACGCCGATATTGTTCGGTGGTCTCAAAGTGACGGGTGATGGTATAGCCCAGAACGGTCTTTATGCTCAAGATTCGGAAGCAGACAAACGCCAGTTCAGTGGCAAGCACCATCTGGTACCATTTGGTGAATATGTGCCAGCATGGCTGCCTTTTCTGCATACTATCGTACCTGAAATTGCTGATTTCAAACCGGCAGATGATGACGGTGTTGTCTCTGTTCGGGGTGATACCTATGGCGCACTGATTTGCTACGAGTCCCTGTTTCCGGAACAGGCCCGACACCGGGTAGCACATGGGGCACAGGTGCTGGTCAACATCACCAACGATGCATGGTATGGAACGACACCGGCAGCATGGCAGCATTTTCAGGCGGCCCGAATGCGTGCAGTTGAGACAGGCCGTTACGTATTACGCGCTGCCAATACCGGCATTTCCGCTGTGATAAATCCGCATGGGCAAGTGATCAGCACAGCACCATGGTGGACGAAAACCATCGTGAAGGGTGCATACCGCCTGTCATCTGTAGAAACCCCCTATGTGCGCTGGGGCAACTGGCCTTTGCTTGCCTGCCTGTTCATACTGGCGCTACCATGCTTTAGCAGAAGGGAGCATTTATGACTAGTGTCCAGCCCCGTAAATTTACATGCCATCAACGAGTTCTGGTGGGATGTTCGGCAAGGCGTGCGAGTGCAGGACTGGCTGTGGCCAATTCAAACGAGTGCAACGCAGTCGAAGGCCCACCAGGACTCGCCCGTAGGGAGCCGCCAAAAAAAAGAGCCAATGCGGTTTCCTCCCCTTGCCAAGGGCATGCCATTGCCTGCGGGACGCGTCTTGCCCTGGCTCTTTGGGTCGACTCTGATGGTGCGTAAATTTACGGGACAGGGCACTGAACAGGCCGTATGTGTAATTGGTTCCGGATCATGGGGCACTGCGCTGTCTCTGGTTCTGGCGAGAAACGGAAGACAGGTCAGACTGGTTGCCAGTGATGAAAAGCAGGCTCAGGCCATTATTTCTGCCGGTGAAAACAAACATTATCTGCCCGGGATTCCACTACCTGAAAACTTGCATATTTCTTCAGACCTGCATACTGCCATTCAGAACATCGATGCCTGCGTATATGCTTTACCCTGTATTGCGGCTGATGTTTTTCTGCCACCTCTTGCTGATGGCTCATATCCGGTCATTTCAGCCTGTAAAGGATTGCATCCGGAAACATTAATCCGCACCGATGAAATGCTATCCAAATATATTGCGCCTGAACGCATTGCCATTCTTTCGGGGCCTTCTTTTGCGCTGGAGGTTGCCCATGGTCAACCCACGGCCATCACCATGGCTGCACAAACCATTAAACTGGCTGAAACTGCAGCCTCATTTTTTGATGATACCAACTTCCGCATATATGCAAGTGATGATGTGATAGGCGTGGCTCTGGGAGGAGCCCTGAAAAATGTTATTGCCATTGCCGCCGGCATGGCAGATGGATTGCAACTGGGACACAATTCTGTAGCCGCTGTCGTCACCCGTGGATTATCTGAAATGGGCCGCCTGACAGATGCCTGTGGTGGTCGCCACGAAACACTTATGGGGCTTTCCGGCCTGGGTGATCTTGTGCTGACCTGTACCGGTTCGCTGTCCCGTAACAGGCAATTCGGTATTGCCATTGCTCAGGGTTCAGACTGCAATGAGGCAAAGGAAAGAGTTGGTCAGGTAGTGGAAGGTATCCGCACTGCTGAGGCAGCAAACAGCATGGCTCTGAAGTTGAATATTGAGCTACCCCTGATGCAAAGTATTTATCACGTACTGGCAGGAGAGCTGGATATTCAAACTGCCATTACCCGGCTGATGACCAGACCTGAGCGAACGGAGATTTGATTGGCAGATAAACAGCAGGATGACAAGCTGTTTGCTGAGGCCATGGGCAAAGTCAGACGCATATGCCCGGTAAATAAAGTTACCCCTGAGAGGGTAAAACCGAAGCCTTCATCTGCCATTTCTGCACAGCGGGCACAACCTTTGACACTGTCGAAAACCATTATGTCAGAACCCCGGCAGTCAGAAGAACCCTGGGTGCTTAGAGCTGACGGGATTTCCAGAGATCGCTTAAGGAACCTGGCATCCGGGCGTCCACCAGTCGAACAGACACGGGATCTGCATGGGACTACCCGCAACCAGGCACTTGAATTGCTGGAAGAATGGTTTGGTCATGCCCTAGCCAGTCAGTTGCGGGTTCTTTGTATTATTCACGGACGCGGCCTGCATTCCGAGGGCAAGGCCGTACTCAAAGAGGCTGTTTATCAGTGGCTGCAAAGCGGCCCTTTTATGCACTCTGTATTGGCAGTGATTCCACAGCCAGGCAGTGGTGGTGGTGCCTGTCTTGTACTGCTACGACGAAACTAGTGTTTTGTCCCGTAAAAAAGCATCCCGGGTATGCCAAGTAGCGTTGTGCCCCTTGAGGCGACTATCTTCGAACGAGCCCCGGCAAGCGGCTGCGTTGCACCAGTTTGAATTGGCTATGATCAGACTCCAGCTTGCTACAATCACCCTGAGTCTGACAGGTTCATAGAAAAAAGACTTCCGTCGTCGACTCTTTTTACTATAATAGATTCATGAATAGACTTCTTCGTATCCTTATCATATTTTTCTTTGCCGGTCTGGCACTGTCAACGCGCTTTTCTCTGGCTGAAGAAACAGTACTGCCCCCACCAACAGTTGACGAATCCACTGCCGGTGAAGCTGGAGATATCAAGGAAGAGGCCCCGAATCTCCAAAGAGAGTTTCAGGCACCGAAGGAAGAAGACACTGTCGACATCCACTCTTACCAACGTAAAGATGGAGCAACTATTACCGAATATGCTGTGCGCGGGCGCGTTTTTAAAATTAAAATTCAACCCGGTGGAGACCTTCCTGCCTACTATCTTTATGACAGTGATGGCGATGGCAGGTTCGAACAGCGTTTACCGGGTGGTAAAAGACGGATTGCCCCGCCGACCTGGGTTCTTAAGGAATTTTAGAGTCTGACGGTTCTAAAGATTATGCGGGTCATCCCCCCGTCGCTAATCCTTATTACAGACAGTAGCCGCTATTCAGGTGAACCTTTCTTTGACACCTGTGATCAGGCATTGGCCAATGGCGTGGATGCCATTCTCGTTCGCGAAAAAGAACTGACATCTGCCAGGCTTCTGGCACTGGCCTCCCGCCTGCGCAACCTCACTCGCAAATACCGGGCGCGTCTGATCATTCACACTCAGGCCGATATAGCTCATGCCGTAGAAGCCGATGGCGTACATGTTGCATCCAATGATATTTCGACAATTCCTGCTATGTGCCACTGGCTGAATAATCCGAACATGAGTATTTCAGCATCCTGTCATAATGCCATGGAACTGCTGCAGGCACAGCAAGCCGGTGCCAATTTCGCCATGCTTTCCCCGGTTTTTCCTACTCAAAGTCATCCCGGCACCCCCGGCATGGGCCTTGAAGCTTTTCGGACACTGGCAGGTCAGGCAGATATCCCTGTCATAGCTCTGGGTGGCATTACAACAGAAAATTATCAGCAACTGGCATCCGGCAATATTGCTGTGATCAGTGCTATTCTTGACGCAGAAGATGCAGGCAAAGCAGCCGCCATATTATCTTCTGATTAATCATAAATGATGTTCTTACTGTCAGGAAATTGAAGGTACAGCCTGATTCTTTTGTGGAACGGGTACTCCGAGATAAGTAATGGGATGGTCCGTCCCGCTCCCCAACGGCATCGCAATGTGCCAAAATAAAAATGTCCAGTGAGGGCAATTTATTTAAAAGGAGCGAGACGAACCATGAACAATTATAGCGAGAGAGAAGAGATCAAGG
>JAJRTX010000209.1 GCA_021545665.1 Zetaproteobacteria bacterium
AAGGCAAAATTGTCATTGTCGCCCCCGCAGAAAAAGCAGAACTGGTGCTTGCAACCATGCAGGCTCATTCACTGGGCGAAGGTGCTGCGGCCATTGGTGAGGTTGGTGACTGGGATGCGGGCCGGGTGACCATGCTTACGTCATTTGGCGGGCGCAGAATTGTCGACATGCTGGTGGGCGAGCAATTGCCCCGGATTTGTTGAGGTCATCATGCATGAAATGGGCATAACAAGAAATATCGTTTCAATCGTAGCTGAACACGCCAAGGCACAAAAAGTTCGCCGGGTAAAACTGGAAGTCGGCAAGCTCTCTGCCGTCATGCCAGACGCATTGAAATTTTGTTTTGATGTGATTGCAAAAGGCACTGTGCTTGAAGGTGCAACGCTTGAAATCGTAGAAGTGGTTGGAAAAGCCAAATGCCGTCAATGCAACGCTGATGTGGAACTGCATGATCTCGTGACAGCCTGCACCTGCGGCTCGCGCGATCTTGAACGACTGAGCGGTGAAGAATTAAACATCAAAGAAATGGAATTGGAGGCGGTATAATGTGTGGAACCTGCGGATGCTCAGATGGTAATAAAGCCACGGTGATTGACCTTCAAACCGGTGAACACACCCATATTGATGCCGATGGCAATGAGACTACCCATACCCACGATCATAATCATGGGCATAGCCATGATCACGATCATGCCCATGATCACGCTCAAACCCATGCGGGAACCCATGGAACCACTATCGCCCTGGAACAGGCCATCATGCAAAAGAATGATGCCCTGGCTGCGAGAAACCGAGCCTGGTTTAATGGCCGCGAAATTCTGGCTCTTAATCTGGTCAGTTCACCCGGTTCGGGAAAAACTTCGATCCTGGAGCGCACAATTGTAGATTTGAAGGGCAAGACGCCAATTAGTGTGATTGAAGGCGACCAACAAACAGTCAACGATGCCCAGCGCATCAAAGATAGCGGCGCCCCTTCCGTTCAGATAAATACCGGCACAGGTTGCCACCTGGAAGCCGATATGGTGATGAGCGGATTGAAGGCTCTCAAACCGCCAGCAGGTTCAATCGTCATGATAGAAAATGTCGGAAATCTGGTTTGTCCGGCATTGTTTGATTTGGGTGAAGCCGCCAAAGTGGCAATCCTGTCAGTCACCGAAGGCGAAGACAAACCAATCAAATACCCGCACATGTTTCAGGCATCCGATGTCATGCTGCTGAATAAGACAGACCTGTTACCCCACCTTGATTTTGATGTTGAGCAGTGCATGGAATATGCTAGGCAGGTAAACCCGAATATCAAGATAATTCAGGTTTCAGCTAAAACCGGTGAAGGAATGGATGACTGGTACAGCTGGCTTAAACAACAATGTGTTCAGGCACGCGAACAGGCGTTTGCGTAGGGACCAAAATATGATTTCAATTTTGCTCCTTGGATTTTTATTGGGCATGCGCCATGCGGTTGAAGCCGATCATATTGCTGCCGTTGCATCGCTGTCGACACGAACCGACTCCGTTTGGCAGGGAATAAAACAAGGTGCCGCCTGGGGATTAGGTCATACGCTGACGCTTTTTCTGTTCGGCTCCATCGTGCTTTTTGTCGCCGATATTGTTCCCGAAAACATAGTGCGTGGCATCGAATTTACAGTCGGAATCATGCTGATTTATCTGGGTGGTGATGTGTTGTGGCGGATGAGGCGTGAGCGGGTCCATTTTCACACCCATTCCCATGGTTCAAACAAAAAACACTTCCACGCCCATTCTCATAAAGGTGAGGCCGTTCAAACTCATAACCCCGCCAGCCATAACCATCATCACCCGCAGGGATTTCCTGTCCGCGCGCTATTGGTTGGGCTGATGCACGGCATGGCCGGTTCCGCTGCGCTCATTTTGCTCACTCTGCAAACCCTGACTTCACCTTGGCTGGGCCTTATCTATATTGCCTTGTTCGGAATGGGGTCGATTGCTGGGATGGCACTGTTCTCACTTGTAATAGCCATACCCCTACGCGCCGCACGCCAGATGACCTGGCTTTATAATAGCCTGCAATTTACCATCGGTGTGGCAACAATTGGTTTAGGTGTATTTACGATGGCGCAGATTGGCAATACTTAAGCATAAAGATCAGGTCTGATCTGATAGCAATATCGTGTTGTCTCCATACCAGTTACAGCTTGCTCCAATTTGCTTCTCACATTTGGCCATACGAAATCATCAGACACTTCAATAAGGCCTACACCCGCTTTTTCGTACACTTTCTGCTTGATGTAGTCGCTCGGCAGAAGTTGGTGAATAATGCCCAGTGCCATGGTATTCGATTGCGACAACTGGATAACACTGACTATCAATGATCAGGAAATCGCACCGCTTGGAATTGATACAGGCATAGGCTAGATCATCATCCGACCCTAGGATTTCCCCGAGAGAAACCTGGGCAAACAATCGATGACTGGTCTTTTGTTCTTTCATCCAATTTTCCAAAAGCTGAAAGAGACGATATTCCTCGCCATTCAAAAGACGCCGTTTGTAGTAGTTGCTGTTTTGCACAATTGAGAGTTGATCATGTCTGGGATTAAGCGGTGGTTCCCAAGCCAATCTGCGACGAAATATGAGGCAGATAATGATTGTAAGGATGAATATTGAATAGCCCCTTATGTAGACACCCTGTCCTTAAAAAATGAGGCAAGGAGAATGCTATGAGTAATTCTAAATTCAGTGACGATTTCAAACATGATGCTGTCCATCAAATCACCAAGCGAGGGGGCAGATCGTGCATGTGCGGTCAATGTCTGAAAATTTGGGCGCGCCTAGCATCGGGATATTCGGCATAATGTTCACTTGGGGCCGTTTTCAACAGTAATGACAGACATCCGCAACTCCTCAGAGGTGGCTTATAATGCCCATATTTGGATTTTGTCTGCTTCCGTATTGCTTCCGCGAACAATTTCCAAAACGTATGTGAATTCTAACAAATTTGTAATATATTGATTTTATTCAGAAATTTGGTGCACCCGGCGCGATTCGAACGCGCGACCTCTGCCTTTTGAGAAGGTTTTTTTGGAGTCAAATTTTGCAAACATCAGTGAATTAATGGAATGATTCCGTGTAATTATTCTTGTAAATTCTCCATTTATTGGTAAATATGCAAGGATGATAAAGCGCCAGATTCGACAGCAAGTCCATGACACCCTGCAGCATATTGCTGCTGTGGTTCTGCTTGGACCGCGCCAGATCGGTAAGACGACACTTGCTCATGAGGTGGCCGGAGAATTCGACTCTGTCTATCTTGACCTCGAAGAACCCGGCGATATCCAAAAGCTCGCTGACCCTCGTTTCTATTTCAGGCAGAACAAGGAAAAACTTATCATCATCGATGAAGTGCAGCGTATGCCGGATTTGTTTCAGGTTTTGCGCAGCCAGGTTGACCGAAACAGAAGAGCCGGGTACCGAAATGGGCAGTTCCTGTTACTGGGATCAGCATCGAATGAATTGCTCAATCAGTCATCTGAATCGCTGGCCGG
>JAJRTX010000210.1 GCA_021545665.1 Zetaproteobacteria bacterium
AAATATCGGGAATTCTGAGCTTTGGTTTCCAATAAAACGGGTGTGATGCCCCGGCAAATACCTGTTTCTGTTCGCTGATACAACTGATAACAAATTCAAGCGATGATCCTTTAAAATCATTGGGGAATGAGCCATTCATGATATCGTCAGTGATTTGTTGAACGCCCTTGCGAATGAAACGAAATGCCTTCAGCCGCTCATCATTATTCACAAACCAGGTGTTATAAACAGACTCAGTATCATGTTTATAGTTTTCAACTAATGTTTGAATATTTTTATTTGTCATTGAAAAAAGCTCCAATCATTCTAGCAGTCAATATTCCTGCCAATATCACTTCAATCATATGGTTTACCTGTTTCATCCTACAAGCTTTTGTCCAAGCATGCCGATAAAAAAACCAAATGATGCACCAAGTGCAGGGCTCCAGTGATTTTTCATGGTCGACATGGGAGCAATATCCTGAAACGTCAAATAGATAATGCCTCCACCGGCAAATACCATCAATGATGCAATCACTGTTGGCTGATTATGCAAGAAAATATAACCCAAACATGAAGCAACCACGCCAATAAGACTCAAAGGAAGCAGGATCAGCAGAGCCTTGTTGGGTGAGAGCCTTTTATTGACAAGTTCTCTGAAAGAGTTAAAACCTTCAGGCAAGTTTTGCAAGCCAATGAATATAGCCAGCAACAACCCGAGTTTTTTGTCATGAGCAAAGACTGCCCCCAAAGCAATCGCCTCAGGAATGAAATCCATCAACATCGCCATCAATTGCGCAACCGGTTTACCACTGCGGCTGATCTGTCGGTCAAGCCAAAAGAAAACCAAGGCCCCCAATAGAAAAAAAGTCGCCAGATAATGCGTGGGGAGCAACTCCATGCCTTGTGGCGCTAAAACGAAAGCTACCGCTGCGACAAGCACACCACCGCCAAATGCAATTATGGCATGGAGAACCTTCTCCTTCATCACACTATCCTGAAAACAATCCAGCCTCGATAATATGCCGCCAACAAGAATGGTAATGCCTGATGCCAACGAATAAAGACCAACAGTGGCTAAATGTTCCACAGATGCTTTACTCCCAAACTTCCAAATATAGAAATGCATGATTATTTATCATGAGCGACTTCTGGATGATGAAAAAAGTAATTCAGAAATCTTTTTCAAATTTGTAATAAAATAGAAGCTGTCATCTCCATAGAGATGTGATATAGTACATAGCCAGCCCCTTGGCCAACTTGCATTCGCTCGTGCGCTCTCCTCAATCACATGTACGGCAATATCTGCTCGGTCATCCAAAAGGGCCTGATCAACCTCACTGGCGAACAGGCATTTACCCCCCCAATCCGGCAGCGCCTCAAAATAGAATTGATCGCCTTGGGTGGCGACCTTAACCAACTCTATGCTTATATGAGGATGAATGCGTTGGATCTCAGAAACAACCTTATCAGTGTACATAAGAGCCAGAGGTGATCGGTGAGTAGCGATGCGCATATGCTGATTCATCACGAGAATCGTCAACAGAAAATGATCTCATATGTTCGGTAGACATCCCCAAACTCCTGCGTCGCTTTTCTTTCTTCAAAGCGGGCCAGACGGACATAAGCCATCAACAGTATCGGGGCCACCAGAAAAGCGGTGACAACGCCCATGCTGCGCCATTCGTCACTGCCTCCTGGTTTGAGAAAGCTGAGTAGGAAAAACATGAAAAGGCCGACATTGAATGCCGCCACCACCCACATCCCGTATACGTATTATTCACCACCGTGCATGGCTTGCCCCCATTCTAATTTGCTGTTGTGTGAATTGATCTACTCTCATCATTACGACTCTATTATTCCATTTTGCAAACATAAAACATGTTCAATTCCCAGGGTTGATTTCATGCCCATAGACTCAAGTCAAAATGACGCATCACCGCTCGGAGAATATCGCTGCGGGTAATAATTCCAGTCAGGTTGCTATTTTTTACAACTGGAATGGCTCCGATTCGCTGCTCAACGAACAATCTGGCGATGTGGCGTGCGTCTGTATCCATGCTCGCGGTTAACACAGAATCTGTCATGAATTCGTCAATCAGTACCTCCCGATTATCATCCGAACAATGAACACAAACAGAGCCAGTACCGCACATACAGCGAACGATATCCCTGTTGGAGATCATACCGACCAGTTGATTATCAGATGACAGGACGGGGATGTGCCGAAAACTGCCGGCATCCAGAATATTCAATGCCTCAAGCACAGTAGAATGTGTTTGAACCGACACAACCGGAGCAGTCATGATCTGCGATGCCTTAAGCACCGGATGCCGCTCATTAGCAGCCTCAACTTGCTGATACTGTTGCTTAGCCACTTCAGACTGGGAAGCTGAAGGTGAATAACCTCCGGCGTTTCCCGGCTTGATTGCCTGCTTGGGAGCAATGGCCCCGGGCTTTGGTACAGCGGGGCGTACAAACAGTTTTTCCAATGGAACCGGATCAGTAACTCCCGGACCATAAACAGCAAACATAACTACAGTTTCGCCTTACGCAATCTGAGCGCATTGGTGATGACAGACACAGAACTGAAACTCATCGCTGCTGCGGCAATGATCGGGGAGAGTAACAGACCAAATACCGGGAACAGCGCACCGGCAGCAATCGGTACGCCTGCCGAGTTGTAGATGAAGGCAAAGAATAGGTTCTGGCGGATATTTTTCATCGTGGCGCGCGACAGTCGGCGCGCCCGCACAATGCCGGTCAATTCCCCCTTGATCAGCGTTACGCCGGCCGACTCCATCGCCACATCGGTACCGGTGCCCATCGCGATGCCGACATGTGCCTGCGCCAGCGCTGGCGCATCATTGATACCGTCGCCAGCCATAGCCACGATTTTACCCTCATCCTGCAAGGCCTTGACCACGGCGGCCTTCTGATCCGGCAGCACATCGGCCTCGAAACGGTCAATACCCAGATTCTCAGCTACGGTCGCCGCCGTATTGTGATTATCGCCGGTCAGCATCACGACTTCGATGCCCTCATCATGCAGCTCTTTGATAGCTGCAGGCGTTGTAGCCTTGATCGGATCGGATACGCCGATCAGCCCGGCCAGCGCGCCATTCACGGCCAGATGCATCACCGTCTCGCCGCTCTTTTGATGCGCCGCCACCGTCGCGGATGTCTGATCATCAACCACAATGCCGCTATCCTGCATCAGGCGCAAATTACCCAGCAGCACAGTCTTGCCATCCACCCTCGCCTGCACGCCCTTGCCGGTCACAGCGGAGAAATTATCCACTGCAAGCAAGGACAAATCCCGTTGTTCCGCACCGCTCACAATTGCTGCCGCCAGCGGATGCTCGCTGGCGCGTTCGATACTGGCGGCCAACGTGAGCACCTGATCTTCGGATAGGGAGTCTGTCGCAATGCTGGTGGTCAGCGTCGGCTTGCCGAGGGTTAATGTGCCGGTCTTGTCCACCACAACCGTGTTCACTTTTTCCATGATCTCCAGCACTTCGGCATTCTTGATCAGTACACCGGCTGTAGCGCCGCGTCCGGTGCCAACCATGATCGAGATCGGTGTGGCCAGCCCAAGCGCGCATGGGCAGGCGATGATCAACACAGCTACAGCATTGACGATGGCATGCGCCAGTCTCGGCTCGGGACCGACCAGCATCCAAGCCGCAAATGCAATCAGCGCAATCACCACCACCGCCGGCACGAAATAGCCAGCCACAGTATCTGCCATTTTCTGGATCGGAGCGCGCGAGCGCTGCGCTTCAGCCACCATCTTCACGATCTGAGAGAGCAATGTATCGGCGCCGACCTTCTCGGCCCGCATCAGTAACGAACCATTGCCGTTGACCGTAGCCCCAATCAGTTTGTCATCGGCCCCTTTTTCGACCGGCAGCGGTTCGCCAGTCACCATCGACTCGTCGACATTGCTTTCACCTTCTGTCACCACGCCATCGACCGGCACCTTCTCACCGGGACGGATTCGCAACACATCACCGGCTACGACATCTTCCATCGGCACATCAGCCTCGGAGCCGTCCGCCGCCACACGACGCGCCGTTTTCGGAGCCATGCCAAGCAACAGTTTGATGGCTTCATTGGTGCGCGAACGGGCGCGCAGCTCCAGCACCTGACCGAGCAACACCAGCGCCGTAATCACAGCGCCTGCCTCGAAGTAGACATCCACGAGGTCGCCATCCATCTGCATCACCGGCGGGAATATTTCAGGTAACAGCAGTGCCACAACACTATAAATCCACGCCACTCCGACACCCAGCCCGACCAGTGTGAACATGTTCAAATTCCAAGTTTTGACCGACAACCAGAAACGCTCGAAGAACGGCCAGCCGCCCCACAGTATCACCGGCGTAGCCAACACGAATTCAATCCACTGCACCATTCCCATGCCAAGCCCTGCAGGCAGCCACGATGGTGCCAGATCAGCCACCATGGCCAACACAAACACTGGCACAGCCAGCACCGAGCTGACCTTGAAACGACGGCTCATATCATCGAGTTCCGGATTCTCCTCTTCAGCAGTTACCGTGCGCGGCTCCAGCGCCATGCCGCATTTCGGACAGGAACCGGGCTCTCCACTAATAATTTCCGGATGCATAGGACAGAAATACTCTGTCTTTTGTGTCAGCTGTGGAGCCGCCATCGGCTCCAGTGCCATACCGCACGATTTGCAGATGCCCGGCCCTTGTTGCTCCTGCCCCGGACACATCGGACAGAAGTAGGTTGCTTCAGGATCATCAGCTACGGCAGGTTTAGCGGCATGCCCATGTTTGCAAACCTGATCCATGCCTTCGTAAGCTGCCGGATCATCCTCAAATTCATGCAGGCATTTTACGCTACAAAAGCGATAGCTCCTGCCCGCATGTTTAACCCGATGGGAAAATTCAGGTTTGACATGCATGCCGCACACCGGATCAATGGTGAACTGACCTGGCTCAGCATTAAACTTTTCCAGACAATGAGCGCTACAGAAATGCCACTCATATCCGTCATATTCAGTATTGTGAGGTGAACCTGTTTTGACTTCCATTCCACATACCGGATCAATTTTCATAGTTTTTCTCCTGCTCTTCATCATGTCACCGCTTTCGCTCAAGACGCTTGAATGTCAGCAAAATCCAAGTAACTAAGAAAGAGATGGCCTCAGTCTAGAATCGAGACCACTCCATTTTCCCTGCCAGCCATTATTCCTTTTCAGGGTGACTCATGCCGCCCATGGTCTTGCGATGCCGGATATCAGACATGGTTGCACGTTTCTTTTCAGCATCATTCTTTATTACACCATCACCTTGATCTGGATGACTCATGCCACCCATGGTTTTGCGATGCTGGGTATCGGACATGGTTGTACGTTTTTTTTCAGCATCCTTTTTCATTACACTGTCACCTTGATCCGGGTGATGCATGCCGCTCATAGTCTTGCGATGCTGGGCGTCAGACATGGAGCTCTGCTCATCACTGTAAGCTTCTGGTACCGCCACCAGAAGAGCGCCCGCTATCAGGGCAATTGCGCTTTTTTTCAACATATCAGCCTCCTTGTGTATGCGTGCTCAAACATATTCATGGATTCTGACGAGCACCTGTTTCAGAATCCTGAAGCCACAGTATTATTTTTTCATAAACGGCAAAATCCGATAAAAAACCGGCTCTCCCGTCCTTAGATGCGCAATGGCTATTGAAATATGCCCTGCCAGATAAATCAGCAGCAACAGAGCAAAAAAGGCGTGCGTCTCCATCAACAGTTCCAACTCAGGAGATACTTTGCTGCCGGGGCCGGACCACAGGTTCCAGATCACGGTTCCTGTCGTTGCCATGGCTGTCATCATCAACAGTCCGAGCATTTCAAATACCAGAGCCAGCGCATTACCGGGCCGAATCAGCTCTCTCTTTCGCAGCAGCATGGCTGGTAGCAGTTTCAGAATCGAAAGCGCCTCACGCCAGTGCGCGGCGGAGACAAGGACGCTAATCTGCCGATGCGTAGGGTTACCTCTTGGCAGAATGGCCCAGATCAGGTTGGCGACCACAATAGCCGCTACAACCAGACCGCCTGTTCGATGCGTCTGCATAAACAACTCGCCCAACGCACTGCCCTTTTCATCCGGATGGGCCATAATAGCTGCAAAGCTAAACTGGCACGTCACGCCCAGCATCAAACCGGCATGCAACCAGCGCGTTGTCGGATGATAACCTGTTTCACTCAATGTTGGCATCCTGCTATCCACCACTGTCTGTCGGTGCGGCAACAGGCGGGTCGGAAAGTTGCGGCGGCTGATTTCCCTGCTGCCACAGTCGATAGATTTTATCACTCCATAAATTCTGGAACCATGCGATAGCCGCCAGCTGTTCTTCTTCACTCAACTGACCTTCAAAGCCCGGCATCTTGCCGTCGTAGAGCACGCCGCCCTTCTGAATGATTTCTATGAGTAATGGTAAAGAGTGATGCCATGCATGCGCTGTACCATTGAGTGGCGGCGACGGCAGCGATCCATCCGGCTGGCGTCTCTGCCAGTCTGCAACCAGCCCCTGTGCCC
>JAJRTX010000211.1 GCA_021545665.1 Zetaproteobacteria bacterium
ATCCGCTGGCAGTACGGGCCATACGGAAGCCGTGCAGGTTCTGTTCGATCCGAATGTGATCAACTACAAAGAGCTGCTGGATGTATATTGGAGAAACACCGATCCGACTACACCGAATCGCCAGTTTTGCGATGTCGGCAGCCAATATCGGCCAGCCATTTTCTATCACGATGCAAAGCAGCAGAAACTGGCTGAAGCTTCAAAGGCCAGCCTTGGGAAGTCCAAGGCTTTCACTGAAAGCATCATCACCGAAATCACCCCGGCCAGCGACTTCTGGGTAGCTGAGGAATATCACCAGAACTATTACATCAAGAATCCCATCCGCTATAAATATTACCGCTTTGGCTGCGGGCGGGATCATCGACTAAAACAACTCTGGGGTGATAAGTAATGAACAGGCGCCAGTTCATCCAAAGTGCGCTGGCCGCAGGTCTGACTTTGCTGTTCGCACCATATGCCCTTTCTGCAAGTGGGAGGAAAAAGATTTTCATGGAAAAGATAAATAAAACCGAAAACCAGTGGCGGGCTGAACTCACGCCAGAGCAATATCAGGTGTTACGCCAGCAAGGCACCGAACCCCCATCCAGCAGCAAGCTGAACAAGGAATATGGTCAGGGCGAATATGTCTGTGCCGGTTGCGATCTGCCCCTATTCAGCTCGGAAACAAAATTCGATAGCGGTACAGGCTGGCCGAGTTTTTATGCGCCCATTGAGCATCACACCGAAACAAGCCGGGATTTCAAGATGATTCTTCCGCGCACCGAATACCACTGCGCCCGCTGCGGCGGTCATCAGGGTCATGTTTTTAACGACGGCCCCAAGCCAACCGGCCAACGCTGGTGCAATAATGGTATAGCGCTAAAATTTATTCCGGCCTGAATTCTTTTCAGCAAAGGCTTTGTCAGCCTGACTTTGCATCCATCATCGAAAACCTTGGCAACGTTGGCTTCTAATATTTACTGCCCTGTAATCGCTTCTATAGACTCACCCGCACATTCGTTTTTTGTGCAAAGTGTATTTGCTTTGGCTATGATCAAGCACTCAGGGAGAAGTAATAACCAATGGCCAGACTGACCGAGCAGGAACAACAGGAGATTATCCGCTTTATTGAAGCGGACAAGCCGTTGCCGGACAAGTATCGCTTTCTGCTGTTTGAGGACAAGCGCGAAGTGGAACTGGTGTGGAATGGCAAGACGCACGAAGTCTGCAATATCGTGCTACCCTTTCAGACCATTGAGCAGGTGGATGAACCACGCGCTGAAAAGCCTGAAGATACGGAGCGGCAGTTTGATCTGTTTGCCACCGATGATCGCGGTCGCCAACTCAAGGGCTGGACAAATAAACTGATCTGGGGTGACAACAAGCTTATTCTCTCCAGCCTGAAAAATGGCCCGCTGCGCGAAGAGATTGAGGCGCAGGGCGGACTCAAGCTGATTTATATTGACCCGCCGTTTGATGTGGGCGCCGACTTCTCCATGGACATCGAAATCGGCGGTGACACCTTTACCAAGAAACCGAACATCCTCGAAGAGATCGCCTACCGCGATACATGGGGTAAAGGTGCGGATTCTTTCATCAGTATGATCTATGAACGGTTAATCTTGATGCGCGATTTGTTGGCCGAGGATGGCAGCATTTATGTGCATTGTGACCCTCGCGTGAATGCTTTTATTCGTGGATGCTGTGATGAAATTTTTGGGCAAGGTCGTTTCCTTAATGAAATCATTTGGCGCAGGGCTTTTGCACACAATGACCCAACGCGCTGTGGAAACATTCACGACATTATTTACTACTATTCAAAATCTGTCCGTCGAATGTGGAATAAGACTTTTCAAAAGCCTAGTTTGGAATATATTGAGCAGTTCTTTGACCAATATGACCCTGTTCGTAAAGAACGATATAACAGGCTGCCATTAGATGCACCACGACACGGTGATGGTGGTAACTTGTTGTACGAGTGGAAAGGCGTGTGGCCTGCCCAGGGGAGAACTTGGGCGTGTCTAAAAGAACAGATGGAAAAATATGATCGGCAGGGTCGAATTCATTATCCAAAAGCCGAGGGCGGGAAACCTCGCCTTAAACGATACGAGAGCGAATATGAAGGCACTGCGTTACAAGATATTTGGACTGATCTGAATAAAATTCACAACCAATCATCGGAGCAGCTTTACTACCCTACTCAAAAACCTGAAGTTTTGCTCGAACGCATTATCAAAGCCTCTTCCAACGAAGGCGATTTAATCGCCGACTTCTTTTGCGGTTCCGGAACCACTGCTGCGGTTGCAGAGAAGCTGGGGCGCAAGTGGATTTGTACTGATCTGGGTAAATTCGCCATTCATACTACTCGCAAGCGTATGATTGGTGTGCAGCGGCAACTCAAGGATGATGGCAAAGACTACCGTGCTTTTGAAATCCTCAATCTGGGTAGATATGAGCGACAACACTATATCGGCGTTAATCCTGACCTACGTGAAGAACAGCGACAGCAGCAGCTTGCGGCTAAAGAGGCTGCGTTTCTCAATCTGATCCTGCGTGCCTATCGGGCGGAAAAGACGGATGGCTTTGCCAGTTTCCATGGCAAGCGCGCCGGGCGACTGGTGGCGGTCGGGCCGGTGAATATGCCGGTCACCCGTCTGTTCGTGGAAGAGATTATACTGGAGTGCCGTAAAAAACATATCACCAAAGTGGATATTCTTGGTTTCGAGTTCGAGATGGGATTGTTCCCCAATGTACTGGATGAGGCGCGTGGCAAGGGTATTGATATTGCGCCCAAATATATCCCTGCCGAGGTATTTGATAAGCGGGCGGTGGAGAAGAATCAGGTGGTGTTCCACGATGTTTCTTTCATTGAGGTCAAGCCGCATGTGAAGAAGAAGTCAGTTGCGGTGGAATTAACTGATTTTTCTGTATTCTATTCGCAGGATTCCATCACCAAGGCCGAAGAGGCGTTGAAGAAGAAAGGCAGCAAGGTCGTGGTTGAGCATGGTCAGATTGTGAAGGTGAGCAAGGATAAGGATGGCATCGTCAGCCGTGAGGTGTTGACTCAGAAATGGACGGACTGGATTGATTACTGGTCGGTGGATTTTGATTTCGAGAGCAAACGCGAGATCATTCGCGTACAAAATCCGGAGACGGGTGAAAGTGAGGAGCAGTGGACAGGCGATTACGTATTTGAAAACGAGTGGCAGAGCTTCCGCACCAAAAAAGATCGTTCACTGGAGTTGACCAGCATCGCCTGCGAGTGCGCACCGGGCCGACGCAAGGTTGCCGTCAAAGTGGTGGATATCTTCGGCAATGATACAATGACGATTGTGGATGTGACTGTATGAGCATGAACTCTGTATCCGACCCGAATTGGCAAGATGAAATAAAGCCGCCAACTTATCACCGGCAGCGGCTGCTGCTTTTCCTTCTGGAACAGGCTGGCGGAACGCTGAGCAGGCTCGACCTGCAAAAATTGCTATTCCTGTATGTGCAGGAATCGGGCACAAAACATTATGCCTTTGTGCCGTATCGTTTTGGCTGTTATTCATTTCTGG
>JAJRTX010000212.1 GCA_021545665.1 Zetaproteobacteria bacterium
CTCTCGCTATAATTGTTCATGGTTCGTCTCGCTCCTTTTAAATAAATTGCCCTCACTGGACATTTTTATTTTGGCACATTGCGATGCCGTTGGGGAGCGGGACGGACCATCCCATTACTAAGAGGCTTCGTTCATGTAGAGTTATTCGATGACTTTTTTCCTGAGTGATTTTAATTGGCCGCGTTTTATTTTGCTTTCCAGACGCCGTTTTCTTGAGCCGAGGGTCTGGCGCGTTGGTTTCCGTTTCTTTGGTACAGTGATTGCGGCTCTAATCAGTTCCTGCAATCGGTTGAGGGCATCAGTCCGGTTTTGTTCCTGACTTCGGTATTGCTGGGCTTTGATAATGATGACACCTTCTGAGCTGATGCGCCGGTCTCGTGTGTGTAGCAGTCTCTCTTTATAAAACCCCGGTAGTGATGATGCCCTGATATCAAAGCGCAGGTGAACTGCGCTGGAGACCTTGTTGACGTTTTGTCCTCCTGCGCCCTGGGCGCGGATGGCATGCATTTCGATCTCAGCATCAGGAATAAAAACTGTCTGTGAAATTTTCAGCATTATTCAATCTTAGTCTGCATTAAATTCCCGGATTGAGTACCGGTCTGTTGCAGTCACATCTTTAAAGGTAAACAGTGCCGGTTTTGCCTTATAAACCGTTTTAGTGAGCCATTGCTGTTCAGCTTCAATGTTTGCCTCACAAACAGATATGCTCCACACACCCTTCTTCTGTTTGCCATGATCATTGTAGACAAAATCGGCGAGCCAGCGATACCCCCGTTCTTTTAAAACGTCCTTTTTCTCGAAGGGGGCAGATATTGCAAAGTACCGGCGACTTTTTTCGCGGGCATGGGCCAGCAGTTCGACCATAGCCAACTTGCCGGATTCGGGCAGGGCTCTGGTCAGCAGGTGTAGTGTGGCCTGTGCATCATTAACAGCGCGGTGTCCATCAAAGAAAAAGCCCAGCTTATAGGCAATATAATCAAGTTTGAGACTGGCGATATTCTCATCCATCCAGTCGATATCATTGAATGTGCAGGCCCAGTTGGCCTTGCTGGCTACCGGCAACCGCCGCTCAAGTATCTGGCGATCAAAAGCTGCATTGTGGGCAATGATCAGATCAGCTTTTTCCAACCAAACACTGATCTGTTTATCATCCAGATGTTGATCGGCCAGCATGTCATCTGTGATGCCGGTAATCTGTTTAACAATATCTTCCAGCGGCTGACCGGGGTCTTCAAAACCGTCATAGTTGTGCAGGATACGATAAATAAGTCCTGTGCCCGCATCATATTCAAAGGCAATAAAGCCCAGTTCGATAATTTTATCCGCACCTGTATTCAGTCCGGTTGTTTCTGTATCTAATACGATGCCAATTCGTGCTGTATGCGGCTCCCCCTGCCAGTAACGGATGGGAGAATTAAGCCGTTCAATAACTTTATACTGACCTGACTTTTCCAGTTGCTGAATTGCTTCTATATTGTCCATGTTAAATCAATGCCTTGTAGCGGTTACATATAATATTAGTGAGCCACTTGTAAAAGTTGTGAATGGCAATATGCTTTCCCGCTTCGGTGTATTCTCAGCCTGAAAATCCACTCAAAGTTGGATTGCATCTTATCCACCCGGACTTTTGCAAGTGGTTCTGGTATTTTCTAGGATCTCATATCGATAGTTTCAATCCACCATTTGGATCATTATCGCTTCTTTCGCCGCTGAGAAGTTGGTCGATATTACCATCCTTAGAACCTTCCATATCAGCCATTTTCATTTTCAATCGGAGGTTGTTGGCTGAATCTGCATTCCTTAATGCTTCAACATCGGAAATTTCCCCATCCTGCCACAATTTCAGCAATGCCTGGTCAAATGTAATCATACCATGTTGAGCACCAGCCTCCATAGCTTCCTTGATGCCGTTCACCTCACCCTTGAGAATAAGATCAGCAATGCGAGGTGTATTAATGAGAATTTCAATGGCTGCAACTCGTTTTCCATCAATAGTTTTGATCAGGCGCTGCGATAGAATGGCTTTGAGATTCATGGCCAGATTCATATAAACCTGTTGATGTCGTTCCTCAGGGAAAAAGTTGAGGATTCGTTCCAGCGTCTGATTTGCATTATTAGAATGCAGAGTTGCCATAGCCAGATGTCCCGTTTCAGCGAATGCTATTGCATGATCCATGGTATCCCGTTCACGTATCTCACCCAGCAGGATAACATCCGGTGCCTGCCGCAGAGTATTTTTCAAAGCGGCCTGAAAAGAAGCAGTGTCCGAGCCGATTTCACGCTGTGTTACAAAACATTTTTTATGTGAGTGCATGAATTCAACTGGATCTTCAATGGTGATGATATGTCCAGCCTGATTGCTGTTACGCCAGTCAATCATGGCAGCAAGTGAGGTTGATTTTCCTGAGCCTGTGGCTCCGACCATCAACACCAGCCCTCGGGTACTCATAGAAATTTCTTTGAAGATTTCAGGTAGATGGAGATCATCAAGACTGGCAATTTCAGTTGTAATTTGTCGGATGACCATGCCGACAGTTCCTCGCTGGCGGTAAATATTAACACGAAAACGTCCCATGCCGGGGTAGGCAACAGACAAATTCATTTCCATTTCGCTGGCAAAAGTTTTTTGTTGTTGCTCATTCATTAAATTATTTGCCAACTGTTCTACAGTGTCAGGAGCAAGTTTCTGATCGCCGAGTCGGCGGATCACTCCGTTGATGCGATAACCCGGAGGCGCGCCCGCCATCAGGTAAAGATCAGATGCATCCTGATCCATCATGACCTTAAGAAGCTTTTGAATAGAAAGTTCGCCTGCCATGAATGTCACCTCTGGTTAGTTAAATTTGTCTGAAAATATATGTAAAATACACATCGTTGTCATCCCGAATGAATTTTTTTACTGGAGTACAGCAGGCTTACAGTAAACTTTTCACCGCGCGATGTATCATGTATGCTATAGGTTCACGATGGTGTCGTGAATATGGGAGTGGTTATGAGTAACGGAAAGAAAATATCCAGCAAGGATTATGAGAAAGCTTTGGCTGAGATTTATGTTGAGTTGGTCAAATTTCAATATTGGGTAAAGGATCAGGGCTTGCGTGTTATTATCATCTTTGAGGGGCGCGATGCGGCCGGTAAGGGCGGTACGATCAAGCGTCTGGTTGAACCGCTGAATCCACGTGGTTGTAATGTTGTTGCTTTGCCTGCACCGTCTGATCGAGAGAAAACTCAGTGGTATTTCCAGCGTTATGTTCAGCATTTTCCAGCTGCCGGTGAAATCGTGGTATTTGATCGCAGTTGGTATAACCGGGGCGGGGTTGAAAAGGTGATGGGTTTTTGCACTGCTAAAGAGTACAAGGAATTTATGCGTTCCTGTCCAGAATTTGAAAGAATGATTGTTCGTTCCGGAATTATTTTACTGAAATACTGGTTTTCTGTCAGTGATGATGAGCAGGAGCGTCGTTTTCAGAAGCGGGTGACTGATACCACCAAACACTGGAAATTAAGCCCGATGGATATGGAATCTCGTGATCGCTGGGTAGAATATTCCAAAGCCAAGGATGAAATGTTTTTCTATACTGATATTCAGGAGGCCCCCTGGTATGTGGTGAATGCTGATGTGAAGAAAAGAGCGCGGCTGAATTGCCTGCGCCATATTCTCGATGCTGTCCCATATGAAAATATTATGCCTGCACCGATGAAATTATCAGCGAGAAAGGCGCAGAGCGGTTATGAACGGCCAGATATTAAAGAGCAGAACTTTGTGCCTGAGAAGTATTAAGCCTGCTTATTCTTTCGGCTGATGTTTGTGCCATGCGTTGAGTGCCTGTTGCATGTACTCAGCGCGTTTGTGCTGTCCCAGACTGTGCAGCGTATCTATGAGATGCTGGCGGGTTACGCTGTTCGGTTGAATGGCAAGGCTGCGCTGGAACGCTTCTGCTGCACGATGATTTTGGCTGGCTACGTGCAGGATGTCACCATACTTGTGCCAACAGGGAGCACAGTTCGGTAGCAGGCGTGTGGCTTTGGCCGCATATTTTAATCCTTTGCCGGGTTTCCCATGTCGGGATTGAAAATCGGCATAGTATAAATAAGCAAAGCCATTCAGGGGGTCAGCTTTTAATGCTTTCCTGTACAGAGATTCAGTTTTTATCATCTGACCATCCTGTTCCGCCATGGCGGCCAGTAAATACCAGGGTGTGGCTTCATTTTTTATTTTTCTGGCAGCCTTTTGTAGCCAATGGCGGGCCTGTTCTGTTTTTCCCTGACCCTTCAGAATAGCTGCTATATTGATGAAACTGGGCAAATGCCATGCATAAGTAAGATTTTCTTTGTACAGTATAAGGGATTGTTGCTGATGATGAATATCTTCTAACAGAACTGCCAGATTGTATCGTGCTTCAATATTTCCGGGGCGCATGCGCAGCTCTGATTTTAGAGCTCGACGGGCTTCAGTATATTGGCCTGTTTCAATAAAATGCAAGGCGGCCTGGAAGGGTGATTTAGCATGGGCATCAGTTGTTTGCAGTCCGGCCAGCAATATGAATACTGTCAGCATAGCGGTGTAACGGATATGGCCAATAACTCTGGTGTCCATTTTATTTCCTTGCCGGAGCGATTCCCATGTGGCCGGTTGTCATCAGCATTTCTTCCATCTTTTCCTGTCGGGCATGGCGGCCTGCTTTTACTTCAGGTTTTTCCTTCATCAGTTTCCACGGATTGCGACGGATGTCGTCGGCGAAGGTTCCCAGATTTTCCGATGCCTTGCGCAGTTCAAATAGAGTTCGATACAGGTTTTCTCTGTTGTCCACAATGCTGGCATTGAGGTTTTTAGCAGCCACTTTACCCTGAGTAAAGAATTCTTTTGCGGCTCTGGTCGTTTCAGGCAACTCGGATGCAAATTCAGCCACATCCTTGCGGTGATCATGAACCAGTTGGCTGATCTCTCTGGAAGCCTGTCGTAATTCTTTAAGTACGGCAGGTAATTCTGCTTCTATAGCCCGTATAGTTCTTTGCATTGAGGCGGTTGAGTTACGCAGACTTTCTCTGTTCTCCCGAATCATAGCTGTCAGTTCTTCAGCCGCCTGATTACCGTTTGCAATGAGTTTCTGCATAGATTCAAAACCATTCTCACCGCCAAGTCCGCTTGATAAGGTATGAGTCAGTGCTTTAATGTCATCGGTAACACCGGAGGCTTTTGCCAGAAAGGTGTTGAGATCGCCTGTGGGATCTGAAGGGATGATAGCACCATCCTTGAGCCATTCCGTATCACCCGCCCTGGCTTTCAGAGCCAGATTTTTCTCACCCACAAGGCCACGACCGACAATGGATGCGCGGGTTGAGGCCGGTAGTCGTATATCCGGATTGAGGGCAATCCGGACTAAGGCCCGGTTATTCTTGAGTAGAATTTCCTGAACGATGCCGACTTTAACGCCTGCCATGCGGACGGGGGATTGCACATCCAGGCCAAGTAAGTCGTCAAATTCAGTTTCAACAATATGGGTTTCCTGTTTGAGCCAGATAATATCTCCGATCTTACCGGTGGCAAAACCAAGCAATATCAGGGCAATCAAAACAAAGGCACCAAGTCTGGCCTGAGGGTTCATCGGTTAATTGCCTCCTCTATCCTCCTGCCCCATGGGCTACAGTTAATCGGCCCCTGGGCGCGTCCTTCTACGAACTGTCGAAGCATAGGATCCTGATCAGACTCTAACTCATTGGCAGGGATTTGCCTATGAATCAGCCCATGACACAGCAGGGCGATCTGGTCACTGATCATGGCGGCGCTTTTCATGTCGTGGGTAATGCTCAGAATTGTTGTTCCTGAATCCTTATGCAGGCGGACAATTAGATGGTTAATGACATCCGACATTATCGGGTCAAGGCCAGTTGTCGGCTCATCAAGAAAAACGATATCCGGTTTATGGCAGATAGTACGAGCCAATCCGACACGCTTGGCCATGCCACCTGACAATTCAGCAGGCATCAGATCCTCAATATGTTGCAGACCGACCCAGTCCAGAACTTCGATGGCGCGTTCACATGCGACAGCCTTATCTACGCCACGTCTTAACAGAGAAAAAGCGACATTCTCCCATACTGAGAGCGAATCAAACAGGGCTGCTCGTTGAAACAGCATGCCAACACGCCGCATACGTTTTAGTTGCTCATGCTGTTTCAGTGCCAGCCAGTTTTCACCATCAATCAGTACTTCGCCGGAATCCGGCTTGAGCAGACCGAGCACACATTTGATCAAAACACTTTTACCTGTGCCGGACATGCCAATGACAGTCATGGATGTTCCAGCCATAATATCCAGGTTGACATCTTCAAGGATGACCTTGTCTTCGAAACGCTTGCTTAAGCCCCGAATGCTGATGCGTGGTGTTTGAGAGGACGTCATCCGAACATCCAGGCCGTGAGAAAATAATCCCAGATGAGAATGCTCATGCAGGATATGACTACAGCACGTGTGGTAGCTCTGCCAACGCCAGCTGCCCCTCCCTGACAATTAAAGCCTTCCGTACATCCGATCACGCCGATCAACAGTCCAAAAACAGCGGCTTTTGCAAGGCCGGAATAGAAATCACTCAATTCCATATATTGGGTTGTGTTTTCGATATAAACGGACGGGTTTTGATCCAGCATATAAACACTGATGGCAAAACCGCCGTAAATACCGATAAAATCGGCGACAACGACCAGTAGTGGCATCATTATCGTAACTGCAATCAGGCGCGGCATAATAAGATAACGGATGGGGTCTGTGGATAGCGTCCACAGGGCATCGATTTGTTCGGTCACGCGCATGGTGCCCAGTTCAGCCGCAAATGATGCGCCCACCCGTCCTGCAACCATCAAACCTACGAGTACCGGGCCAAGTTCACGAACCACGGACATTGAAACGACCAGCCCGGTCAGACTTTCAGCGGCAAAGCGGTGAAAAACTATATAAGACTGTAAAGCCAGTACCATGCCGGTAAACAGGGCGGTGAGCATCACTACAGGCAGCGATTGAACACCGACTTCCTCGGCCTGCTGTAAAAACATGCGCAGATGCCATGGGCTGGATGTCATTCTTCGGATGGTTTGACTCAGCGTTATGGCATACAAGCCAGTATGCATAAAAACATTTTCTACAAGTCTACCGATATTCGCAAGCGCGCTCACAAAATGAGCTCCCGTCTCACCCGTTCGCCTACACCTGTGAATAGCGTGTAACTGATGGTGTCCAGCTTTGCGGCCACTTCATTGGCTGGTAGTGTGTTACCCCAGAATTCCACAGTATCTCCATTGTTGACCTCTGCATCGCTAACTTCAACTATAGTATAGTCCATACAGACACGTCCGGTAACAGGCAGCTTTTGATTGTTGCATATAACAAAGCCACAATTGGACAGTGCGCGGGGTACGCCATCTGCATATCCCAGGCAAATTACAGCAATACGCATAGCTTTAGAGGCAGTAAAAGATGCACCATATGATATGGTTTCCCCGGCTGAAATATCCCGTATCTGCATGACCTTTCCAGTTAGTGACATAACTGGTTTTAAGCCCAGTGGCATGCTTGAGACTGGTTCAGAGCCATACAGTGCAATACCGGGACGTACGACATCAAGGGTATAATCAGGCAAAGCGATGATGCCACCACTGTTGAGTAGTGATTTGGGAACCCCTGATGCCACATCTTCGCAAATTTGGGTGAATGCTCTTGCTTGCAATTGATTTTGAGGATGTTCCGGTATGTCAGCACAGGCCAGATGGGACATGATACCGCGTACATGAAAGCCGTTTTTAACACATTCTTGCAGCAGGGTTTCCAGATCAACAGCTCCCAGTCTATTCATGCCGCTATTGACCTTGATCCAGACTGCATTCCGGAAGTTTGATTTGTGTAATAAATCAATTTGAACATGTTCCGTGATGACAGGTGTAAGGTGCATTGAGCATGCAAGAAATGCATCTTCGAGATCAAAAATTCCGGAAAGCAGGACGATTTCGGCTTTATTCTCATCAGTTTCATTACTTAATAGGTCGCGCAGGAACGCACCTTCTTTCGCATCACTTACGCCAAAATTGTGACAGCCCTCTTCATACAGAGTGGGTGCGACCAGATTCAGACCATGTCCATAAGCATTGGCTTTAACAATAGCCATAATCTCAGCCCGGCAGGCATGCTGCCTGATTAGATGATAGTTATGTCGCAGATGATCAAGATTGATCCAGGCAATGGCAGGACGAGACATTTCCTCAGTCTTGCCGGAATAAAGCTAGTCGTCAAACCCAGATTCCGGCATTGAATGTGAATGCAGGGTGTAATTATTTGACTCGGGCCATTCATGGCTCCTGCCCTCGGGCGCCTGGTGCGTCCCAATGGTTATCCTGCCTTTTTTGTAGTTTGAATGGTGTTTCGAAATGCCATATAAAATAAAGGGTTGCGGTATATACCACATGTCAATATTGAATTCTGGGTCAAAGCCCAAGTTTAGATTCTCCAATTTCCTGTCTGACCTTTCCGGTAATTGTAGGGATACTCTGAACAGGTCTGGATTATCCTTAACAGGGTTTATTTTTTTGAATTTTCTGGATGAGTGAGGAGGTGGAATGTCCATCAATAAATGGCATAACAACAACTTTTCCACCGTTTGCAGTGACTTCTTTAGCTCCGACGATATCACTCGCTTTGTAGTCGCCACCTTTAACCAGAATGTCTGGTATCAGGGCTGAGATCAATTTCAACGGTGTATCTTCCGAGAAAGGGACAACCAGACTTACAGACTTGAGTGCAGCCAGCATGATAATACGATGAGCCAGTGGATTGATCGGGCGACTGGAGCCTTTAAGACGATGGACAGAGTTGTCGTCGTTCAGGCCGATGATGAGTGTATCACCCAGAGCTCTGGCTTTGGCCAGATAATCAATGTGTCCCGGATGCAACAGGTCGAAGCAGCCGTTGGTGAAAACAATACATTTATCCTCGGAGCGCCACTGCTGAACTTGCTGGAGAGCTTGATTTAGATATTGGTCATTCATGAATAATCTGGGTCAGAGAATAAAAATGACTCACATCTAGTTGGATTTCATCAGGTCAACCACTGCAGTTACGCCCCTTACGCCACTAACAAGCTTTTTTGCATGTTGCCGATGGATGAAATCATTTACGATGCCCTGCAGATAGACTTTGCCATCCACGGTTTCTACATGGATGGAAAAACCGGAAACAATTTTATCATTCCATAAGCGTGTTTTTACCTGAGTAGTAATCCAGCTGTCTGTAAACAGCTCGCCGATTTCGGGTGAGCCAATTTTCAGTTTTGAAGAAACAGAATGAACACCTGCAATCTCTCCGGTAATATAAACTGCACGTTTGATATGCGATTGGCTGGGGAGATAACCGGTCAAGGTGACCACTCCATCAATAGACTGAACACTGATCCATCGGGATGGCATATCTTTTTCAGCAATGAGTCGCGCGTCGACTTTGGCAGCGATGGTAGCATCATCAAATTGATTGCCCAGTGAACGTTCATCATTGATCGCAGCAGTTGAACCACCAACAATGGCAGTGGCAACGCAACCTGATAATGTCAGGATCAGTGTCAGGCTGAGTATAATAAAACGAAACATGGACATATGTTCTCCTGTAAATATTTAACTAGTTGATGTCATCGCCCAATGCTTCCAGTACGGAAGCAAAAAGCAAAGGTACAAGAATTTCATCGGATCCTGAAAGCCAGTAACCCTTCCCGTCAGGTTGTGACAAGCGGGTGATGACGTTGGAAATGGCGCTGGCGCTGGCAGTAGGATCAATAACAGCAGAAGTGAGCCCTTCTATTCTCTTCCCGAGGTTTCGTGCTGCATCTACTGCTTGTAGCAGCACACGGGGCATGATGACGCTGGATGCAATATTGATCACCACGCCATGGCTGGATTGGGCCATTATGCCTGCCAGCAGACGGAAATCGATCATCGCGGCTGCACCCAGTGATTCACCATGTGTGGCAGGGTGCAGGGCAAAGGCATCGGCACCGATGGCAGGGTGTACGGAGAGGGGTATGCCATATCTGCAAGCCGTGGCAATTACCGAATGGTCGAGATGCTCAAACTCGGAATTCTGAAGTCTTTTGCCAACACTTTTGCCGATATTCCAGTTTTCAAGAACACCGAAATTAATAGCATCATTAATCAAACAGCCTGTCTCTTCGGTAATGCAGTAGTTGCCATTATTCAACTCAGACTCATGGGCTGTCACCGTTGTTCCGGATAGTGCGATCTCGACATCCTGTTCCATGGCAGCTCCGGTAATCGCCAGACCTGAAATAATACGCTGTTCAATAAGGCGGCAGATCAATGGCCCCAGACCGGAGTCGAAAACATGACCGCCGCAGGAAAGAATGATTGCATGTTGGTGGCGGTGAGCCGTAACGATGGCATCACGCAGACGAAACAGGTCACCAGCACAACCCAGATTGGGCAGGCTGCACATAAAGTCTTCAAAGCTGTTGCCTGCTTTATAAGGGGCACCAAAGTCCTTGCCATCGCTGTCGACCAGGCGTTTGGCAAGAGGAACTGTTTTAATGGATGAAAACGAAAGTGGTTTGATTGTCATGATTTTCCTCCAAACATATTCAAATCAATAAGTGAGCAAATCAAATGCAGGCAGGTGATATGCATTTCCTGAATTCGCGGCGTGGAGAGATGCGGAATGTTTATATGTACGCGAACATTACTATGTTGTCCCAATACGCCGCCATCACAACCGGTCAGTGCGATTGTTTCCATGCCCACACTGGCTGCTGCAGCTGCAGCAGCTGTTACGTTATTCGATGTTCCACTGGTTGAAATGGCCAGTAGCAGATCACCGGGGCGACCCAGTGCCTCAACCTGGCGTGAGAAGACCTGATCAAAGGAAAAATCATTGGCAATACTTGTGATCACTGAAGCATCGTGGGTGAGCGCAACAGCGGCCAGACCGGGTCTGTCTATTTCAAAGCGGTTGACCAGTTCACCAGCAAAATGCTGGGCATCGGCCGCAGAGCCGCCATTGCCACAAATAAGAATCTTCCCTCCCGATTGCAGACTTCGGGTCATGACATCAGCGGCGGTCTGTAAAGGCTCAGAAAGACTCTCTCTGCAGAGCTGGCGAAGTTCGATGCCATCCTGCATGGCCTGATCGATCAATGGGTGCATGCGGTTTTATTTATGTTGGTGTTAGTACTCACCTGATAATATCCTCCATGTGCTCAATTCCGGGTGGTGCCCAGTCGGGTAAGCCCATTCTAGGGGTGATGATGATTAAATCAAAGCGACATTGTAATTTTGCACACTCCGGGTGCTGTGCCAACCAAATCAGGGCTGCCGATTGTAGCCGTGAGCATTTATCCGGATGCACAGCCAGCAGTGCTGACTCCAGAGTTTTGTGTGTTTTGACTTCCACAAAAACCAGTAAATCATTTTGTCGGGCTATGATATCAAGTTCACCCCGTCCAAGCCGCAGATTTCGACCCAGAATAGTAAATCCTTTGCGTTGTAAATAACGCGCAGCGCGTTCTTCGCCCGCTTTCCCCTTTTGTGTACTCAATCAATTATAAGCGCATAAACGCGGGATTTGGATACATCCAGTGTTTTGGCTACAGCTTTGGCCCTGGCTGACGGAGGTAGTGACCGCATGGGTTCACTGGCCAGGAAATTGAGTATGTCCTTATCCGTCAGAGCCATTGTCTCTTCACTGGCCGGGCCTATCATCAATACTATTTCCCCGCGTGGAGTATGTTGCTCGAAATGTTTTATCACATCTGTCAGAGAGCCTGAAATAAACTCCTCATACAGTTTGGTGAGTTCACGGGCGACTGATATTTCTCTTTCCTTATCAAACAGTGCTTCGAAATCATGCAGGGATGCCAGCAAACGTCGTGGTGATTCGAGCAGCACTGTGGTCTCATCACTCCTGGCAATATGTTTTAATTCAGTGTTTCGAGCCTTACCACTGCGTGGCAAGAAACCAGCAAAACGGAAATGGTCGGTGGGTAAACCTGCAGCACAGAGTGCAGCGAGTACGCTACTGGCACCGGGAATGGGTGTGATGCGGATGCCTGCCTGACGCAGTCGTAGTACTAGTCGGTAACCGGGGTCGGAAATCAGAGGTGTTCCGGCATCAGAGATCAGGGCGATGTTTTCGCCATGCAGCAAGCGATTCAGAAGGGCTTCGGATTTGGCTGCTTCATTGTGTTCATGTAAGGCAATCATCGGTGTATCAATGCCATAGTGTTGTAATAATTTCCGGCTGAAACGCGTATCTTCAGCAGCAATAGCATGAACAGCTTTCAGAGTTTCAATGGCACGAAATGTGATATCTGAAAGATTTCCGATCGGGGTGGCCACGATGAACAGTTGGCCGTTTGTGGTTTGATGTTTAGTCTGCGATTCCATGTTGTGGACACGTTATCTTTGTTGCAAGCCTGCTGCAATGCCGACGAAGGCTTGCCGGTTTCAGATCGTTGGGCTGCTGTTTGTATTCGTATTATTATTACTTGCGGGTTGCCAGCCCAAGAAGCCGGTGACAGAAGAGCCAAAACAGGATATTCAGGTTGACCAGGGTCTGGAGGATTTGCCCCCTGCACCAGAAATGAGTGCCGGGATTCAAACTCTGATGACACAAGCACGAGCTGCTACTGATATTGATACGATTATGGCTGAGTTTGATCGTTTGATTTTAAATAGTCCACCTCTGCTTCGTGATGAGGCAAGTTTTCGTAAGGTTCAGGTGATGCTGGAGAAGCAACATCCGGATGCTTTCCAGATGGCAGATGCGCTTATTGCCGGATATCCGGATCATGCATTGATTCCTGATACTCATTTCTGGTTGGCCAAATGGTGGTTACTTCAGGATGAAGCAGGGCGAGCACTAACAGAAATGCGGAATGCTTTGCTTAGCGAGAAGCTTAACCGTGAATTGGCCGAAGAAATATTGACACTTGGTCCTGCAGTGGCACAACAGAGTCCTGAGCGGGAAGCAGTACAGTGGTTACTGGCAGCGGCTCAGGTGGATGCTGGCAGTCGGGATAGCTGGCTGCGCATTGCTGCCCGTAAGGCTTCATTGGAAACAATAGAACAATTGCATGCTGATGGGATTCTGGAGCCTGTATTGATGCCGAAATTTGATTTGCATGCCGGGCGTTTACATCTGATGAGAGGTGATATTGCAGGAGTCGGGCGGATTGCTCAATTGCTGCTGGCTGCGTTGCCGGACAGCCCCGAGATTGAGCAACTGCAAGCTTGGGCATCGGGAGAAATTGAGGCGGCCAGCATTGGTGTTTTACTGCCACTCACCGGCCCTTATGCCCGTTATGGCAATGATGCTTTGCATGGCATCCGTATGGCTTTGGCAAGCCTGAATCTTAATCATTCTATTACATTGCGTGTTGAGGATACAGCTTCAGAAGCTGCAACTGCCATTGCCGCTTATAAACGGCTGGCTGATGAATCTGTGAATATAATTATTGGACCACTGCTGGCGGCTACAACAGAAGCTTTGTTACCCTATCTGGAATCCGGGCTTCCTGTTATCAGTCTGACCGGGCGTACTGATTTGGCCAGTCAATCAAAGGCGCTGTTTATTCATACACTGTCGCCATTGGCACAGGTACATGTCATGGCCAACTATGCCTGGCAACAGGGTGCCAGACGGATGATTGTGATTGCAGAGGATGACGGTAGCAGTATGGCGGGAGAAACTGAAATATTTATCGCTGCTTTTGAATCTATGGGTGGAGAAATTCTGCAAACTCTCAGCCTTGATCCGCAAACGCTGGATCATCGCATCGAGCTTAGACAATTGCGTTATGACACTGATAATGAGGAGTTGCTGGTTGAGCTTAATGAAGATCTTGCTTTATTGATGCCGGAAATGGACATGGAAATTCGCATGCCAGTTAATTTTGATGCTGCTTACCTTGCATTGAATGGCAAGCAGGTGTCACTGCTGGCCGGTCAACTGGCTTATGCAGATATTTCCGGCATGCCTATTTATGGCAGTAGTCGATGGCAGGATGGGCATCTGCTGGATGATCGAGGACGTTACTTGTCCACTGTCCGGTTTGCCGCATTGGAAAGTGCTGATAATATGGATGATCCGGCCAGCAGTCAGCTCAATTTTATGTATCGGGAGACATGGGGCAGAGGCAAGCCTTCGGAGCTGGTTATGCTGGCTTATGATACAATGCAGATTGCCACAGTGATAACCAGTCATCTGGGGTTGGAAAAGAGTGATATCATATTGCAGTTACAGGATCAGGAGGGTTTTCCTGCCATGACCGGCCATGTCCGCTTTGATACTTCAGGTGTGGGACAGAAACAGCTGAATATTTTCAGTATCAAAAACGGTAAGATCATCCCGGCTGGTTGAGGATCACAGATATTGTTAAAATCTTTAATGCGGAAACCGTTCTTGTTGAATGCAGTACTGCGAAGCATGATTTGTTCAGCGACTCTTAAGTGACTATTCTGTTACCACTGTAACGATTTGTATGAGGGGTGTGCGGAATGCACATTCCCCTCTATGCTTTGGTATATGCCCGTCGCACATGATATGAATCGCAAGCCCCTGAGTGTGAATAGACATTATTCGCCTACGATCCGATAATCTTCATGAATCGCTCTGTATGGGGCCACATGCGGGATGGCGTGCCGTCTGGTGGTTACAATCTTCCAGCTACCCGATTCGGTAAGCCTTCAGGTTGAACCGGGTCTCGCCTGTTTTTATGCGAATAAAAACAGTTATGTGACAACGCACTACCTTGCTTTCAATGTAAGTAAATCGGTATGACACAGACTATCACTGCTACCATAGGCTTGATGGAAATATTGCCCGGAGGAATTTATGCAACGTTTATCATATATCATTCTGGCGGTAGTATTTTTGAGTACTCAGGTTCAAGTCGCATCAGCCATTACCTTGCACGTTGCGGGTTCCACAACCGTACTGCCCGTAGTATCTACAGCGGCTACCGCTTATCACCAACAACACCCGAACGTAACCATTACTGTATCTGGTGGTGGTTCCGGTGTCGGTATCGCATCTATGATTCAGCATACAGCGGATATTGGCATGGCATCACGCGAAATTGATGCAGAAGAAGCTGCCAGACTGCATGGTAATGTTGATGTATTGACCATCGCCAAAGATGCCGTTGCTGTGGTGGTTTCAAAAGCCGTCTATGTTGGAGGGGTGCATCAATTGTCATTGCACCAGATTTCTGACATCTACCGAGGAAAGATCAAAAACTGGAACATGCTCGGTGGGCCGGATGCCCAGATTCTAGTTATCGACAAGGAAGCCAGCCGTGGTACGCGTCATGTTTTTGCTGAAGTGGTGTTGGGTGATGCGCATGCACGGGCACCGGGAGCCTCGGTAATTTCCGGTTCCAACAACGAAGAGCAGGCGCTGGTTGCAAATAGCAATCAGGCTATCGGCATGTTATCCAATGCGTGGCTGAATGATGCCGTACGCGGTATCGCAGTTGGCGAGAGTAACAAGGCTGTGTTGCCCGATATTCAACATGTGCGCGATGGCAGTTACCCGATTAGCCGCAACCTGCATGTCCTGCTACCTAAAAAGACCTCATTTGAAGCACGTGATTTCGTTAACTTCCTGCTTTCATCAGAAGGGCAGGCTATCGTCAGAAAAACAGGGTACCTGCCGGTACGCTAACCGAACTGTAACCGCTTATGCTTAACCTATGGATGCGAAGCTCTGCACTGATCAGCCTGACCGTGGTCATATTGATGCTGGGCTTTCTACTGCAACAGTCATGGCCATATTGGCAACGCTATGGTTTAAGCCCGATAATTTCCGGGGAATGGTATCCCTATGAACACCTGTTTGGTCTGGCTGCTGTCATCATTGGCAGCTTTTGGGCTGCACTAATTGCACTTATTATCGCTATCCCTACAGGGTTGGCAGCCGCTGTGATGAGCACTGAAATATTATCCGACTCATGGCGCTTTCTGATACGCACCGGCATGGAATTACTGGCAGCTATTCCATCAGTGGTTTATGGGTTATTGGGTTTGTGGATATTGCTACCCTTCTTGCAATCGAATTTGCAGCTTCTTACCGGGCACAATCTGCTGGCAGCCGGTTTGTTGCTATCGGTGATGGTGCTGCCGACCATTATGGTTTTGACGCAGGATGCGTTGTCTGAAGTGAGTTCCAGTCAGCGTGATACCGCAGCCAGTCTTGGCATGGGATGGAGCACGCGTTTATGGCGTGTACTGCTGCCGCAGGCCTGGCCGGGCATCCGTTCCGGTATTTTGCTGGCGCTGGGTCGGGCACTGGGAGAGACCATGGCAGTGATGCTGGTGGTTGGCTCTATGGATCGTGTTCCCGACCCATGGTACAATCTTCTTGTACCGGCTCAGACTCTGACCTCGCGCATTGGCAGGGAAATCGGCGAATCGGCTTTTGGCTCAATGCATTTTTCTGCACTCATGGCCTGTGGTATGCTGCTGGCCCTTGTCACCATTAGCATCAGCTTGCTCGCCCATATACGTTCAGACAAGGTGCGGCAAACATGAACGAACGACGTGCTAAAGCATTCACTATTATACTGGCGCTGCCTGCTCTATTTCTGCCCGCGTCCTGTTTGCTATATATCCTGTTCAAAGGTATTCCAGCTCTGGACTGGGCCATGCTGAATGGCAGCACCCAGGCTGCTGTAGTCTTTGGCAGCGTTGCGTCATTGTGGCCCCAAATTGCCGGTTCTCTGTTGCTTATGCTTGGTGCCTGTGTTCTGGCAGCGCCCGTTGCATTGGGCGGCGCGTTGTTTCATGCACTGACTGCGAATATGAGGCAACGGCGAAGTCTGCTCGGGATGATGCATCTGCTGGTTGGTATTCCGCCCATTGTGTATGGCCTGTGCGGTCTGATTATGCTCGTTCATATCCTGCACTGGGGCATTAGCCTGCTCACCGGCATGGTGATTCTGGCAGTCATCATTCTGCCCATGTTATTGATGAACAGCGTCAATGCCATTGAGCGTGTTTCTTCTGGTAAAACCGAAGCGGCTCGCGCACTGGGCTTAAGCAACGGGCAAATTGTCCGGCGTGTCTGGCTGCCTGTGGCATGGCCTGCGCTGATGACCGGATTGCTGTTGGGTATGGCGCGTGCTTTGTCGGAAACTGCACCGATTCTGTTCACAGCCACGGTATTTTCTGGCGTAATATGGCCGGATTCTCTGTTTTCGCCCGTCACCAGTTTGCAGACACATATTTTTTATCTGGCGCAGGAAGGCGCAAATGCCGAGGCTGTGGATATCGCATGGGCATCAGCGGTAATCCTGCTCATACTTGTGACAGTGCTCAGTTTTAGTGCCTCTGCATTACGAAAAGTCAGGATGGATGGATGAATACAAAGAAAAAAATAACCGTTCCACAGGTAGAGATGCCAGAACAGCTTGCCGCTAAGGATGCTGAAGACATCAGCCTGTATGTATCAAAATTGAGCCTTACAATTGGGGATAAAGATATTCTCCGGAATATTTCATTTGCTCTTTCGGGTCAGGGGATGAATGTCCTGATCGGGCCATCCGGCGCGGGTAAAAGCACGCTGCTGCGCTGTCTTAATCTTCTGCATACAGACTGGTGTGGCGAATTTCATGTAATGGGCCATGATGCCCGCTGCTGGCCTGATGGTGAAGATGAACTACGCCGAACCATTGGACTGATTGCACAGAAGCCGACGCTATTTCCATGCTCAATTCAACAAAATATCGTCTTCGGGCTAAGTAGAAAAGAACGCAGCCATATGTCGGAAATTCGTATCGAAAAGGTCTTAAAACAAGCTGCATTGTGGGATGAAGTAAAAAACCGCCTGCATGATCATGCAGCTACACTGTCTGTCGGTCAGCAACAACGCCTGTGTATTGCCCGGGCGCTGATGCTTTCTCCAAAGATACTGCTGCTTGATGAGCCAACAGCATCACTCGACCCACGTTCAAAACAGTTTATTGAAGCATCGCTCTTTGAACTGGCGCAGGAAATGCCCGTACTGTGCGTTACTCACGATATTGAGCAGGCAAAACGACTGGATGGCCAGATCATCTTCATGTGCGATGGACGCCTGATTGAGTCAGGTGATAGCAAATTATTCTTTAAACATCCGAACCGTATTGAAAGTCGTGAATTTCTGCGCTGGTCCGTCTGCGACTGTAGCTAAGGAAGTGCTGATTAATGCAGTGTTCCGAAGACTGCAATTTTCTGCATAGTATAGTTGAAATGAACGGGTCGGGAAGCAGTATCAGGGTGCAGTCATAAGCCCTATATAATCTGCAGACTAAGCCAATTTATCGTCGGCGACGTGGTAGTGGGGATCTTCCTTGATATTGACTTCGACCAGACCGCCCGCATTTTCCAGCAACTGCCTGCATTCGGATGAGAGATGACGCAAATGTAGCTTTTTTCCTGTTTTGGCATATTTTTCAGCCAGATTGTCAATGGTTTCAATTGCCGAGTGATCAGCCACACGGGAATGAGCAAAATCGATAATCACATTATCCGGATCATCCTTCACATCGAACAGTTCATTAAAGCGGTGAACCGATGCGAAAAAGAGTGGTCCGTGTATAATATAGATTTTACTGCCGGTTTTATTCAGATGGGTTTCGGCATATACGTGACGAGCCTGCTTCCAGGCAAAGATAAGGGCTGTGGCAATCACACCAACAATCACGGCAATCGCAAGGTCGGATGCTACGGTGACAGCGGCAACAAGAATGGCGACAAATGAATCCTCGCGAGGAACCTTGTTGAGAAGATTGAAACTACCCCATTCAAAGGTTCCGATTACCACCATGAACATGATGCCGACCAGTGCAGCCACCGGAATTATTTCAATCAGTGGTGAGGCGAACAGGATGAAACTGAGCAGGAACAGTGCTGCGGCAATACCGGATAGATTGCGCAGGCCACCGGATGAGATGTTGATCATGCTCTGGCCGATCATGGCACATCCACCCATGCCGCCAAAGAAGCCGGTCACTATATTGGCAGCACCTTGACCCATAGATACACGGTTACCCTGACCACGCGTATCGGTCATTTCATCGATCACACTCATGGTCAGTAACGATTCAATCAGACCGATAGCAGCCAGAATGACGGCATAGGGAAAGATAATCTGCAGTGTCTCCAGATTGAATGAGATATCAGGGATATGGAGAGGTGGCAAGCCACCGCCTATTCTGGCGATATCACCAACTGATTTTGTGTCCAGTCCAGCAAAAATAACAATCAGTGAAACAATGGTTATAGCCACCAGGCCGGCAGGAAGGGCGCGTGTGAGTTTGGGTAAAAAATACATAATTATCATAGTTAATATTACCAGTCCCAGCATGATGTACAGTGGGGCACCACTCATCCATGTTGTTATGCCGTCTGTACTGGTAATTTGAAATTGACCCATCTGGGCCAGGAAAATCACGATGGCCAGCCCGTTTACAAAACCGAGCAATACCGGATAGGGCACCATGCGAATGAATTTACCCAGTTTTAGCAGTCCGAAAATAACTTGCAATACACCCATTAGAACGACGGTGGCAAACAGATATTCCAAGCCATACTCGGCAACCAGTGCCACCATCACCACGGCCAGAGCCCCGGTGGCGCCGGAAATCATACCGGGACGCCCACCCACCAAAGAGGTGATGAGTCCGACCATGAAGGCCGCATACAAACCAACCAGTGGGTGTACACCGGCCACAAAGGCAAAAGCGACAGCCTCCGGCACAAGTGCCAAGGCTACGGTCAGCCCGGAAAGAATATCATCCTTGGCTTTGGCCGCATGACTATAATATAACTGAAACATGGAAACTCCCGGGGCGGCGCACACTAGTTACGTTATTGTTTGTTGTAAAAAATATACCGGAACCAGGCGTTGTTAGATGAGTGTTAAATGTACCTGTGTCTATCTGAATTTAGTGGCAGGGAAAGAAAAATGCGGGCCATTTACGACCCGCATTTCCATTTTTCCAACAGGCTTTTGCCTGATTGTCAGAGTTATTGCACGCGGAGCTCAACGCGCCGGTTCTGTGCCTTGCCTTCCTGAGTGGAATTACTGGCAACTGGCTGACTTTCACCGTAACCTCTGGATGCCATACGGCCCTCATCAATGCCATGTGAAGCCAGATAGTTTCTAACACTTGCTGCCCGTCGATCAGAAAGCGCAAGGTTGTAAGTATCTTTACCGTCACTGTCGGTATGTGCTGCAACTTCGACTTTGATATCGGAGCGCCGTGTCAGTGTGGCAACAGCATTATCCAGAATCGCCGTTGATTCCGGTGTCAGTTCAGCACTGTCATGTTTGAAGTTGACGCCTTTCAACGAAATAATTTCAACAGGTTTCGGCTTGCAGTTCTCAATGGCCTGTGTACGTGCTTCTTTGGCCTTTGATTCAGCTTTAGCAATCAGGCCGGATGTTTCTTCCGGGTGAACGTTGCCCTCGTTCAATTCATGCGCAGCATGATACAATGTAGCTACGGCCTGGGCCTGAAGTTTAGGAGCGCATTTCTCAGCGTCTGCTTGCTTGGCGGCCGCAATAGCTTAGCGCGCATTGGCAAGCTCGCTTCTGTCAATATTCATTGATGTGGCACAGGCTGATAAAGAAACGGTGGCAGCAAGGAGTATGAAACGGCTTCTCATCATCAACCTCCTGCCTGGGTTGCATGTTCTTCAGCCATTCTGATAAATTCACGTGCAACATCCAGATCTTGCTGGTCTTTTTCTTCACTGGCTATGGCCGCCAACTCTCGTGCCAGATGGGCATGGTAAGTATTGTTGCCTTGCAGTTGTGCTGCGAGGGCTTCACCCCGCTCGTCAACTCCGGTGAACAGACTTGCATTTGCAGGCATGGAAAAGGCAAGTAGAGTAAATAATAAAGCTAAAATTCGCATGATTTTCCTCCTTGGTTACGACTAGTATAGTAAATGATTTCCCATTTACAACTATTTGGGAAATATATTGAAAAAAAATGGTAGTTATACCTTTGACATACGTAACAAGTACGAACCCCGTGCACTATACTTCTGTTACAGGTGGTGGGATAAAGTGACGCTCGCCGCCCCGACTTTAAACGCTAGTTATACTAGTACACAGTCTATATTATAAGGTCGGGTACAGGTGTTTCAATTTAACTCTTGCATCCTGAACAGTGAAACGCCAGTTCATTTCACTTTTGATCGCATTTCTATCTTTTACCCAAGCTGAAACTTCCTGAGTTAAATA
>JAJRTX010000213.1 GCA_021545665.1 Zetaproteobacteria bacterium
CCAAAACCATGACGACCTGTTGACGAATAAAGAGATCGAAGAGGACGACTTAGATCCTCAAAATCAATTAAAGCTTCAAGCTTGCGGTAGGGATGACCATATACCACAAGCTCATCAAGACAGATCGCAAAATGCGGCTGGTTACGTTGACTCATGGAAATCCCCCCAATTAGATAATTTCCATTTATTCTACAAGATTACATCGTTTTCCGACAGGCCCATAAACAGCAAACTTCCATGCGCCAAGGCTTATTCAACCAGTGCCTTGCTGGTCTTTTGGCAGCGCATCAAGTGTTGCATGCCGATGAGATCTCCCCGGATAAAGACGTGAACTTTCACTACACAACCGCAGCATTTACCATATCCCCTGAATCCCGGATTTCGTGATGTTGTGCCCACTTATCCGGAGACTTGGCCTTGTATACTGTTCCTGTTCGTCGGCTCATAGCTTTGCACTCCGGCTTCCTCCAGACCAAACCTCACGGTTTCGCCCTTGCCTTCAGCTAGTGTTTGCATCACCATCTTTCGATAATGATGGGATTCATACACAGGGGACTTTCACCCCATAAATTCACGCCCGCGACGGGCGTACACAATTAGCTCCAGTGAGCAAGACGTTATTCATGACGCTGCCTCGGATCGAGCCAGAGGCCGAGTAAATCAGCCAGCAGGTTGGCCAACACATAAAAACCGGCAATCATCAGCACACAACCCTGCACCAATGGATAATCGCGCCGTTGAATCGCTTCAATAGTTAGCAGGCCTAGGCCCGGCCAGTCAAATACGGTTTCGGTAATCACAGCGCCGCCCAGCACTGCACCTAGTTGCAGGGCGAACATGGTCACCACGGGCACAGCCGCCAGTCTGGCTGCATGTCGCCACCAGATCATGGGTTCTGAAATGCCGAAGGCACGCGCTGTTCTTGTCGCATCCATGCTCATCGCTTCCAACCATGATGAACGTGCCATGCGCGATAAAACAGCGGCCAGAGCTGTGCCCAGCGTAACAGCCGGAAGGATCATCGAACCCGGCTGATCCATACCTGAAACGGGAACCCAGCCGAGTCCGACTGCAAAAATCAGCATCAGTACCGGCCCTAGCCAGAAATTTGGAATAGATACGCCAATCAGTGAAAAACCCATGGCAGCCACATCTTCTTTGCGACCGGCATGGCGCGCCGCCCAGTAACCCAGCGGCAAAGCAATCATGACAGCCAATAGCAGACTGACAGATGCCAGCTCTGCCGTTGCAGGAATACGCTCCACAATACGCTCCAGCACCTGCCGGTGATCGACCAGACTTTCACCCCAGTTGCCTGATGCAAGGCCCGCTAGATAATTGCCGTATTGAACGAGAATAGGGTCATCCAGATGCAGGGCAGCCCGCAAAGCCTCACGATCTGCGGGCATGGCCATTTCACCGAGCAGAGCGTCAACAGGATCGCCCGGCACCAGATGCAAGAGAAAAAACACCAGTGTGGCCACACCCAGCAAGGTGGGTATTGCCTGCAAAATTCTGGTCAAAACTATTCGCCCGAACATGCGGACAGGCTAGCTGCGAATTTTGATGAAAACACCCAGTTTCATCCTGAAGCAGCAAAGCCGGAAGCAAACAGGAAGAAACAGACTCCCGTAAAGCCGTGCATGAAAAACTATTCTTGCTTTTAAAAGGCTTACCCCTGGCGATCTTTGCACCTTTGCGTGCCATGTTTCTCAATCTTCAGAACGACCTTGCCTTCATTCTCCGGCAAACGCAGCCTGCGCCCATGCAGAAGGAACACTACGATCAGCAGGAAATTGCCAAGTTTGAAGCGATGGCAGAGCAGTGGTGGGATCCGCAGGGGAAATTTAAACCGCTACACCTGATTAATCCATTAAGACTGGATTATGTTAATCGTCACGCACCACTGACAGGAACAACAGTATTGGATGTGGGTTGCGGGGGAGGCCTGCTTGCTGAAGGCATGGCCAGACGTGGCGGCATAATCACTGGCATTGACCGCTCACCCAAAGCACTGGGTGTAGCCCGACTGCATAGTGAAAAATCAGGCGTAACTGTTGAATATGAAGACAATGATGCTGAAACATGGGCGCAAACCCATAACGAACATTATGATACGGTTACCTGTCTGGAAGTGCTCGAACATGTGCCGGATGTAAAGCGCACTGTGGCCGCCTGTGCCAGTATGCTCAAGCCCGGTGGCAGCTTCTTCTTCGCCACTTTAAACCGCACTCCAACTTCCTATATCAAAGCTATTATCGGCGCTGAATATATACTCAACTGGCTTCCCAAAGGTACACACGACTACACCCGCTTCATTCGCCCCTCAGAAATGAACCATGCCCTGAGAGCAGCAGGCCTTGAAATCAGGGAGCTGCGCGGCATGTCCTACTCAATACTGACTGACCATTTCACGTTATCTGATGACCTCTCAGTCAATTATCTCGGTTTGGCCAGAAAACCAGGCTGATATCGCAGGTTCTCTGATTATCAAACCGGCATAGTGGACGGCTGCAAAATGTAAGATAGGCTGCCTCGCCATGCTCCTCCTGCTCCGAATCTGCTTAATTATTCCCGCCATTCTATTGTTTGGTCTTGCAACTGCTCACGCCAAAGCCGTGGACATCACGGCTGATAAAATCACGCGGAGTGCGGATGGCGTTGTAATTGCCAGTGGCAATGTGGTGATCAGGCGTGAAACAGATACACTGATGGCTGATCAAGTGATCTACCGTGCCAAGGAGCATGTTCTTGAGGCTCACGGTCATGTTATCATCAAATCCGACAAATCTACGATTCATGCTGATCAGGCCTCTATGAATACAGAAAATAAAACCGGCAGCATGCAAAAGGCTATAATCACCCTGCCCGGCGGGGAACGGATGACTGCCGAGCGTGTAAAACGTATCGATGAACACACCTTTGAAGCCGAAGAGATTATTTTTTCATCCTGTCCTATTGATCAGGAGTCTTGGCGTATAGCCGCCAAACATGCTCTGTTGAACCAGAATGATGCCACACTGACAGCTGAACATTCCCGCTTCGAACTTTGGCATATTCCGGTGCTGTATATGCCATGGTGGCAGCAGGCATTAGAACGAAAAACAGGGCTGCTTATGCCTATGGCAGGTTTCGGAAAACGGCGGGGAACAGAATTCGGCCTACCTCTCTACATTGCCCCTGCAGACAACTGGGATGCAACCCTTACACCACACTGGATGAGCGCACGCGGTTTTATGGGTGAAGCCGAACTTCGTTATATTTCCAGAACAGGGAGAGCAAAACTCAATGCCACCTCTATCAGGGATACGCTCACCAGTAGCTCTCGCCGCCGTTTGCAAGGAGATGTAGACTGGCAACTGCCGGCGAATATTCATTTTAGTGCTCTTGCAGACCATATCAGTGACCATGACTACCTCGCTGATTTTGCCAGCGGGAAAGATTCCAGCGCACGCTATCTCCAAAGTACTGCCACACTCGCCCAATCCGGTCGTTCCGGAGATTTTGAAGGAGCATGGTCAATACTTGTCCGCCACCAGCAGAATATATTACTCACCTGCAATGCAAATACATTGCAGATTCTGCCCAGACTGGAAAGCCAGGCCTTATGGTCGGCACATAAAAATCTGAACCTTTATTTTGAACAGCAAACAACCCGCTTTGACCGTAAAACCGGCCTGCAGGGCTGGCGCATGGATTTACATCCCTATATCGAAGTACCATGGGAACTGGCAGGTGGGGGCATCACCGCCACACTACAGGCTGGAAGCCATCATACCCGATACTGGCTATCACAGGCAATCCTGACAGATACACAACCCACTCGAACTACCGCAGAAGCAAGTCTGGAAGTTCGTAGTGATTTCGAACGCATCAACGATCTACGCAGCTGGAGGCACACATTCTCTCCCATTTTACGCTACGACTTTATCAATGCCCCCAACCAGGTTGCTCTACCCAACTTTGATTCGGCCTTTGGTCAGCTGACATGGAACAACCTGCTCTCCGGCAATCGTTTTTCGGGTTATGACCGTATTGAACAAACAAATCGTATCAGCTTTCTGTTTGAGAACCGTCTGCAATATAAACCGAACACAGAATCAGCAGCTCGTGACGCTCTCATTATTCGCGCTGGTGCTGCCTATGATATACAGCGCCAGAGTGTAGATACGACGCTGCAAGCCGCACCAACGCGCCCTTTTTCAAACCTGCTGGGAGAAATCATTGTGCGGTCGGTCAGTGGCCTGAGCCTCTATGCCAGCGGTCAATATAATCCCACACAGCGCTATTGGGCCACCATCAACTCAGCAGCCAGCTTTTCTTCAACCAACGGATACAGCCTTCTTGTCAGCCACCAGTTCACCGATTCAAGATACGCAACCCAATCACAATTGTTGAATGTTTCTGCTTCTGCGCAGGTTGCCAATCGCTGGCATATTACCGGAGACTGGCAATACGACAGTCTGCTCAAGCTTACCCAGAGAACTACTCTCGGCCTGACCTATAAACACCCTTGCTGGTCGCTGGGGGTTGAAGCCTACCGCCTGAACAGGCCAAGTGGCACATCCTCTTCGGCAGATTTCGGCTTTCGAATCTTGCTTGATTTTAAAGGGCTGGGTAGCGTCGGTTCATAATCATGCTAGAGCACAGACTCAACGGTGACTCTTTGCCGGAATCACCATTATTTATGAATACTTACGGAGGCTTCATGCGTTTTTATGCTATGATCGTGAGCTTATTGATCATCATCCCAATAGCTCATGGAGAGACTTTTGATTCCATTGCCTCAGTCATCAACTATGAGGCTGTTACATGTTTTGAGATCAAACAGGATACCAGAAATCTACTGTTACAGTTGAAACAGTCCGGTTCAACTCAATTGCCATCAGCGAAGGAGCTAGGCAAACGAGTCCTTGATGACCGCATCACCAAAGTATTGCAATTGCAGGAAGCACACAAGCTGAAACTGGAAATTAACGATGAGGAACTGGCAAAAGCCATCAGTGACATTGAAAGCAAAAACAATCTTCTACCGGGTCAGATCGAGGAAGTGTTACAGCAACAGGGCATGGCTTTTAATGAATACAAAATTAATCTGCGTGAGCAACTACTTATTGGCAAACTGATTAATATTTCAGTACGCGGCAAACTTAAAGTCAGCGAGGAATCCATGCGGGAATTTTATCGGAAATTCCTTGCCAGCCCCAAACCTCGCAGAGAAGTCAGACTGGCCCAGATTTTCTTGCCCTTACCCCGTGAACCCGACCCTCGGCAACTGAAAGCGATCCGGGATAAAATGCGCAATATCCATCAGCAACTGTTAAATGGTGGTAATTTTGCGCAACTGGCGATGCTTAACTCTAATGCTCCTGAAGGTAACCCGGGTGGTGAAATGGGCTGGTTTATGCCGGGAGGAATTTCTCCACGCTTTGCCTCAACGCTTGAACTCCCTGTGCAGGGAATTTCTGAAATGATGCGTTCTCCCGGTGGTTTCCATATTTTCAAAGTGCTGGAGGAACGCTGGCACGAAGCAGCAGTTCAGGGTGAAAGTTATGATGAGACACATGCGCGACACATTCTTTTACAAATCCCTTCGGCTGCTGATGATGCGACCCGTGCCAAGATACGCCATCGCGCAGAAACTATCGCTGATGACTTGAAGGATGCCAGCGAGGAGGAATTTATCATACGGGCAAAAGAGGTATCGCAAGGCCCAAGCGCAAGCAAGGGAGGTGACCTCGGCTGGTTTCAGAAAGGCATGATGGTTCCTGCTTTTGAAAAAGCTGCATCAGAACTTCAAGCCGGACAGACAAGCGGCGTCGTCACATCATCATTTGGCCTGCATATTATTTATATTGTTGCCAAACGCCATATCGACCCAAATTCATTTGAGGCCCATCGTGAACAGATTCAACAGATTCTGACCAATGTTGAAATGCAGGAGCAATTACCACGCTGGCTTGCCAGTTTGAAAGCAAAAGCAAATATTGAAAAGCGAACCTGCCCGGGGATCGAAGCGGAAATTACATCCATGATAAATGCACTCGCGAGCAATAAACCGTCAGGAAACCCCGGGGCACCTCCAGAACCCGAGGAATAGAAACAATTCAAGAAAACTCCCCATGAACCCCTTACTTATCACTGTCGGAGAGCCTGCTGGTATTGGTCCGGACTGTATTATCCGGGCATTCAATAAAACTCCGGAAATATTTGAAAATGTAATTATTGTAGCCCCTTCGTGCTGGCTTTTACAACGTGCTGACGACATTGGCATTATAGTATCTGTACAACCATTGGACAAATTACCTGAATCTGATTGTACAGAACTGGTGAAAGAAACCCTGCACTGCTGGAATCCATTGCCTGATACTGTGACATTTGATCAGATATCAATGGGGGAAACCTCATCAAGAACCGCCACAGCAGTAATCCAGTGCATAGAATCTGCTGCACACGCCTGCCTGAATGGTTATGCCAGCGGCATGGTGACAGGGCCGATTGAAAAAGCAGTTCTGCGCAATTGTGGTTTTGAGTTTCCAGGCCATACTGAATTTTTAGCGCATATATCACGTCATAGTCAAAATCATACTGATGAGAAAACAGATTTTGTTATGATGTTGGCATCCAATGATTTGCGAGTCGCTCTGTTGACCACACATCTGGCACTGCGGCATGTGCCGAATGCACTGTCCATACAGACCACAGTTGAAACGATACGGATAGTCCATCATGATATGCATCGCTGTTTCGGCATCGAAAAACCGCGCCTTGGCCTGTGTAGCCTGAATCCTCATGCCGGAGAACAGGGGCACTTTGGTCATGAAGAAATTGATATTCTTGAACCGGCTGTGAATCTGCTTCAAACTGAAGGTTTGGACGTAACCGGGCCGCTACCGGCCGATACAATATTTTCAGCACCTATGCGTAGAACTTTTGATGCTATTATCTGCTGCTACCATGATCAGGCTCTGATTCCTATAAAGGCTCTCTGTTTTGGAGAGGCTGTAAATATCACACTGGGCCTTCCGTTCATCCGCACCAGTGTTGATCATGGAACAGCACTGGCGCGTGCAGGATCGGATCAGGTATCCTGTAGTAGTCTGGTTGCGGCCATAGGTATGGCGCGTCAAATGGCTGAAAGAAGCACAGTGTCTGCTGACACTGTACAATAATCGAAGGAGACCGGATGCAAATTAATCAGCTTGCCGGACAGCTACTGCTTGCCATGCCTTCGCTACAGGATCCGAATTTCAAAGATGCAGTAGTATTGATTTGTCACCATGATAATGACGGCTGTATGGGTCTGATTATCAACCAACCACGTCAGATCAGTGTGCTGGATGTCTTAACTGAGTTGGGCCTCCAGAGTACGCAGACACAGCATGAAACTGAAAACAATGCTCATCAGGTTTTTGAAGGGGGACCTGTGGATGAATTTCGTGGTTTTGTTCTGCATGACGGCTGGCATATCTACGAATCCACTACCCAGATCACACCTGAATTACATCTGACCGCATCCCGTGATGTGCTTGAAGCACTGTCCCTGGGTGAAGGGCCTGAGCATTTTCTGCTCTTGCTCGGTTATGCCGGTTGGGCTGCCGGACAGATTGAGAACGAACTGGCAAACAATGACTGGCTGGTGGCTCCGGCCAGCCATCAGATTATCTTTCAGGAACCGCCTGAGCAACGCTGGAATTTTGGCGCGCATTGCATGGGTATTGATCGTGCCAAGTTATCCAGTCAGGTTGGCCATGCCTGAGCACTTATTTCAACTCAAGGCCGAATCTGTTTAGATACCCATAGATAATGCGCATTATGCAACCAAGAGGCCAATATGCGACAGATATTTGGTGCAGACGCTAAAAAAAATCTTCGCGCCTGAGCCTGACAGCGACCTTCTTGCCGAAGCTAAACCGACACTACAATAGTCCCCTTTTTCCAGGAAAAACTGGTGTCTACCTTTTCCTCTATGCACCTTTGCGTGCCCTGTGATGGGCAGGATGCCCAAATGTCGTGAGCACATGGATGCGCAGGAATGACCTGTGAAAGTTTTTGACTCTTCTTTTATCATATATGTGCTGAAGAGCTACCAATTTATTGGCAAATATGCTCGCTGATGGCCTGAGCCAGAGATTCGCCGACATCAAGCATCAAGCTATCGTCCGCTGCCTCAACCATGATCCTTAATTTTGGTTCAGTTCCAGACATCCGAACATTGATCCGACCAGAATCATTTAGTCTGTTCTCAGCATGAGTAATCAATTGTTGCACAAACAAATCCGCCATTACATTTTTACGTTCAGGCATCGTTATATTCCATAACTTTTGCGGAAACAGCGTCATATCTATGGCCAGGTCCTGCATCGGCTTATCCTGCTCACGCATGGCTGAAAGCAGTTGCAGAGCTGTCATCAGACCATCTCCCGTGGTATTATAATCCAGCAGGATCATATGCCCGGACTGTTCACCACCAATATTGCAACCTTTCTCGCGCATCATCTCAAGTACATATCGATCACCTACATCAGCACGAAACATGGCAAGTCCTATCCCGGCAAGATAACGCTCCAATCCCATATTACTCATAATGGTTGTCACTACGCCCTGTCCCGCCAACAACCCATGCCGATGCGCATGTTCAGCCAGAATGGCAATCACCCGGTCACCATCGACTATGCGCCCATCGCTATCGCAAGCTATCAACCGGTCCGCATCGCCATCCAGAGCCAGTCCGGCATCCGCCCCCGTCTCCACAACCCGCTGCATCATGGACTCCGGATAGGTTGAACCACACTCACGGTTAATATTATAACCATCAGGCTCGGCAAACATGCTGATCACCTCACATCCCAGCTCTTTAAGCATCCGTGGTGCCACGTCATAAGCTGCCCCATTGGCACAATCAACCACCACTTTAAGTCCATCCAGTCGCAGTCCGCGTGGTAAAGACGCTTTCAGAAACTCAATATAACGACCTCTGGCATCGTCAACCCGGGCAGCTTTACCGATATCCAGTGCTGGCGGTAATGGTGGAAGATTCTCCAGGCAATGCTCAATCTCAGTCTCAATCCCATCATGTAATTTATAACCGTCAGCACCAAAAAACTTAATACCATTATCACCAGCTGGATTATGCGACGCTGATAACATGACACCTGCATCAGCGCGCAGGCTACGTGTAAGATAAGCAACTGCAGGTGTAGGAACCGGTCCTACAAGCAAGACATTCATCCCCTGTGCTGTCAGCCCTGCACACAAAGCAGACTCGATCATATATCCTGACAAACGGGTATCCTTGCCAATCAGAATGTGCGGCTTATGTTTCAAATGACGGGTTAGAACATGGCCCGCAGCGCGCCCCAAAGACAGTGCAAATTCGGCCGTCATGGGCAGTTGATTTACCGTTCCCCGCACGCCGTCGGTACCAAAATAGCGTCTCACTTCGTTCCTCCTGATAAATCTTTAACCTGCGGCGTTTCCGACTCCTGTGTTAATACTGCTTTCACAACTATCTGCACTTTACTGTCAACCAGACGAATCGCCTTGCCGGAAGGACTTTCAACCCCTGTTTTTGTCTCAAAAATACCGGATTTTAAATCAGGCCTAATGGGTGAAGTCTCAACTTCGCGCAAGGCCTCCAGCCAGACTTCCGGTCCAGTAAGTTCTACATTTTTTGGAGTCAGTGTTACATTTCTAGCATGCCATCCCTCGGGTAATTCAAAATGATCACGCACTGGTATAGAACGTTTCACCATCCGGTCAACCTGCAATTTAAGACGATCCGGTTGAACTTTCTCTATACGCAAACCAACTGGTAGCGAGACCTCCGAGAGTTGTAATGCACGTTCAACCACACCAGGTGAAGTCATATCCGAGACATTGATTGGCACTGTTAAATCTTCCTGGCGTAAATCTCTCAGACGCGTCTGCAAACCATTGACCGTAATGCGAACATGATCGGGAAGATCATTTACAATCACCATATCCATCGGCAAGCCCTGCACTTGCAAAGGAACGTCCATACTCAATGAACCTTCCCCCTGCCCATGTACCTGTAACCATAATGCAACGGCTATCACAACAGCCCAAAACTGCAGGCTGAAACGGCGGAATAAATCTAACGACTTTTGCATCAGGCATGCCCCGTCAGGTTATTGTCTGCTTTCTGTTGTTTTAATGACATGGAAGATAGGTGTTGTTCCAAAGCATCACGCAGTTCCAGACTGGACAGGGAGGCGCCCAACCGACCCTCTTCTACAAGGTGAATGTCACCCCGCTCTTCAGAAACAACGATGACCAGAGCATCTGTCTCTTCCGTCAGGCCAACAGCTGCACGATGCCGCGTTCCAAAGTCGCCTGGAACAGCAGTTGCCTGCGCCAGTGGTAACAACACCCTGGCTGCCATAATCCGACCTCCACCTGCTTCGTGGCAGATAATAACAGCCCCATCATGCATGGGTGCATCAGGACAAAACAAAGCCTGAATCATATCGGGCCTTAACGGTGCATTCATTTCCACGCCAGATTCATACAGATGCCTTAAACCCGTTTCCCGTTCAATGACAAGTAATCCACCCCAGCCACGGTGCACCAGCGAAAATGCCGACTCAACAAGAATATCAAGCATAGCCTCGGCAGGAGTATTTCCCGTAGTCAGGGGGTTGACCCCGACACGCATCAGGGCGCGTCTTATTTCCTGCTGAAAAAGCACTACCAGAATAACCATGAATGCAGAGAAAAAATGCCCGAACATCCATTCAACTGTAAACAAACCAAAGGTACGTGCCATTTCATAAGCAACAACGACAATGGCTATGCCTATCAACATTTGCACGGCACGTGTGCCACGAACCAAGCGTAAGAAGAAGTAAACCACCACCGCCACAACCATGATATCGATCGCATCCAGAACGCCAAATTGCCAATTATTCACGCTTGTGACATCCCCTTCTTCAGTACCTGTAGAGCTTAGCCTAGCTTATTCATAAATAAGTCAGGTTAAGGTTAGTTAGATAATCCAAGCTTGCAAGGCCTAGGCTGCCAAAGCGGAAGCGACACGAATAGCTCTACCCTGCAAACCGACATTGTGAACACGAAGCATATCTGCCCCCGCAGCAATGCAGAATCCTCCCGCAACAGCTGTTTCCAGCTCACGGTCACTCACCGGGCTATGCGTCAGCTACCCCAAAAAAGACTTCCGTGATACCCCAAGCAGTACAGGCATGGAAAACTTTTTCTTAATCTCGCGTATGCCATGAATCAAAACAATATTATCCTGCAATCGTTTGCCAAAGCCAATGCCTGGATCAAGCAAAATGGACGATTCAGATATCCCTGCAGCTAAACAGGCTTCAATTCGCTGTTCAAAAAAATACAGAACATCAGTCAGTACATCATCATATTTCGGCTGCTGCTGCATATTTCCAGGATTACCCTGCATATGCATCAGACATACATTTACGCCTGTATCCGCCACAACACCAAGGCTTTCTGGATCATGGCGTAAAGCACTCACATCATTCACCAAAGATGCACCGACCCTGATGGCCTGCCGCATAACTTCTGCCTTCATGGTATCGATAGAAACCCTGCAGCCCTGCTGAACCAACTCACGAACCACCGGTACCACCCGGCGCAACTCCTCATCGACCACAATAGACTGTGCTCCTGGCCGTGTGGATTCACCACCAACATCAACAATGGCAGCTCCGGAACTAAACATTGCGAGGGCATGCGCAACAGCCGCTTCAAAATCAACATAATGGCCGCCATCCGAAAACGAATCGGGGGTGCAGTTAAGAACCCCCATAATCCATGCATCGCCATCAACCGGGCGATGCCAGCATGAAACCATCAGCTCGCCTGGCCAGCCTCGTCACCGGAAGCTTTTGCTTCACCATCGTCACCAATATCAACTTTGGCTTCTGGTTCATCAGGAGATGTCTTATCTGACGGCTTCCCAGCAGCTCCATCCTCATCGCGGTGTAACTGCTTTCCCTTCATAATACGGTCAATTTCTTTACCATCCAGCGTCTCGTATTTAATCAGACCCTTGGCAATCAGATGTAGCTGATCCATATGTTCTTCGAGAATCTTTTTGGCACGATCATAGTTTTCCTCAACCAGTGCACGTACCACTCCATCGATTTTACGGGCGGTTTCTTCTGAAATATTGGTCTGACGCGTAATTTCACGACCAAGGAAAGGTTCGTGTTCCCGTTCGCCATAAACCATCGGCCCCAGCTCATCGGACATACCCCATTGCGTCACCATATTGCGGGCCAGTTGCGTTGCCCTTTCAAAATCATTGGAAGCACCGGTTGTCATCTGGTTCAGCACCAGTTCCTCGCCCAGCCTGCCACCCATCATGATGGCGATCTGATCCCGTAAATATTCCTTGTCGTGATTAAATCTATCCTCTTCCGGCAACTGCATGGTAATCCCCAGAGCCTGCCCGCGAGGAATAATGCTCACCTTATGAACGGGGTCGGCATTTTTCAGATGTTTGGCAACCAGCGTATGCCCGGCTTCATGATAAGCCGTCGTTTTCTTCTGATCGTCAGATATAATCATCGAACGCCGTTCCGTACCCATCATGACTTTATCTTTCGCCGTTTCAAAATCAGCACCCATGACTTTATCCCGATCGTAGCGAGCTGCATTCAGCGCAGCTTCATTCACCAGATTAGCCAGATCAGCACCGGAAAAACCGGGGGTTCCACGCGCCAGCACCTTGACATCCACATCGCTGGACAGCGGCACTTTGCGCATATGTACTTTCAGAATCTGCTGACGACCCAGTATATCAGGACGCGGCACCACCACCTGCCGGTCAAAGCGGCCAGGTCGCAGCAGTGCAGGGTCAAGCACATCAGGACGGTTGGTTGCCGCCACCAGAATCACACCTTCATTCGATTCAAAGCCATCCATCTCAACCAGCAACTGGTTCAATGTCTGCTCGCGTTCATCGTTACCGCCACCAACACCTGCACCCCGATGACGCCCCATGGCATCAATTTCATCGACAAAGATAATGCATGGCGCACTCTTTTTGGCCTGTTCAAACATATCACGCACACGGGATGCACCCACACCAACGAACATTTCAACGAATTCGGAGCCGGAAATAGAGAAAAATGGCACATCGGCCTCTCCGGCAATGGCGCGCGCCAGCAATGTTTTACCGGTGCCCGGAGGCCCAACCAGCAGCACACCCTTGGGAATCTTGCCGCCGAGTCTGGTAAACCTGGATGGG
>JAJRTX010000214.1 GCA_021545665.1 Zetaproteobacteria bacterium
ATTCACCTTTGGCACTGACAGCTGAGATCATATTTAACCTGTACCTGGAGCCTGTCACACTCACCACTGGTGTTTCTCCCGACTTGCCCCATGTCGTACCAGAGTGATAGTCAGACCGAATACCCGATTCATCACCAAAAAAGATAGTCGCCCCTTCATTTCTAGTACGTGCCTTGATCTTTGGATATTCAACCGCCATCTATTCGTTCACCAATACCTCATCCCGTTGCCATGCGCGATGTAGCGGACGTTGTGGCGTAAACCCCGGGCGACGCATGACACGACCCACAGACACCTCACTCAATGAGGTGCCACTGATCTCGGATCACCTGGCGAATCATGCCTAATGTCCATAGCGCATAAACAAAATTCAGTTGCAATGGGTTCTTGTCATTCACTGTTGTCGCCAACCACTGCATTTGCTCTCCACTGAGCTTCGGTGGCCGACCAGATATGCTACTAGACTTCAGTGCTTCCCATCCACCGTAATGATACGCCGCAAGCTATTTGTAAACAGTCCGGACATACATCTCAAAGGATTTGGCAACTATTTCTGGTGTCTTGCCGTCCAGAATCTGCTGGACGCCTCGAAGCCGCAAGGCTTCCTTTGACTCTGGTTTAGTTTCCTGCCATCACATTCCCGTTTGCCTTTCATCTTGTAATCATAACGCTACTGGCTGTATTTATGAAGGGCTTAGTATCAATGTTCGGCAGCATAAAAAAGGAGACCGATTGGCCTCCTTTTTTGACTTAGGGTAAGAATGATTAGTTCTTGGATTTGTCTACGATCTTTTTGATCCAGGGCATCATGGCGCGCAGCTTTTCGCCGGTCTGCTCAATAGGGTGGGCTGCATTGAGGCGGCGGTAGGCGGTCATGGAAGGGTAGTTGGTTGCACCTTCGGCAATAAACTGCTTGGCATATTCGCCAGTCTGGATGTTGTGCAGGGCTTCACGCATAGCTTTGCGGGATTCTTCATTGATCACCTTCGGGCCGGTTACATACTCGCCATATTCCGCATTGTTGGAGATGGAATAGTTCATATTGGCAATGCCGCCTTCGTACATCAGGTCAACAATCAGCTTCAGCTCATGCAGGCATTCGAAATATGCCATTTCTGGCGCATAACCGGCTTCGGTGAGGGTTTCAAAACCGGCCTTGACCAGTTCAACTGCGCCACCACACAGAACAGCCTGTTCACCGAACAAATCGGTTTCGGTTTCATCCTTGAAAGTGGTTTCGATGATGCCGGTGCGACCGCCACCGATGGCAGAGGCATAAGACAGGCAAATTTCTTTGGCATCGCCGGTTGCATCCTGGTGAACCGCGATCAGATCAGGGATGCCGCCGCCATTGACGAATTCAGAGCGCACCGTGTGTCCCGGAGCTTTAGGCGCAATCATGACTACATTCAGATCGGCACGTGCAGTGACCTGATTGTAATGAACGGCAAAACCGTGAGCGAAGGCCAGCGTCGCGCCCTGTTTCAGGTTGGGTTCCAGCTCTTCGCGATACAATACAGACTGGAACTCATCAGGTGTGAGCACCATGACAATATCAGCGCTTGCGACAGCATCGGCAACATTGCTGACTGTAAGGCCGACAGCTTCCGCTTTGGCAACAGAAGAAGAACCGGCACGCAAACCAACAACTACATTAACACCGGAATCTTTCAGGTTGTTTGCATGTGCATGACCCTGTGATCCGTAGCCAATGATTGCTACTTTTTTACTCTTGATGATTGAAAGATCAGCGTCTTTATCATAATAGACGTTTAAAGCCATGGTTTATTCTCCTGTAGATAATAATAAAAGGCGGCGCAGCATAAACATTTCTACGTCAAAGTTCACCTTTTAAGTGTGGAATCATTTAAGATGTCATGACGCTGGTCAATCAGGAACGATGTGCAGGCCTCTCAATCAGATCCAGTTCCTCAAGTCGAATAGCCATTGCTCCAACTGAAACACGGAACTGATCTGCTAATGAATAAAGGTTTCGACCACCATAACTTTTAGTGCCGGCAAGTAATCGAGAGATATGCCGTAGCGTTTTATATTTTTTCCGTACTTTCATTAAAGAACTGCAAGATAGCGCAAAAGCGGTGTCTTCAGTTAACGAGAAGCTTTTAGTGCCAAATATCTCAATAAAGCGTGATTGAACCAGCTTGGCCGGCATGAGGAAGAAGGTAGCAAATTTATCAGCCTCAAGTTCGATCTGTTCCCGTGATAAAGTTTCGCCATTTAATGCTCTGTCGCGATGAATAGAGCTACTGGTGTCATGAAGGACAGCATGGCCCAATTCATGCGCAGCAGTGAAACACAGCGTACTTTGCGGGAATTGCCTTGAAACGTGAACCGACTTTGTTTCGTCGTTAATCACACCTGCTATCTTCACATCACCACTATCAGAATAATAAGATCCCAAATCCTCCTCGTAAGAGATGCTGAAACCTAACAGTTCGAGCCCTTTGGCTGGATCTATTACGATTGTTGGATCAGATGGAGTCCATCCCCACATCTGTTCTCTCTTTAGCCACAATTCTTTAAGCAGCATATTTGCCTGAATCTCAATTTGGCTATGTGAGTAGCGCTGAGCCTTAAACATCATTTTTGAAAAGTCAGATGTAACGTTTGTGTGCTGAGGATTACTATATGCCCCGGTTTCATTTAAGAATATATGGGTTTCTTTTGAAATTGAGCGGGATTCACTCATTTGGGCGCTGAGCAACTCTCTCTCATTGTCGACATGCTCAGGATTATCTTTTGTTACAAGGTGATCGATGTGAGCATCTGGATTTTGAAGCATGAGTCTGCTTTCGGATGTCTGAGATGTTGTAACTTTGCCCATGCATTCCCTCCTTATCCCACTTCGGCTATGGTAGTTTTTCCTGTAATGGGTCTCTGTTCGCTGCATGAATTTGCTACATTATACAGCTATAATTTATTGTTTGCATTTGAACAGGGCACATTATGCCCTGTTTGATTATTTGGCAACCAGGCACTGTACTGTTCTTGTCCGAGGAAAGCAGGAGGGCTGGATTTATTGGCTCTGGTAGCGGGGTCTAATTGCACGTTAATCCTGGCTGAAAACGGTGCCAACACCCTCATCGGTAAAAATTTCCAGCAGCAGGGCGTGCGGGACACGGCCATCAATAATATGTGCCTGAGATACTCCGGTTGCTACTGCATCCAGACAGCACTGAACCTTGGGAATCATGCCACCGGCAATGGTTCCATCTTCAATCAAGGCTGTGGTTTTCGCCGTTGTCAGGGTTGAACATAGTTGCTTGTCCTGATCCAGAACGCCAACCACATCGGTCAACAGCATCAGCTTGGCTGCGCCGAGCGCCTCGGCAATCGCACCTGCCACCAGATCAGCATTGATATTATAGCTCTGGCTCGCTTCCTTGTGGTAACCGACAGGCGCGATAATCGGAATAAACCGATCCTGATCCAGCAGATTGAGTATGCCGGTGTTGATGGCATGCACCTTGCCGACATGACCGAGATCGATGATTTCAGGCACATCCAGCTCCGGAGCATTACGTTCGATTTTCATTTTCCGTGCACAAATCAGGTCGCCGTCCTTGCCGGAGAGTCCGATAGCCTTGCCTCCTGCTTTATTGACATTGGCTACGATTTCTTTATTAACCAAACCGGCCAGTACCATTTCAACCACGTCCATGGTTTCACTGTCAGTGACCCGCATGCCATCAATGAACTTGGCCTCTTTGCCGATCCTGGCCAGATGCTTACCAATCTGTGGGCCACCACCATGCACAATTACCGGATTTATGCCGACCTGCTTGAGCAGCGTAATATCGGTGGCAAAACCGGTTTTCAGCTCTTCATCAACCATGGCATTACCCCCATATTTGATGACAATGGTCTGGCCGGAAAAACGTTGCAGATAGGGCAACGCCTCAATCAGCGTACCGGCACGGGCTCCCGTATGTTTCATTGCGACATTTCTTCAAGCGGTACGGTTTTCCTCTTATGCACAGGTTCGCAGTCCAGCATCATAGACCAGATCCACAACAGGCCGCAGATTGCCAGAGTGACCCCCAGGCTGAGAATCAAGCGATTATTTTCCGGGTCATTCAGTTGTGCGCCCAATGGAATAAATACAATCAGAGTTGTTGCGAGCACAGCCAGTCGTGTCCAGTCCACACTCTGCCGGAACAGTACGCTGGCGGCACCGGGAATCGACAGCAGAGCATAAAGCGTTACCACAATCCAGTGATTTTCGACATTAACCGATGTCAGTTTGTTCAGGATACCGGAGCCTCCAGCCAACCGTAATTCAATGATTGCACCAACAAAAATGATTAGAATTGCACTGATACTCCACATCAACCAGCCCAGCCAGGGCTTTTGCCGTGCCAGGTGATTGATCCATACGCCATTGCCAATGACATACATCAAAGCTGCAAAGACCATGCCCCATGGGGCGAATGTGAAATCTGTGTGCATAAATAAACCTTTTTAATATAAAGTGGCCAAAGCCTAACTTGAATGTAAGCGCCTGTTAACATTAATTCTGACTGAAGCGATGCTGCCCCATACAAGCCACTCAAGGCGCGAGGTGAGAGGTTTGGAAAGTCTAAACGAATGATAAATCATGCTTATATAATAGGCACAATTCTAATACACTGCTTAAACTATAATCGAAATATAGCAATCTACTGTGGGTTTCCGTAAAAAACTGCATGGCATCCAAGTTGCTTTATATCCATATACATAAAATTTTTTTCTCGAGGTTGAAATGGGCAGTAAGAAGAAACTGGTAATGATTGGTAATGGCATGGCTGGTGTGCGTACGATTGAAGAAATTCTTGAAGCCAATCCGGACATGTTTGACATCACGATATTCGGCGCTGAAAAGCATCCGAACTATAATCGCATCCTGCTCTCGCCTGTTTTGGCCGGCGATATGGCGATTGAGGATATCATCTTAAATGATGAACAATGGTATGCGGACAACGGTATCACTTTGCATATGGGCAAACAGATCAGGGAAATTCAGCGTGGTTATAAAAAGGTTGTTGCTGAAGATGGCACTGAGGCTGAATATGATAATCTGATTATCGCTACAGGCTCTAACCCGTTCATGATTCCAATTCCCGGTGCAGATAAGGAAGGCATCATCTCATTTCGCAATATTGAAGATTGTGAAATCATGTTCGAGGCGGCCAAAAAATATAAAACAGCAGCAGTGATTGGCGGCGGTTTGCTGGGTCTTGAAGCGGCCAAGGGTCTGGTTAGTCTCGGTATGGATGTGACGGTGATTCATGATCAGCCCACGCTGATGAATATGCAACTGGATCAGATCGCTGGTGATATGTTGCAGACATCTCTTGAAGGGCAGGGTATTAAATTTCGCCTGTCAACACTGACTGCTGCGATTCTGGGCAAAGAGCGCGCCACAGGCCTGTTGTTTGCCGATGGTTCGATGCTGGATTGCGATCTGCTGGTTATGGCTGTGGGCATTCGCCCCAATATCGCACTGGCCCGAGATGCCGGCATATATTGCAATCGTGGCATTGTTGTGAATGACCATATGCAGACTGTAACCGATCCATCGATTTGCGCGGTAGGTGAGTGCGTTGAACATCGGGGGACGACCTATGGCACTGTTGCACCACTGTTCGAGCAGGCCAGAATCCTTGCTAATCTGATCACCGGTCAGGGTTTGAAGAGCTATGGCGGAACAGCCGTTTCCACCCGTCTTAAAATTACCGATGTCGATGTTTTTTCCGCCGGTGATTTTCATGGTTCCGCTGAAGCGGATGTTATTGAATATCTGGACAAGTCAGGCGGCATATACAAAAAACTGGTGCTGGAGGATAATAAAATTACCGGTGCGGTCATGTTTGGCGACACTGCTGACGGCCCGAGCTTCTTTAATATGTTGCAGGAGGGCAAGGATGTCTCCGCCAGGCGCTCATCGTTGTTATTCGGTCAGTCATCTCTGGGCGATTCCGGCCACTCGGGCATCAATCAGATCTCGGCCATGACCGACGATACTATTGTTTGCGGTTGCAACGGCACGACTAAAAAGACCATCGTTGATGCCATCGCCAAAGAAGGCTGTACCACGCGCAAGGAGGTGACGGCCTGCACCAAGGCGGGAGGTTCCTGTGGCGGCTGTATCGGGCTGGTGGAGCAGCTGTTGGCCTCGGTGCTTGGCACAGCCTTTGATGCGTCGGCAGAGAAAGAATCAATCTGCGGATGTACCAAATTAAGCCATGAAGAGGTTAAGGATGAAATCAGGAATCAGCATCTGACCGGCGTACACGAGACGATGGAAGTGCTGCTCTGGAAGGGTGAGGGCTGTCATATATGCCGCCCCGCCATCAACTACTATACTGGCATGATCTGGCCGCTGGAAGCGGAAGATGATCGCTATTCCCGGGTCGTCAATGAGAAGATGCATGCCAATATCCAGAAGGATGGCACCTACTCGGTGATTCCGCGTATTCATGGTGGCGAGGCCAAGGCAGATGATCTGATTCGCCTTGGCGAGGTGGCCAAAAAATACAATATTAAAACCATCAAAATTACCGGCGGTCAACGTATCGGCCTGTATGGTATAAAGAAAGAGGATCTTGTTTCGGTATGGCGCGATCTGGATATGCCATCCGGATTCGCCTACGGCAAGGCGTTGCGGACTGTGAAAACCTGTGTCGGTTCCGAATGGTGTCGCTTTGGCACGCAGAACTCCACGGCCATGGGCATCCGGCTGGAAGAAATATTTGATCGCAGCTGGTATCCGGCCAAGACAAAACTTGCAGCCTCCGGCTGCCCACGAAACTGCGCCGAAGCGACCATCAAGGATCTGGGCGTGGTTGGCGTTGAGGGCGGCTGGGAAATCTATGTCGGCGGCAACGGCGGCGTGAAAGTGCGCGCCTGTGATCTGCTCTGTCTGGTCAAGAGCGATGACGAGGTTGTGGAGATCGCCAAGGCATATTTACAGCATTACCGTGAAACAGGTCGTCATAACGAGCGTTGTGCCCCGTGGCTGGAACGCATTGGCCTGGAGAAGGTCAAACAGGCGGTTGTAGAAGACGTCGAGAATCGCCAGGCCCTGGTTGAACGCATGGATCTGTATCTGTCCACACTGACAACCGATCCATGGCAGGAACGTTTGAAGGATGAAAAGCAGCCCGGCCAAATGAGGCAATTCAATGAATACACGCCGATTGAAATCCCGGTACAGGTGGTGAACGCATGAGTGGTGAGATGAATAGTCAAGCAGCAGTAAAATGGCAGTCAATCTGCCAGATCGAAGAAATCCCCCGACTAGGTGGACGCACGGTGCGTGCCGGTCAGATGGAGATCGCTCTGTTCCGCCTGAGCAATGACCGTATCAGAGCAGTCGATAACCGTTGCCCTCATAAGCAGGGGCCATTGGCCGAAGGCATAGTCAGCGGTGATACCATCATCTGTCCACTGCACGCCCAGAAAATTAATTTGGAAACTGGCGAAGTGCTGCCACCAAATTCCGGCTGCGTAAAGATCTATGCAGTAAAAATTATTGATGGAGAAGTGTTACTACAACTATAAATATATTAATAATGAATATAAAAGAACAGATAAACAAAGGAGAAGAAAAGTGGCTTATGTAAAACCGGAAGATGTTGTTGAAAACATGTTGAGGGCAGGTGCCAGCAAAGGGGGGCTATTCGTAAAAGACCTCCTGATAAGAGGAATATTATCGGGTGTATTTCTGGGTTACGCCACTACCCTTGCTATTACTGCAATCACGCAAACCGGTATAGGCATTGTGGGGGCGATAATTTTCCCGGTTGGCTTTGTCATGATCATTCTGCTGGGGCTGGAACTGGCGACGGGCAACTTCGCCCTGATGCCGATTGCGGTTATGGATGGCAGAACCAGCATGGGCAAGCTGGCATTTAACTGGACATGGGTGCTGATTGGCAACCTGATTGGTGGCGTTCTGTATGCCTTTATGTATTACATCGTTATGACAAAGATGGGCCATATCGATCCCACAACCATTGCTGCCACAAAGAAGATTATGGCTATTGCTGAGAAGAAAACGCTTGCTTATGCCAATCTGGGCTTCGCTGGCACGATCTCCGCCTTTACCAGTGCAATGCTGTGTAACTGGATGGTGACGCTGGGTGCGGTGATGGCGCTGACTTCGACAACAACCATTGGCAAAATCGCAGCCATGTGGCTGCCGATCATGACTTTTTTTGCGTTGGGTTATGAGCATGCCATCGTCAATATGTTTGTCATTCCGGCCGGTATCATGTTTGGAGCCAATGTCACGGTGGCTGACTGGTGGCTTTGGAATGAGATACCGGTCATTCTGGGTAACATTGTTGGCGGCATGCTATTTACAGGCATAGCGCTTTATGTGACTGCGAGGAAAAAGGCTGTGCCAACTTAAGATCTAAATACGCGAGCATCTGATTTTGCGAGCAAAGGCGAAGCCACGTTTTTCCTTTGCATACAATAACAGCACCCCAGGCACATTTTCAGTTCCACATCTATGCATATAATATAATCAGTCTTGCATATAGTTTAATCAAATGAGGGCTGGAAGAGCATGTGAATGTTTCATTAACCTGTTGATTATATTTGAATTGTCACAATTTATTATATTTGGCACATGGGGTGCTACATAGGGCAAGCAGCTTCTGGTTGCATTAACTAAATCAAGGAGACAAGTAAAAATGAAGAAAACATTTATTGCAATGCTGATGGCTGGAATTCTGGGCATGGGTGCAGGTGTTGTTGAAGCTCAAGCTGACGGGTTGGCTGTGGCCGGAGATATTGGCGTGTACAACCAATACATCTGGCGTGGTGCGCCACAGAACGTCAATAAGGCAGCCGTCCAAGGTGATGTGTCTGTCAGTGCTGATGTTGGCCCGGGTACGCTGAGCGCCTCCGGATGGGCTTCCAATACGTTTGCATCGCCGGCACCACAGTTTGCCGGTCAGGATGCGATTGAATTCGACTGGACGCTGGATTATTCCGGTAGTATCGGAAACTTTGGTTATACCGTTGGTGGTATCTACTATACCTACCTGCGGGATTCCACGGCAAACTTCGTCGAGGCATATGGCGGCATTTCCTATGATGCGAAAATTTCGCCTTTTGCTACTGTTTATTACACCGTAGCTGATGCCAGTGCTCTGGTAAATAACCTGAACATCACAGGTGATATCTGGGTAGATGTTGGCGCAAGCACTTCTCTGGGTGATTATGATTTATCCGTCACGGTTTCATTTGCTAAATATGACAATGATCCTACGCGTGTTGCCGCCGAATTGTCCGGAGTAATTAATGATGGTATTCAGGTCATTACGGTTGGTGCGAGCAGGGACTTCGAGGTTTCGGGTCTTACGATTACGCCATCGCTCAACATTATTATTCCTGTTGTCTCGACAGCATTGGATGGTCAGCGCTATATCTATCAAACGCAGTCGGACATTAACACCGTATTCGGTGTGAATGTGGCCTTTTAATCTGCATAATCATATGAAGGGGTGGTTACCACCGCCCTTTCATTTTCATACCCAAGTTATTCATTCATTTAATTCTCAGGAGGAAATATATATGAAAATGATTCGAGCCATTATCAAGCCTTTCAAACTCGACGAAGTCAAAGATGCCCTGATTGAGATCGGTGTTACCGGCCTGACCATTACTGAAGTGCGCGGTCATGGTCGCCAGAAAGGACATACCGAGCTTTATCGCGGGGCTGAATACAATGTGGATTTTGTACCAAAGACAGAAATCTCCACAGTCCTGTCTGCTGATCGGGTTGATGAAGTGGTGAGCACCATTGTTGATGCGGCGCGTTCAGGCAAAATCGGTGACGGCAAAATTTTTGTAACCAATATCGAGAAAGTTATTCGTATCCGCACCGGTGAAACCGATGCTGATGCACTAAGTTAAGTCATAATTAAAAAGGAGAGGAATAAAATCATGAAAAAAATCATGTTCAGAATCGGCTTGATGCTTCCCATGGCGCTGTTGATGCCGGGTATGGCATTTGCCGAAGATACATTGAATTCAGGTGATACTGCCTGGATGATTACCGCCACTGCGCTGGTGTTGCTGATGACTCTACCGGGTCTGGCACTGTTTTACGGCGGCATGGTGCGCAAGAAGAATGTGCTTTCCATGGCCATGCAAACCATTGCTATCGCATCACTCATGAGCGTGTTGTGGGTTGTGCTGGGTTATTCGCTGGCCTTTGGTGAAGGTACTGCCTTTATTGGTGGCCTGGGTAAGGCGTTTTTCTCAGGCGTAGATTATGACACATTGTCCGGCACCATTCCAGAATCTGTGTTTGCAACCTTCCAGATGACATTTGCCATTATCACCCCGGTTCTCATTATTGGCGCTTTTGCCGAGCGAATGAAGTTTTCCGCTGTGATGCTATTTACCGGAATCTGGGTGCTGGCTGTCTATGCACCTATCTGTCACTGGGTTTGGGGCGGCGGTTTGTTCGCTGATGATGGTGTGCTCGACTTTGCTGGCGGCACTGTTGTCCATATCAATGCCGGTATTGCCGGCCTTGTTTGCGCCCTCGTACTGGGTAAACGTACCGGTTATCCAAAAGAACCTATGATGCCGCATAATCTGACTCTGACCGTGATTGGTACTGCTTTGCTCTGGGTTGGGTGGATCGGTTTCAATGCGGGTTCGGAATTGGCTGCTGATGGCACTGCGGGTATGGCTTTATTGGTAACACAGGTAGCGGCTGCAACAGCTGTTCTGGCTTGGTGCCTGGCTGAATATATGGTGTTCAAAAAAGCAAGTCTGCTGGGCGCATGTTCCGGTGCTATAGCCGGTTTGGTTGCAATTACGCCGGCTTCCGGGTTTGTTGGACCTATTGGTGCTCTGGCTATTGGTTTCGCTTCCGGCATAGTTTGCTTCTGTGCTGTCGCATTCATGAAGAAGGCACTTGGTTATGATGATTCACTGGATGCTTTCGGCGTTCATGGCATTGGCGGCATTGTTGGCGCAATCCTGACAGGCATATTTGTTTCCACATCATTTGGAGGTGTGGGTTTTGCTGAAGGTATGAGCATGGGTAGTCAAGTATTTGTTCAGCTTAAGGCAATTGTTGCAACTATTGCGTATTGCGGTATCGTAACCTTTATTATTCTGAAGTTTATTGATACTGTTATAGGCTTGCGTGTTGATGAAGATGCGGAACGCGAAGGTCTTGATATTACATCACATGGTGAGCAGGTGCTAAACTAATAGGATAACAGTAGTCATTTGGAGATTGTGGAGGATGATTATAAAATAATCTCACCTGGCAGTGAATTAAAATGTCTTCTACATATAGAGTCGGGAGCGGAAATGTTCTGCTCCCGATTCAAACAGGCAACAGCTCAGGCGACTGTAAAGTTTTAATATTGGTAGGTCTGATTCTCCGATGCGTGCTGCGATGCGAAAACCAAAATTTCCCTGTATAACCCCGTAGCTTGCTGTGAGGATATGTTATTAATAGAATGCAAAACTGGAGGAAAAAATGAAAATGATTCGGGCTATCATTAAGCCATTTAAACTGGATGATGTGAAAGATGCTTTGCTGGAGATCGAAATTACCGGCATGACAGTAACAGAGGTGCGCGGGCATGGTCGCCAGAAAGGGCATACCGAGTTGTATCGCGGAGCCGAGTATAATGTTGATTTTGTGCCGAAAACAGAAGTGACTATTGTGGTTCTGGATGAAAGGGCAGACGATGCAGTAAAAGCTATTCGAGAAGCTGCATGCACCAATAAGATTGGTGACGGTAAAATATTTGTAACGCCAGTTGAACGTGTGGTACGCATTCGTACTGGCGAAGAAAACCAAGACGCACTGTCATAAATTAAATATAAATATCTAGGGGGGGTATACACGCATGAACACTGCAGGATTTGATGTCTTTTTTCTCACTATGGGTGCAGCCATGGTGCTGGCGATGCATGCAGGCTTCGCCTTTCTCGAAGTAGGAACAGTGCGCAAGAAAAATCAGGTAAATGCGCTGGTGCGCGTGATTACCGATTTTGGTTTTTCGACCGTGGCCTATTTTGTTGTCGGTTTTGCTATGGCTTACGGTATTAACTTTTTTGCTCCGGTATCCGAGTTGAACAATCTTGGGGGCGCTTCCAATGGTTATGAAATGGTGCATTTCTTTTTTCTACTGACCTTTGCAGCTGCAATTCCAGCGATCATTTCAGGAGGCATCACTGAGCGTGTAAAATTTTGGCCCAATGCACTGGCTACAATAGTATTGGTCGCCTTGGTTTACCCTTTTTATGAAGGCCTGATCTGGGGAGGTAATTTTGGCTATCAGTCCTGGCTGAATGCCAGTTTTGGAGCTGAGTTTCATGATTTTGCCGGTTCGGTTGTCGTGCATTCCATGGGCGGCTTCCTGGCTTTGGGCGCGGTCGTCCTGCTGGGCGCTCGAAAGGGCCGTTATACAAGGGACGGGCGTGTAAATGCCATTCTGCCATCCAATATCCCATTCCTAGCACTGGGTTCGTGGATACTTTGCGTTGGCTGGTTCGGGTTTAATGTGATGAGTGCAGGTAATGCCGAAGCAGCGTCCGGCCTGGTGGCCATGAATTCTCTGCTGGCCATGGTTGGTGGCCTGCTGGCCGCTCTTGTGGTTGGCAAAAATGACCCCGGTTTTGTGCATAATGGCGCACTGGCGGGGCTGGTGGCGATTTGTGCAGGGTCAGATCTGGTGCATCCGATTGGCGCATTGGTGATTGGCTTGGCAGCTGGCGCGATTTTCGTGTTCGGCTTTGAATATATTCAGAACAAACTAAAAATTGATGATGTGCTGGGTGTAATTCCGTTGCACGGCATATGCGGTGCATGGGGAGGTATCGCAGCAGGCGTATTCGGGACGTCTGCCTTGGGCGGCGCAGGCGGTGTTACCTTTATGGCGCAACTGGTTGGTACAGCAACCGGAGTGGCAATTGCCGTAGCAGGTGGTTTTATTGTCTTCGGGGCTGTCAAGGCGACGCTCGGTATCAGGATGAGCGAAGAAGATGAATACAGAGGTGCTGATCTTTCTATTCACAACATCAGTGCCAATCCGGAACAGGATATGGCAAGTCACTGATTGCCAGCCCACTATTTAACAGACCGAGATGCTGATAAAATAAAAAGCGTTCCGTTTATTTGTTAAATAGAATGCTTTTTTACTTTTGCCTTGTTTTCCATCATGGCAAACGCTAGAAAGCCGCCATGCAATTGCTTACCTTTATTCTTGTTTTTTTTATTAGCTGTTTTCATGCTTTTGCCGCTGACTTCGATATCTATCAATCAACCTACAGACCTTTACAGGTAGCACTGACGGTAGATTCGAGTGTGAATGCAGCAAAAAAACGCCTGTTTTACGATGTGATCAAAAATGACTTAACGTCCAGTCAGTCATTCAAGGCTATTGATCCTCTTGCTTTTCTGGCCAGTCCGGAAGAAAGCTGGAGTAAAGTTGCTTATGATGACTGGCGCATTATTGGTACGGATATTTTAGCCCTTTGCCGATTGAGTGTGACGGAATCAGGTTGGCAGACTGAAATACAGGTTCATGATCCCTTTAGAGCCAAGCAGTTACTCTCGACGACGCTCACAAGTTCTGCCACAGGATTGCGTGTGCTGGCCCACCGTGCTGCAGATGAAATTTATACTGCGGCTCTCGGCATTCCGGGGTATTTCGGTAGCCATGTTCTATATGTGCATAAACGTGGAAAAGCCTCCGATCTGATTTATATAGACCAGGATGGTGCTAATCGTCAGGTTGTAGGTAAAGATTTTACCCTGTTATTATCTCCCGACTGGTCGCCGGATGGAAAACAGGTGGCTCTTAATACTTATGTTGGAAATCACCCAAGGCTGGAGTTTTTCTATCTGAATACGGGTAAGCGTATAGCATTCGGCGATTTTAAAGGGTTGAACAGTACACCTGAGTTTTCACCGGATGGCCGCTTTGTTGCCGCAACGCTGTCGCATACCGGCAATACCGATATTCATATCTATGATATTGCCAATAAGACATGGAGAGCATTTACCCGCCATAAAGGTATAGATACCACACCAACCTGGTCGCCGGATGGAAAGTGGATTGCCTTTGTCAGTAATCGAAGTGGTCAGCCGCAGGTGTATCGAAAAGCTCTGGCAGGAGGTGGAGCGCAACTTGTCAGCACCGAAGGTATCTACAACACATCTCCGGTATGGTCCCCAACTGGAGATCGGATCGCCATGATTTCAAAAAAGAATTGGGCATTTGCGATTGCTACAGTTCGACCGGACGGAAAAGATATTCGCTATTTGACTACAGGAAAACGTGTTGAATCTCCGTCATGGTCGCCGAATGGTCAGATGCTACTGTTTTCAGCAGAGGAACATGGCATCCGGCGCGTTTACCGCGTCCCCAGTTGGGGTGGTAGACCGGAGGCCATAACATCACCTGCAATTGATGCATCCGATCCAGCCTGGTCCCGTCACTGAGAATATGGATTATAAACAATTTTAATTGGAGGTCTGTTAACCCTTAGCTTACATAATGGGCATCAGACGACGTGATAATGTAGCTGAAATTTACTTTGCGATTGGCTTTCCAGATACTTTCTAAATGCTTTCTGATTAATCGGCTAGCTACACCAGCAGGAACAGAAGCAGGGAGTAAATGCCGATTTTTTCACGGCATACTTATCCTGTGCAGGAAATATAACCCGGCTTGTTTATAAATAAGCCGGGATAAATAGCAAAGCAGGTAGAACATGGTTGACTAGATGGCAGCAAATGTCACTATACGCTGAAGATTGCTGCACCAAGGGGATATGAGATATGAACTATAAACATTTTAATAAGGTTGTCTGGATAGCTGTTGCATCGGCAGGGTTGCTGTTTGCAGGCTGTGCAAAGAAGGTAGAAGTCGAGTCAACTGTATCTAAACAAGCATCAACTACTGAACAAGTTTCGCCTGTTGAGTCCGCACCATCAGTACAACAACCATCAGCGAATTCAGTTTATTTTGCTTTTGATAAATCCGACCTGGATGCTGCGGCAAGAGCTGTGCTGGATGGTCATGCTGCATGGCTGAATGCTAATTCTGATGCCAGTATCAAGATTGAAGGAAATTGTGATGAGCGCGGTAGTCGCGAATACAATCTTGCCTTGGGTCAGCAGCGTGCTGACAGTGTGCGTGATTATCTGGCTGCTCGTGGTGTAAGCAGTAGCAGTATCGACACTGTTTCTTTCGGTGAGGAGATGCCAGCTTGCAAAGGTAATGGCGAGGCCTGCTGGGCCCAGAATCGCCGTGCGGATATTGTCGCTCGCTAAGAACTTCTAATGAAGTATATCAGACGGCCATCGGTTTTTCCGGTGGCCTTCCTTTTTGTGTGTGGTCTCAGTCTGACTGCATGCAATGGTAATAATAAAATATCATGGGAACAGGATAAAGAGTCGGTCATAACATCAATTGAAACTCTTGATGCAGAACGAAAAAAAGAAGCTGTTCTAACCAATGAACTACTTGCAGAAGTAGATTCGCGGCTACTTCTTCTGGAAGAAGCTACTCTGAGTCAGCAGGCACAGGTCGAATTATTATTGGCGCAGTTGGAAGAGCAGAAAAAAGTTAAAGAGCGGGAACGTGTTAAAGAACAAAAACGTGTTGAAGAACAAAAACGTAAACTGAAAAAGAAACTTGCGGCTGAATTGAAACAAATTCGGATGCAGAAGAAAAGGCAACTGGTGTTGCAGAAGGCGAAAAAAATCGCTGCTGCAAAAAAAGCCTCTGAACGAAAACAGATCAGCATACCGGAAAAACAGGTTGCGACGCTCCCTGCAATAGTTCCTGCTGCTACAGCAGAAACAGAGAAAGATGCATATACTGCTGCCTATCTGGCACTAAAAAGCGGGCGTTTTGTAGAGGCGTCAAAAGGTTTTAACCAGCAACTTGATTTATATCCTGATGGCGAATTTTCTGATCAGGCCTGGTATTGGCTGGGTGAGACCCGCTACGCACAGCGAGCCTATGGTATGGCAAGTAATGCATTTAAATATATCGCAAACAACTATCCGATGAGTGTTA
>JAJRTX010000215.1 GCA_021545665.1 Zetaproteobacteria bacterium
CTTCGCCGATAGGCTTGATGTCGAACTTCTCCACCAGGACGTTGAGCACCGTGGGAGAGACAAATGCGGGCAGTGTAGGCCCGAGGCGGATCCCCTTTACCCCGAGGTAGAGGAGGGCCAGGAGCACTGCCACGGCCTTCTGCTCGTACCACCCGATGTCGAATGAGAGGGGCAGATCGTTGATATCATCCAGCCCGAAGACCTCTTTCAGCTTCAGGGCGATCACTGCCAGTGAGTAGCAGTCGTTACACTGTCCCGCGTCCAGGACCCTCGGGATACTGCCGATGTCTCCCACGATGCCATAGCTGTAGCAAATGTACCATCGACGGGTGATTTCGTCGTAGCATGGGTGGATCACTCCGAAACAGAAACGATATTCGCGCGTCGTTTCAATTCTTCAGGCGATCCGCAGGGTGGAGAAATATCAATCGTCAATTCCATCGACCTTGTTTTCAACGATCTTACAGTTGCGACTGACGCCTCCGGTCGCATCGTTGTCGGGTGGACAGATTCACGAACAGGTGTCGAACGCGCATACATGGTGATTGTGACTCCCGACAACAATGCAGGGTCGATCATTGCCGTCTCTCAATCAGGCACACAGGCTAAAGAAGAGCATATCAGTCTGACAATAAATGGAAACGATGTCTATGCGGCATGGCACGACAACAGAATTGCCGGTTCCGGTTTTGATATCTTTGCCAACACATACTATTACGGCACTACTGGCGCCGATGATGATCCCGGAGAGCTTATTCTGCCGGGTGAATTCACAATCGCACAGAATTTTCCCAACCCGTTCAATCCGACAACTACGATCCGTTACTATATTCCGGGTTCTTCAACAGTCACTATTGATATTGTCAATCTGCTTGGTTCAACTGTCGACAAACATGTGTGGGAACGAATGTCTTCAGGTTGGCATGAGTTTGAATTCGACGCGAGCGACCTTGCTTCAGGCGTTTATTTCTACCGAATTTCCGCAGGTGATTTGACTGAGACCCGCAAGATGATGCTTATTAAATAAACCTTGTCAATCGTCCTTCCTGACGTATATTTAATACATAATCCTTGATCCGCCTGATGGCGGCTTTGCTGCATTTTGAATAGTGACGCGCATTTTCATCTTTCTACACCATGCACAACATGCGCAAAACTGAAAGGACATACTATGAAAATCACAATCAGATATGTGTTTGTGCTGATGATATTGATGATAACATCAAATGCGCTGGCGGTCATTCCAATCGAAGAAGCGCCATTCTGGCGAAACTCTAACGGAGTAGGCAAATACCACACAGGCCTGCAGTGGCATGATCTCGACAACGATGGTTATCTTGATATGTTCCTCTCCAATGGCAATGATATGCAAATGGTTCGTAACTACATATTCAGGAACAACAACGGAAATCTTCCTACATACCCTACATGGCAATCACTAAACAGTGAGTATTCCGGTCATTGCGCAATCGGAGATATAAACTACGACGGCTATCCTGAGTTTGTAGTCTCGAATTTTCTCGGTTCCGGAGGGTTCCCGACACCTAATAATCAGGAGGCGTATGTCAACAATGCGGGAACGATGGAATATCCTCCCTGGTGGAGTTCGACTGATTCGACGTGGTCATTTTCTTGTGCGTTAGGCGACCTCGATGGCGATGGCGATCTCGATCTGGTGTATGCTTGTGGTGAAGGGTACTACGGACATCTTGAACGTCAACGAATCTACTATAACATAGGGGGCGTGTTTGAGGCTGCGCCTTCGTGGCAGTCAAGTGGAGTTTACTCGATGATCGATGTCACACTGGGCGATGTTGATAATGATGGTGATCTGGATGTGGCATTCTGCGGCGACAATACAAGAGTCCTGATCTATGAAAATAATGGAGGAATTATATCTACAACTCCAACCTGGCAGTCGAACGATATTCAATCCTCGAATACACTGGCATTCGGTGACATCGACGGCGATGGATGGCTCGACCTTGCGGTTGCTGACAATGATCAGCTTGGAGGCAGCGGGCAATTCAAAGTCTATCACAACAATGGCGGGACACTTGGGACAACGCCATACTGGCAATCGTCTACCGGAGGCTATGGATCATCAGTCAGTTGGTGCGATCTTGATTACGACGGCGACATGGATCTTGCTACGGGCAGATGGTGGTCGCAAGTAATGATTTACGAGAATACCGGCACAACACTAACTACTACTCCGGTATGGTACAGCGCCAGTAACCACTCAAGCGTAATCGAAGAGATTCAATTCGCCGATATTGATCGCGATGGAGTCGGATACTATAAAGATGACATAGCTGCTTCATCGGGCAGGCATGTATACTATGTTAAAAGGAAACCGCTACATTCTGTTGATTCAGTGTTTGTCGACAATGTAAAACTCGGATTCGACGAGTTCTGCTACAGTCTTGTAGATGGATGGGTTTCCGTTGGTGTGGATCCGTCAGCCTCGATGGATGTTTTTTATCAATGGTCATACAAGCCTGATATGGGTGTATCCAACTGGGATTCGGCGAGTTTTGTGTTCGCCAATACATTCGTAGCTGATTTCATCGCTGGAAATGCTGACGGTCAGGGGATAATCGATATAGACGATGTCGTCTATCTGATAGATTACATTTTCGGCAGCGGTCCGGCACCTGACCCGATTCGTTCGGGGGATGCCGATGCGTCAGGCGATATCGATATCGATGATGTTGTCTATCTGATCAATTACATATTCGGTGGGGGCGAGCAACCGTATTATCCGTAAGTATTGTCATCATTTCGCAGATCAATCGACCTGTTTGATTGACGTTATTTCCATGTCCTCAGGTGACGTGCTCCTGCAGCTCGTCGGGGCACAGCCCCGACAAGCACGGTATTACGCCTAAAGTGGGTGTGATTTGCAGAAAACTATTCTACGGGAAGAATCGTTGTAAACAGATCAAATGACGTGCAAGAGCTCTCTTATATCTGTGTACTGCTGCGTACACTGACAGAACTAGTAGTGGCAACAACAGGTTTATGACCCACTGCTTTCCAAGCAGTCCCAAGCCTCTATCTTTAAGCATCAACCCCAATATACTCAGAATGATTGCTGCCATCATGTTGTGACAAAGCGCATATTCGGCATGCATCTTGGCTAAAACAGGTTTTCCTTCTGGGTCATTGTCCCTCAAGTATTCTTTAAGAGCACTGTAGAATTCATAGAACACGAAGTCCGCATCGTTTGGTCCTTTGATTTTCTTTTTAGCACAAAACTGCACTATTAAGTCTCGATGCTTCTTCACAGCTGACCTGTGTAAAATGTGGCAATGAGGAAGTGAGACAAGAGCCCCAACAGGTGTGATTAACAGCCCTACTACATAAGCGCTTCCAAATAATATAACAGCGAAAACACCACCAATTGCCGATTCTGCAACTTATTTTGTGTAACCAGTGACAATAGGTATAGTAGCCATGTTAATGGCGCTCCTCTTGTTTTTGAAAGCACCCATCCATCGTATTCTTCTTCTCACGTGAGCGAATGTTGATTCGACGGCGTTGGTTGTTCTGATCTTTGTCCACAGATGCCTCGGGAAATCGAAGAAGACGATAGAGTCGTCGAGTCCGTCGTCGAGTATCTTGAGAGCCTTCGGTTCGGCATCCTGCCATCTTCTCTTGACTTTACGTAACCTTATCCAGAACACGTGCATGCTGGGCGCCTTGAACATCCAGCCTAAGGCTTTCCGGAACTTCCGCCTGTCTCTGAGATTCCTGACTTTGAGCCCGGCATCCATGATCAGATGAAATATGCATCTCTGCCACCTCGCCTGAGGAAAACGCTCACCTATGATCCCCTTGAGCCATCTCACACAGTCACTCACCACCAGAGAAACCTGACCCGGATCGAGCCCCTTAGCTATCAGCTTGTCAAAGAATGATCGCCAGCTCTTTGGACCTTCGTTAGGGTAAAGACCGAAATGGAGTACCTCCTCAAAACCATCTGAGTCAATCCCGATAGCGCAAAGAAGAACGCACTTGCCATGCTCCTTCAGCTTTAACCAGATGCCGTCCACAACAAGAACCATCGGCGTTCTCTCGATCCTCTTCCTGTCAAATGCCTCGACTCGGCCAAGCAAATACTCGCCAACTCGACGACTGACCGTCATCGAACTCATTAAGCCATCGAAGACCTCTGCTATCGACCAGGTCGAAAGACCTCGGCAGAAAAGCTCCACAACCTTGTCAAGAAAACCACGGCAGTACCTGCTGCTCTTGGGAAACACTGGATTCTCAATACCTGTCGCCTTACGGAAACGAGGTACCCGGATCTGACCGAGGTCGCCAAACTCACTGATCAGACCACGACGATAGTAGCCGTTACGCTGACCACCTGAATGCTCCTTGACTTCCCGAGCCCAGTAATCCAATACCTGCTCCACCTCCTCCCTCAAATGACTCAATACCTTCCCGTGAAGATAACTCCTCACTTTTCCCTTGTCGCACAGACCTAAATCCCTTAGCTTCTGCACTGGCATTAATTGCCGATTCATTTGTGACCTCCTTGGTTAAAAATGTTTTGCTACATACCAAGGAGGTCCTTTTTTCCTCCAACGTCAACATTACACATAATAAGTTACATACTC
>JAJRTX010000216.1 GCA_021545665.1 Zetaproteobacteria bacterium
ATCCAATCACAGCCTTCTTCTTTCTGAAAGTGCTGTTTGCAAAGGGCGATATGATATATGGCAATAAGCGACCTCTGAAAGCCATTGAGGATGTGGATTTGGGTGATGGATGGGTTGATCATCGTTTTTGTAGGTTTTGCAATCGCATACATGTAGGGATTTGCCCTACCTCTCTTTTTATCCTCGATAGCAATTCTAAGTAGGTTGATTGATCGTCGCATTTGTTCCCTCTGCGGTTACAGGCATTCGGGGCCATGCTACCCTACCTCTTTTAGCTACAATAGCGATTCTCATTGGTTTCCCCATTGATCCGACCACCCCTCAACGGTTGTTTTTGCCGCTTCGTGGAACAGACGAATCAGTGGTGTATGTCGGCCATGCACCATCGCATGCTCCATTGCGGCATAATAGACGGCCTGATTGCGGCTGTTCAGCAACGGCGGCATCAGACCGGCATTCAGACATTGTGCCATGACCAGTGCCCGCCCAACCCGGCCATTACCATCCCCAAAGGGGTGAATCGCAATAAACCAGGCATGCGCCCTGGCAATCTCGTCCAGTGTTGCCGCCTTCCCGCATTTGAACACCCAGCGGTTGACCTCTTCGGGTATATCTTCCGGCAAAGTGGTATGCACATTCTCCAGCCGTCCCATCACGCGAATGTTCGTTGAATAAAAACCGGCATCATCGCGCAAACCGCGCATAAAATCCGTGTGCAGTCCTTTTATGCTTTCATCGGCGATTTGGAACGGTTCACCGTGGACAACAATTTTTTGCCAGAGCCATTGCAGGGTAACGAAGGTGTTGAACGCTTCATAAAAGGTTTCCCTGCTCATGTTTCCAGGCAATTTTGCCGTGTCGATGGCGCGTTCAAAGTCCGACTTCGACATGTGGCTCTCGATTTCAATTGTGCCAAAACTCAATCGGCGCAAGAGCGGCATCCACAATGCGGGCTGCCTGGACATATCATCCGGCAACAATACAGATGGGAGAGCGTCTCTCTGTTTATCCCACTCCGGGATCAGGAAATGCTTGCAGTACAGAATATCAATGTTCAAACGATGCGCAGGCTTGATCGACTCCGGCCTGTCACGCCAGTTGGAAAGTGACCTTCGGGATACACCGATGGCTTCCGCCAGCGAGGACGACATGCCGTACACATCCTGGAGAGCATCCAGCTTATCAAGATAGCTTATTTCGTTATAAGCCATTCCACTCACTTTACCCATGTCTGCCATAAAGCAGAATCATAGACAGTTGGGAAGTGCAATCAACTTTTATCTATATGCTTCCCTCTTCACTTCACCAGCCCAACAGTCTTATTCCAGTTCTGAACCATGCCAAGTTTGCTTGAATCACCTGTGGTTGCCGCAAGTTTGATTTGCTCCTCGATGGCCTCAGTAGCAGAGACAGAGCGCGATGTGTCTGTGGTTCCGTCAGTATTACGGAACACACCGCCAATCTCATTGGCTACCGTTTGCTGATCGCTGTCCACCTGCGAACCATACTTGCCCATAATTGGCTGCAATACATCACCCCATCCTTTATCACTCAATCCTGCCATGACAGGATTCATTGCAGAGTTGGCATACAGATTCGCCTGGGCGTCTGTTAGACCATATTGCTTCTTTCCAACTTCGTAAAAGCCCTGGTGAATTGCCTCCGTTTTATCATTTATCGTGCCTGCCCCCTCTCTCAGGAGCGCATCAAGACCATCCGTGAGCACCTGGTTGACATCCACCTTTTCACCATCAAGAGATCTCCCTGCCGCATCACGCATGACTGAGCCAAAAGCCGTTATTCCCGCAACAGTTCCCTCATATCCTGTGGCGGAAGTGCGTAACGCATGATCAAAGCTTTCTTTTGCTAACAATAAACCGTTATGCACTTCCTCAGCGGTTGACATGTTATCCTGCCTGGTTCTCATCTTATTGATGAGCTGATCAGAGTTATTCATGCGTTGCTGACCCATCCAGGCACCGCCCTGCTCATTGGCCAATGCCTGATATTGAGCATTGTGTGCAGCCACATCGCCTTCGCCGTCAACCGGACGGTTATCGTCCATAAAACGCTTAGTGTTGGGACTTTCATGCGTAACCGGCTTGACTCCATCATGCGCACTCCCTCCAACACCGGCATTTTTGCTTGGGTCTTCACCTTTGTAATCGCCAATGTTTTGGGTAATACCCAGCTTATCAAAATTGCCAGTGGCTTGGTTCATTAAACCAACATCGTGTGTCGCCAGTGCCTTATCGTACAACGCTCTTTCTGCACCTACAGCCATTGCACGATCCTTGTTTCCACCAAACTGCGGCAACATCTGATTTGCATATCCTTCTGCTTGTACTCCTACTCCTGCATGAACCGCTTGCGCTTTCATTTTCTGTGCTGTTTCTGTGCTTACATTGTTGCCCATGTCCGTCCACTTATACATACCGCGCTGACCGTATGTTTGCATCGCAGCGGATGCTTCCGAATACTGTCTTTGTGCCGTGGAAAGCTTGGATGCGGCATTACTATACTGATCCATATCAGACTCAGAAACCCCGTGCATTGCATTCCTGACCTCATCGTTTTTCAGGTCATGGCTGAGCTTATCACTG
>JAJRTX010000217.1 GCA_021545665.1 Zetaproteobacteria bacterium
CCGATCTCTCCCTTGGGCGATAAAATTTTTGGTAAAAGAGGCTTTGATCACTACCTGGAAGACGAAGCAACCATTTGGCTGGTTCACTGGCTGATTGCCTCAAACCCCGAATTGGCAACAGGCTGGTATTGGTTTTTTAACAAATTCCACAAGCCAGAATTCACGTCACAAGAAGCGGCGGCAGCACTTCTCGATTTTGCTAAGCAAAACATTCAGAGTAAATTCTCTGCAACTACTGTGAAGCAAGACTCAGCCATTCTGTTGCGCATGTACGCACGCTCAAAAGGGAATGGTCGCACCCCGATTGAAGAGGCCTTAGACTCACCTTTATCGCTACTAGGGCTAATTACTCAAGCACCCGGTGGGCGCACATATTATTCACGAGCCCTTGAGCGTGAAGCGCTGCCTATCGGCATCTTTGGGTTTGCCGTTGCACAGTTATTTGAAACCATGGGTGTAACAGAACTCCCGATTGAAAACTTGATGTATGCCAAAGGCGGCCATCCTGCACCGGGCGCGGTATTCCGTTTAACAGAAAATGCGATGATTACTAAACTAGAAAAACTGATCCATCAAAAGCCAGGCATCTTTGAGATACGAGAAACTGCCGGTATCCACCAGCTTTATTTTTTAGAAAAGATTGATCCCATTGATTTTCTAGAATTTCACTATCAAGGGCAGTTGCAGGAGAGCGCAGCATGAGTCTCATTGATAAGGTAAGCGTTAACACCCATTACACGCGATCAATCAATTTAGAGCGTGATGCTGATTCGCAGGCCGTTGTCGAGGCCTAAATTCCAACCTCCAGAGCAATACGCACACTTGAACGTATGGCTGAGGCATTAAAGGCAGATGAAAGCCCACGGGCCTGGTCTCTGGTTGGCCCATATGGCTCAGGTAAATCTTCGTTTGCAGTTTTCCTAGCACATTTGCTGGGTGCATCTTCTGAGGCTGCAACCCAAGCAGCCAAGGCCACGTTAAAGCGTAATGACCAAGTGGATCTGCGGAGCAAGTTTACTTCAGTGACTCGTGGTAGCGAAGGCTATTGTACTGTTCTTATGACCGGTAGTCCTGAGTCACTTGGTAGGCGACTGGTTCATTCACTCGCCGATAAATCTGAAGAGATTTGGGCTAGCCGTAGAGGGCGATTTCCTTTAATCGTTTCTAAGCTCGCTGCCTTGGCTGAGCAAAAAGAACAACCGGCAACCACGGACATCTTGGCCTGTATAAAAGAGCTACAGGATGCGTTAGCTGGGATCAGTTATTCAGGGCTACTCATCGTGATTGATGAGCTTGGCAAATTTCTGGAATATGAAGCCCGTCACTACGGCGCGAATGACATCTTTTTATTGCAATCACTGGCTGAGCATGCGCTAGCGCCTCATGATGCAAAGTTAGCTATGGTGGTTATGCTTCATCAGGCCTTTGAGCAATATGCCCGAGGTTTGGGCGAGTCGCTTAAAAATGAGTGGGCCAAGGTTCAAGGTCGATTTGAAAATATTCCTTTCTTGGAATCATCTGAACAGACATTACGAGTTGTGGCTGCCGCTATTGAACACGATTTTTCACAGGCGGAAAGCGGCAGGATAAGAAAAGAAGCTAAGCAGCTTGCCAAGTGCTTTTCAGATGCAAAGGCGCTGCCAAGCGCGATGGACAGCGATGTGGCTTCTGAGCTATTTGAAGCGTGTTATCCGCTTCACCCCATTAGTGCTCTTATTTTGCCACAGTTATGTCAAAAGGTTGCTCAAAATGAACGCACATTGTTTAGTTACCTAGGGAGCAGAGAAGCACACGGTTTCCAAGATGCGCTGAGTCGCTGTGACAAGGTGGGCGATTGGATTTATCCCTGGGAAATCTATGAATATTTCATACTGAACCAGCCGGCAGCACTATCGGATCATTTTACTCATCGTCGTTGGGCTGAGGTTGTCACTGCAACGGAGCGCTTAGGCGATGCCTCTGATGATGAAATTAATATTGTAAAGACTATTGGTTTGTTAAATATTATTGGTGCACAAGGTAATTTCAAGGCCTCAAATGAATTGATAGGCTTAAGCTTGCCGTCGGAGAAATCCGTTAAAAAGGCGCTGAAGGGTTTAACTCAGAAATCAATTGTTCAGTATAGAAAGTTCAGTTCAGAATATCGTGTATGGCAGGGTAGTGATTTTGACCTTGAAGAACACGTAAGAGAAGAAATCAGCAAGTTAGGTGCTTTCAATCTGGCGGAACAACTGAACTCAAGGCATAGTTTGCTTCCCATTGTGGCGCGGCGGTATACCATTGACAGTGGCACGCTACGTTATTTTGTGCCTGTTTTTGCTGATGCATCAAACTATGGAAGCCTGGAAATAAAAAGTCGCGATGCACGAATCATTATCTATCTAGCAGAAAGTAGGGATGATGAGGAGCTGTTTGTAGATAATGTGGTTAATCGTTTCTCTGCGCTGGATATCGTAGTTCTGTGTCGAAATGGTGACCAATTGCGTGAGATTCTTTCAGAGTCACTTGCACTGGAAGAGATTCAACGCAGTGCTCAAGCACTGCATACCGACCCTGTAGCGCAGCGGGAGTTTGCCGATCGTTATGCCGCAGCCTCAGCGAAAGAAGAGGAACAGATTTCGTACTTGATAGTGGAACCAAAGACGGGACAGTGGTTTTATCGAGCCAAACGTCTTGAAATTGCCAACAAGCGTGCGCTTCAAGAGCAACTTTCCTCAGTGCTTAAA
>JAJRTX010000010.1 GCA_021545665.1 Zetaproteobacteria bacterium
CCACGAAGTGATTGCCGCGATTGCTCCGAATGATTCACAACAGCGTTTTGAGGATTTGGGCGTCACAGTTATTCGTGCAGCAGCACAATTTGAAGACAGGCAGACCTTGCGCGCCGGGGATCAACTGATTCGCGCCAAATACTTTGTGCTGGCGACCGGTTCTTCTCCATTCGTACCGCCTATGGAAGGGCTGGATCAGGTTCCTTACTTTACCAATGAGAATGTTTTTGATAACAAGGAAGAGATAGAGCATCTGATTGTGATCGGCGGTGGTCCGATTGCTATGGAAATGGCGCAGGCTCATTTACGGCTCGGTGCCAGAGTGACAGTAATGAAAAAAGAGAGATTTCTGGTTAAGGATGATCCCGAACTAAGCAGGATAGTGATTAATCATTTGCAAAAAGAGGGTATGAAATTTCATGCAGGTGGCCATGACCTGACAGTTGAAAAAACAAATGACGGGAAAGTTGGAGTGCGCCACGGAACAGATAAGGAAGACCAATGTGTAACCAGTTCTCACCTGTTAATAGCAGTCGGGCGCAGAGCCAATGTAAACGGATTAAATTTGGAGGCTGCCGGTGTTGCCTACAGTACCAGGGGCGTTGAGGTGGATGCACGTTTACGTACTACCAATAAACGAATATTTGCAATAGGGGATGTTGCAGGGCCATACCAGTTTACTCATATGGCAGCTTATCAGGCAGGGATTGTTATCCGCAATATTTTATTTAAATTGCCAGCTAAAGTGGATTATTCGGCAGTGCCCTGGGTGACCTATACTGACCCGGAACTTGCACAGGTGGGAATGTCTGAAGCGGATGCCAACAAAACAGGTAGAGATGTTCGGGTATTACGCTGGAATTTCGATGAGAATGATCGAGCGCAAGCTGAAAGGCGAACTGAGGGGCTGGTCAAAGTGATTACCACGCCCAAAGGATTGATTCTAGGTGCAGGTATAGTCGGCCTGCATGCCGGTGAGCTGATTCAGCCCTGGGTGCTGGCCATCAGCCAGAAAATGAAAATAGGCGCTATGGCGTCGATGATTGCCCCATATCCCACACTGGCAGAAGTAAATAAACGCATTGCCGGAAGTTTTTATACTGAAAAGCTATTTTCGCAAGGAACACAACGGCTGGTGAAGTTATTATTGAAATTCTGATCATTGGCATTCACCGAGCCTGCCCGAGTTGAATTTATTCCTGTTCGGGTTTTTCAAAACCAAAATAGTTGATTTGACGGACACGTAACGCATTATCATAAATAATTTCAACGCCCCGTTTGACTAATTCGCCGCTTTCTTCATCTTCATACTTTTCATAATATGTAACTCGATTGGGATGAAGTGTGCTGTGCAGCATCGGTGTGCCCAAAATCTGTTCAACATGAAATTTTGAATCACCTTTTTTGATTTGAAATACCTTCTCCTGATCAAGTCTGTTACCCTGATGGATGGGCTCATGAACGCAGCTGCTGAGCATCATAAATGCCAAAGTCAGTAATATAATAATATATTTCATCAGGATGTCTCCACCGGGCCACGCAGCCCATTTTCAAGTTGTAAAATATAATCTTTCATGCCGTCTTCCAGACTCCATACAGGCTGCCAGTCGAGTAATGCTTTGGTATCGCTGAGTTCAGCTTCAGTGTGCGCTTGATAGAATGAAAACGGGTTATCAATATATTCAATATCAATATTTATATCAAGAACTTGTGATATTATCTTAACAATATCATTGAATGATCTGGCTTGACCTGAACCGACGTTGCATACACCCGAACGGGGAGCATCAAGCGCAGATAAGTTTGCCCCGATTACATCGCGAATATAAACAAAATCACGTAATTGTTCACCGTATTTGAATAGCTTTGGCTGTTTGCCCTCTTTTATCTGTTCATAGAGTTGCAATATCATTGAAGCAGTTTTGTTGCCAACCCTTTCATTCTTATGTGTTTCACCCGAGCCGAAAACATTGAAGTAACGCAGGCCGATGATGGTTGCAGGATGTCTGTCATACCAGCGTTTGGCAATGCGATCCATGGCCAGTTTCGAAAAACCATAGATATTTTCAGGCTCTTCTCCATAACCGATCCGGTTAGGGGCTGGAGAATTGCCATATGTTCCTGCCGAGGACGCATAAATCAGACGTGTTCCCGACACACAACTGGCTTCAAGCAGGTCGGCAAATGCATTGGTGTTGACTTCAATCATGAGACGCTGATCCATTACAGTGGTATCGGTAATGGCGGCCTGATGGTAGATGGCTGAGAAAGCACCATCAGCAATTTCACTCAGTAGCAGAGGATCATCACAATCTGTAGCCCTGACTTCACAGTTCACGTGAATTAAATTGCGCCAGTCTCCTGAAGAGAAGTCATCTACAACCAGCACATCTGTAGCAGCACGTTTAGACAAAGCAGCTGCGATATTCGAACCGATATAACCGGCACCCCCGGTGACCAGAATTCGATCATTCATGTGAGACTCTGTATGAGAATTTGTTTGTAACAGGTCTTAGTAATTATATTTTCCAGAAAAGTTGCTATTTTCAAACTTCGGCTCCTTTCCATTGCAACTGCAAAGCTGCAAGTGCACGGGTTGTAGCATCATTACACAGCGCGTAGCCAAGTTTATCATTCAGGCGTCCAAAAATCTGTGAAGCAGGTAGGTTTCTGATTTCGTTATCACTAAAACCTGTTTCCGCAAGAAGTCGTGATATCCACGAACCCAGTCCCGGAAGTTGCTGAATGCGAACAATGTTAATCAATTCACAGCAACGATCAGGGGTAACCTGATGTCCCGTGGCAGCAGATAATTCCTCGGCATTTGTGTTGCTAAATGATTCAACAGGCCGACACAGCAGTTTGAATATCACCCACTCACTTTCGCTGAGGAAATTCCGGTCTTCATGCAGCGGAAATGCGCCGGGTAGCGCCCGAACCTTATTCATATGATACAGAACCGGGATAATCAGATCTGGACAAATTAGTGCCAGATATGGCCGGTTCGTAGGAACCCAGCACGGAAAGATGCTGAGTAAATATGATTCCGGGCTGCTGGATCGTTTGTAATGCCATTTCAACGGTCATATTTTCTCCACAAGGGGAAGTCTCTATGCATATGCTGTGAGGGCAGGATATTACGTTGCAAGTTGTGCTGTGCAAGCGAAACAGATTCATTGCCTCCATTAGTGCCTATTAATCTTAAAACGGAATAAAGATTTGCTGTCCAAAATGAATATGTCGATGTGTCCGAATTTTGATGCCACAGATTTTTGGAGGTTGGATGCAAATCAGTGTAACGGTTAGATTAGCTTTGAGTTTTTAGCTCTTCTGGTGGACATTTCATGTCCAAATGTCATGATTCCAGCGGTGATCGGGTATGTATCTGCCATGCCTAGAATTGGGGAAAGTTTTCGGGGGGTCATCTTTATGCGCTGGTCAGAAATCAAAGATATAAATAAGCCTGCCTTTCGCCGCAGAAAAGTTACTGTGGTTGGAGCGGGGCATGTCGGAGCGACAGTGGCCTTGTTGGCTGCTCAGAAGGAGTTGGCCGATATTGTTTTGGTTGATGTAATAGAGGGGGTTCCTCAGGGAAAAGCTCTGGATATGTATGAGGCATCTCCTGTGATTGGTTTTGATGCAGCAATATTTGGCACTCAGGATTATGCAGATACTGCTGATTCTGATCTGGTCATTATTACGGCCGGCATTGCTCGTAAACCGGGAATGAATCGCAGTGATCTTATCTCGGTCAATGTTAAAATCGTTGCAGATGTAACAAAGGAAATAGTAAAATATTCTCCTGAATGTACCATTCTTGTTGTAACCAACCCGTTAGATGCAATGGCCTACACAGCATTGAAAGTTTCCGGTTTTCCCAAGCAGCGTGTGATAGGCATGGCCGGTGTGCTGGATACTGCCCGCATGCGTGCATTTATTGCTGAGGAACTGGATGTGTCTGTAAAGAATGTGACAGCTTTTGTGCTGGGAGGGCATGGTGACACCATGGTGCCGCTAACACGCTATTCAACCGTATCCGGCATCCCAATTACTGAATTATTAGCTAAGGATCGCGTTGATGCCATTTGTGAACGCACTGCCAATGGTGGCGCTGAAATTGTTTCATTATTGAAGACCAGTACAGCTTATTATGCGCCGGGAGCCGCTGTGGTACAGATGGTTGAGGCCATTTTAAAGGATGAGAAAAGCATATTAACCTGTACCGCTTATCTGGAAGGTGAGTATGGTGTGGATGGTTATTATCTTGGCGTGCCATGCAAGCTTGGTGGTGCTGGTGTTGAAGCTATTATTGAGCTTGATTTATCAGATGAAGAAGAGGCACTGCTGAATAATTCCAAACGAGCTGTTGCTGATCTTGTCAAAATCGTAGACGCCTGTGGTCATTTTTGATTATATTTTCTTAATAAAAATTTGTATTATGAGGGAGGATTATTTTGAATATTCATGAATATCAGGCCAAGGCGGTATTGGCCGAATTTGGCGTGCCGGTTCCACATGGAAAACTGGCTTTGAGTGTCGATGAAGCAGTTGCCGCCGCCGAATCACTGGGCGGCAATGTTTGCGTGGTGAAAGCGCAAATTCATGCCGGCGGTCGCGGCAAGGCGGGCGGCGTTCGCGTATGTAAGTCAGCAGATGAAGCGCGTGCCGCTGCATCCGATATTCTGGGCTGTATTTTGGTGACCAAGCAGACGGGGCCGGATGGCAAGCAGGTCAATAAACTGTATATTGAAGAAGGCCTGAATATCGCCTCCGAATTTTACCTCAGCCTGCTGGTTGATCGTGAAAGTGAAAAAATCGCCTTTGTTGTCAGTCCGGACGGCGGCATGGATATTGAAGACGTGGCCGAAAAGACACCTGAGAAAATCCTGACTGTAGCTATTCAGTCCGACAGCGTTTCTACTAAGGAAAGCCGGTCTATGGCTGAATTTCTGGGACTGGCAGGTGAACAGCTTGCCAGGTTTGCTGATCTGGTATCCAGACTGCATCAGGCCTTTTGTGAAAAAGATGCGGCAATGCTGGAAGTCAATCCATTAATCCTGACTGCCGAGGGTGATTTGATTGTGCTCGATGCCAAGTTTATTATCGATGACAATGCCATGTATCGTCATCCTGAGTTGGCTGAACTGCGTGATCTGGATGAAGAAGACCCACGTGAAACCGAGGCGGCGGCGCATGACCTGAATTATATTGCGCTCGATGGCAACATCGGTTGCATGGTCAATGGCGCAGGTCTGGCCATGGGTACCATGGATATTATTCAGTTAAAGGGGCAAAAACCGGCCAACTTCCTTGATGTTGGTGGCGGCGTGACGGTGCCTGCTGTCTGCGAAGCCTTCAAATTACTATTTGAAGATAAACAGGTCAAAGCGGTACTGGTGAATATTTTTGGCGGCATTGTGCGTTGTGATATTATTTCCAACGGCCTTTTGGAAGCGATTAAAACGCACCCGATGAATGTGCCGGTTATTATGCGACTGGTGGGAACCAATGAAGCCGAAGGTCGCAAAATCGTTAAGGATGCGGGGCTGGATGTGCGTTGGGCTCAGGATCTGGACGAGGCTGCCGAATTCGCTTCAGCAGCTGCGCAGGAGGTGGCGGCATGAGCGTATTACTGGATAGAAGCACGCGTGTGATTTGTCAGGGATTTACCGGCCAGCAGGGCTCGTTTCATTCCGATCAGATGATTGCCTACGGTACCAATTTTGTTGGTGGCGTCACACCGAAGAAGGGTGGTCAAATTCACATGGATCGACCTGTATTCAATTCAGTGGCCGAGGCTGTGGAGCAGGAGGGAGCAGAAGCATCCGTGATATTCGTGCCGCCGCGTTTTGCCGCTGCCGCTATTGTAGAAGCTGCTGAAGCAGGCGTTGGACTGATTGTCTGCATTACCGAAGGTATTCCGGTGCTGGATATGCTCAGGGTAAAAGAGAAGATTGCCGGTTTGGACTGCACCCTGATCGGCCCCAATTGTCCGGGCATCATTACACCGGGTCAGGCAAAAATTGGCATTATGCCCGGCCATATCCATTTGCCCGGTCGTGTGGGCGTGATCTCGCGTTCAGGCACGCTGACTTACGAGGCGGTTGAGCAGCTTACGCAGACAGGTTTAGGTCAGAGCACCTGTATCGGAATGGGTGGTGATCCCATTCATGGTGTTAACTTTGTCGATGCCATGGCGCTGTTTGAAGCTGACGATCAGACCGATGGCATCGTCATGATCGGTGAAATCGGCGGCTCCGATGAAGAAGACGGGGCGGCCTATATCCGTGATCATGTATCCAAGCCAGTGGTTGCATTCATTGCAGGCGCAACTGCGCCCAAGGGTAAGCGTATGGGTCATGCCGGAGCGATTATCTCCGGTGGCAAGGGCACGGCGGAAGCCAAATTTGTGGCGCTTGAAGAGGCAGGCGTCAGCGTAGTGCGTAATCCGACCTTGCTGGGTAAACGCATGGTGAAATTGCTGGCATAGATTTGTTTAATACTTAAGCTGGTTCAGTGTAGTTTCCTGAATAGTATGCATATAAGACGAGACAAAAGAGGTCAGCAGGCAGATATTTAAACTACCTCAAGAGGGCAAATACCCTGGATGACCTCTTTTGTTTCGTCCGAAGGGAAGTCGTTAAATATGCGATTGCGGCGTTGCAGAGCTTGCAAAGGGCGTGGCCATTCCCTGCGCTATGCGCCTTGTACGTCCATATTTAACGGTTTTCTTATCTAGTTACTATTTTTAACACAACTATTTATTTTCTGGAGGAAAATAATGAAAAATGTATTGCTTATTGCGGGTGGGATAGGTGTTTTATTTATCGGCACAATATTGTTTGTTATGACTAATCTGGATGATCTGGTTAAAGATGCGATCCAGTCTTTTGGTTCTGAGACTATAAAGACAGAGGTGCAAATATCTGATTTAGAACTGGCGTTGAGATCGGGCCAGGTTACGATCAAAGGTTTGAATGTTAGTAATCCTGAGGGTTTCTCTGATCCGAATATTTTTGAACTTACTACAATCAGTATTAAAATAGATCCGGCCACACTGAATCAGAACCCGATTGTGATTGATGAAATTATTATCAGTGCTCCTACAGTTGTGTATGAGATTAATAAGTCGGGAGTATCCAATGCCGATGTGCTGAAAAATAATATGTCTCGGGCAGGGAGAACTACTGATAGTGATAGCGGCGGCATAGACGATCTTAAAATGATCATTCGTAAACTGATTGTAGAAGGGGGCAAGGCCAAAATGCGAATTGCGGCACTGGGCGATGCTGCACAGACTGTGATTTTGCCAGAAATAAGGCTAACTGATATTGGCAAGAAAAGTGGTGGGGTAAAGTCTGCTGAATTAGCACGAATTATTTCTTCAAAGCTTCTTGGTAATGTAAACAGTTCGGTGGCTGCAATGGGTGTTGGTAAATATTTGGGCAAAGCTACCGATGGACAGATTGGCAACCGTGTAAGCGGTGCTGCAAAGAAAGTGGGTGGAGATATTAAGGGCTTGCTTAGCAATTGATTAAAGAATGGTAAACGGGGAATTTCATTTAAAGCAACTGACTGTCTTACGGCTATAAATCAGAGGGTTTATAGCCGTAAGACTCAATAACTTCTATTTATATGCGCTTGCTTATTTCTCTCCGGCTTTCTCAAAAGGCAGATCTGCCAGTTGTTTGTATTGACGATAACGTTTATCAATATCTGCCTGTGCCTGCTCAAACAGTTCTTTTGCCGCTTCCGGATTATTGCGGGCCAGTTGTGAAAAACGCGTTTCTGTTTTGGCAAATTCCTCAAACGGAATAGATGGCTTTTTGGAATCCAGCAGCAATGGGTTCAGCTCCTTTGCGGCTCGTCTCGGATCATAACGCAACAGATTCATATGGCCGCTGTTCACCACCAGTTCCTGCTGGCGCAGATTATATTTGGCAATATCCACGCCCTGTGCGATACATGGGCTGTAGGCGATAATCAGCGACGTGCCCGGATAGGATTCAGCTTCTGTAAAGGCTCTGAGCGTATGCAGGTCCTTGGCGCCAAAGGCAACCTGGGCCACATAGACATGACCGTAGGCCATGGCGATGCTGGCCAGATCCTTTTTGCCGGTTGGCTTGCCGCCGGCAGCAAACTTGGCAATCGCACCGATAGGCGTAGCTTTCGACATCTGGCCGCCGGTATTGGAATACACTTCAGTATCGAGTACCAGAATATTCACATCGCGGCTACTGGCCAGCACATGGTCAACGCCGCCAAAGCCAATATCATAGGCCCAGCCGTCACCACCGATAATCCATACGCTCTTCTTTGCCAATTGATCGGCCACTGATTCCAGATTTCTGGCATCTTCGCTGTCGATTTCCCTGAGTTGCTTTCTCAGAGCTTTGATGCGGCCGCGTTGCAGGTGAATACCCGGTTCCGTAGTCTGATCCGCTTCGACAATATCCTTCACCAGTTGCGAGCCTACCTGCTGCTCAAACTGTTTCAGTAATGACAGCGCATAATCTTCCTGCTTATCGATGGAAAGGCGGAAGCCCAGACCGAATTCAGCCGTATCTTCAAACAGCGAGTTGTTCCAGGTAGGTCCTCGACCTTCTGCATTTTTTGTATATGGGGTTGCCGGCAGATTACCACCATAAATGGATGAGCAGCCGGTCGCATTGGCAACCACCATGCGGTCACCAAACAATTGCGTGGCCAGCTTGATATACGGGGTTTCTCCGCAACCGACGCAGGCGCTTGAAAATTCAAACAGCGGTTCGCCGATCATCGCACCTTTCATGCCGCTCCACTTGATCAGGTCACGGTCGTATTCCGGCAGACCGAGATAGAAGTCCCAGTTTTCAATCTCCTGCTCACGCAGTGGCTCCAGTGGCTCCATGTTCAGCGCCTTATGCTCCGGATTTTTCTTGTCGACAGCCGGGCATATTTCTACGCACAGGCCACAACCGGTGCAGTCTTCGGGTGCAACCTGATAGGTGATTTGCATGCCTGCTGCAAATTCCTTGCCCTTGACCGGTAAAAATTTAAAGGTTTCCGGTGCGCCCTCAGTGGTTTCGAGCGGGAATACTTTGGAACGGATGGCTGTATGCGGACAAACAAACGGACATTTGCCACAGTGAATACAGAGCTCTGCGTCCCAGACCGGAATTTCCACAGCCAGATTGCGCTTCTCGTAAGCGCATGTTCCTGTTGGCCAGACGCCATCGGCAGGAATAGCACTGACCGGTAGCAAATCACCACGTTCGGCAAGGATCTCACCGGTGATATTCTGAATAAAATCAGGCGCATCAACAGCAACCGCAGGTTTTCTCTCAAAAGTGCTGGTGATCGTTTCAGGTACATCCACCTGAAACAGATGGGCAAGCGTCTGATCAATGGCGGCAAAATTCATTTCAACAATTTTCACACCTTTTTTACCATAGGTTTTTTGAACAGCATCCTTAATTTTGGTAATAGCTTCATCTTTTTCAAGAATCCCTGAAATGGCGAAGAAGCAGGTCTGCATCACGGTATTAATCCGCCTGCCCATGCCTGTTTTGGCAGCCACATCATAGGCGTCAATCACATAAAATGAGAGGTTTTTATCGGTAATTTGCTGCTGCATTTTGCGCGGCAGTGTATCCCAGACGTCATCCTTTGAATGCGAAGTATTGAGCAGGAAAACGCCATCATTGGCCGCCTTGTCCAGCATATCATAACGATCCAGGAATACCGGCTGATGGCAGCCAATGAAATTTGCATCATTCTGGCCAACCAGATAAGTGGAGTGAATAGGTTTTGCACCGAAACGCAGATGCGAAACGGTGACAGCACCTGCCTTTTTCGAATCATAAACAAAATAGCCCTGACCATAGAGATCGGTGCCTTCACCGATAATCTTGATGGAATTTTTGTTGGCTGACACCGTGCCGTCTGAACCGAGGCCGTAAAACAGGCATTGTGTCACGCCCTGATTGGCATCAATCCTGATATCCCCATCCCATTCCAGGCTGGTGTGGCTGACATCATCATAGATACCAATGGTGAAGTTGTTTTTCGGAGATTCCTTGCTCAGTTCATCATAAATCGCCATCACCATGCCAGGAGTGAACTCCTTCGATGAGAGGCCGAAGCGGCCACCAATAATGCGCGGTATGGCAGAGAACTTTTCGCCGCCCTGCGCCACATGTTCAGCCATGGCTGTAAGTACGTCTTGATACAAAGGCTCGCCATCAGAACCGGGTTCCTTGCAGCGATCCAGTACGGCAATCTTTTTGGCAGTTGCCGGAATTGCGGCCAGCAGGTGTTCAGGCGAAAAGGGGCGATAGAGGCGGACTTTGAGCACGCCCACTTTTTCACCACGGACAGTCAGATGTTCGACAGTTTCTTGTACGGTTTCAGCACCTGAACCCATCAGTACAATCACTCGCTCGGCATCAACTGCACCTTCGTATTCAAACAGCTTGTATTGCCTGCCGGTAAATGTTGCTAGCTTGTCCATTGTTTGTTGCACGATTTCAGGCATGGCTGTGTAATAGGGATTCACCGATTCACGGCCCTGGAAATATACATCCGGGTTCTGGCTGGTGCCGCGCAATGTCGGCGCATCCGGTGTCATGGATCTGGCGCGATGCGCGCGGATCAGTTCATCGGGCAGCATGGCCCGCATCACATCGTCACTGATCAGTTCAATTTTATTTACTTCATGGGAAATTCGGAAACCATCGAAAAAGTGTAAAATGGGTAGTCGCGCTTCCAGTGTTGCTGCATGTGAAATTAGCGCAAGATCCATTACTTCCTGTACAGAGTTAGAGGCCAGCAGCGCATAACCGGTTTGACGAACAGACATCACATCCGAATGATCGCCAAAAATTGACAGACCTTGGGCAGCGAGAGAACGCGCTGCAACATGAATGACGGAACTGGTCAACTCGCCGGCAATTTTATACATATTGGGGATCATCAACAGCAATCCCTGAGAAGATGTGAAGGTGGTGGTCAGGGCACCTGTCTGCAGTGCACCATGCACAGTACCGGCAGCACCGGCTTCACTCTGCATTTCAAACACTTCTGGAACTGCTCCCCACAGGTTAGGCTGCCCTTTGGCTGACCACTCATCCGATAATTCGCCCATTGGTGAAGATGGTGTAATTGGATAAATAGCAATTACCTCATTGGTGCGATGGGCGACATAAGCCGCCGCCTCATTTCCCTCGATAGTAACTTTACGATTTTCAGTCATGAATGACCCCCCTCAGAGCGGCAGAAGATTAGAGTAGCGCACCTTAGTCTGCAATGTGCAGATGATAATTGATTAAGCTCAAGCGAGTTGATGCAAATCCGAAATAGCCTGGCTATCTAAAATAGTTCATAGTGTTCAGCGATATTTGGTTGATTCCGCTTGAGTGGATATTCAGACTTGTCCCCGGAATATTCTTGCCCATGCATCTGGCAATCCTACTGTTTATAGGAAGTCTTGCCTGTTTGGATCGTATGAGTTATCAATTGCAATGGTATTTTATCATATAGTATTGGATTGGAGTTATTATGTCCTGGAAAAGTGTAGGAGTAGGCGCCGGAATTGGCGCTTTGTTTGGAGGCCCGATTGGTGCTCTGGTTGGTGCTGGAATCGGTTCATGGTTTTCCTCGAACAGGAATGATCAGATCCATGAGGCTGAAGCCCGGCAATTGTTCGTGTTTTCTGCTCTGTTTGGCATGCTGGCAAAAATCGCCAAGGCTGACGGTGTGGTTTCCGAACAGGAGGCTTTGGCTATTAAAGGATTTATGAATCAGATAGGCCTTGATGAAAAAGGCAAACAAATGGCTGGTATGATTTTCTCCAGAGCTAAAGACGATAGCAACTCCATCTACGATTATGCGACCCAGTTTGCCAATATATATGATGATAACAAAGATATGCGGGTGATTGCTTACCGGATTCTTTTTGAAATCTCCGCCAGTGATGGTGAGTTGCATGTAGAAGAGGAAAAAATTCTTCGTAACATCATTGAACCGCTTGGCCTTGATCAGTCCATGTATAATCTGTTCGAGGAAGAGTTTTTCGGTAAGCCGCATTCGCTAAATGAGCATTATGCATTGCTTGACTGTACAGCCGAATCAACAGATGCCGAAGTGAAACGTGCCTACCGGGCCAAATGTATCGAATATCATCCGGATAAAATTGTATCTAAAGGCTTGCCCGATTCATTTGTAAAATTTGCTGATGAGCAAATGAAACTGATCACCTGCGCCTACGATGAAATAAAAAAAGTCCGCCCAAGCCTAGCATAAATACTGATGTTATTAATTGACGACCAGCAGTTCATATTAAATGGCAGTCAATATAAATGAAAAAATAGTATTAAGCCATTGGTGTTGACCAGGCCCATGCTTTTCCGACTGGCTAAGAATAGCTGCTCATTCTGACATTAACATCAGACCGACCAGCGCAACAGTAACAAGCCAGATTAGAATAATGATAACAGCCGCAACTATACTTCTGGGGCATTCGTCCAACATTATATTTGCCTTCTGACGCAGTTCAGCCATCACATTCTGTGGAATCATGTGAACCGCCAACATTATTCCTAACGGTAAAATGATAAGGTCGTCCAGATAACCAATCACCGGGATAAAATCCGGAATCAGGTCGACAGGGCTTAGCGCATAGGCAGCGATAAAGGCGGCTAATGATTTTGCATACCATGGAACCCGTGGATCACGCGCTGCAAGATATAGAGCTAGAACATCACGCTTAATCAATCTCGCCCAACTCTTTAGTTGTTGAAACATGGAACCAGAATAGATTGAGTAATCGAAGTTGCCTATTATTTTATTACTTTCCATTCTTTGGCTTAACCCCAATAATGAGTTTTATAGCAGGATGTATATACACTCTTGATTAAATTTCTTGCATTGGACTACGATGCTTTCTTGACACTGCACAGCTCAATTCTAATATGGCCGACCCTTGCCGAAGTGGTGGAATTGGTAGACACGCTACCTTGAGGGGGTAGTGGAGCAATCCGTGCTGGTTCGAGTCCAGTCTTCGGTACCATGATATAATAGAAGCAAAACGCAGTAAAGCCCGTAAGCCTAGTGTTTCCGGGCTTTTTTGTTGCTTTGTTGTGTCAGTAAGGTACATAATATCACACACAATAGCGTGGTTTCGTGGGGTATATTCGGTGGCACTTTGGAAGATATATCTATCGCACCTTGTATATACAAACACGGGGCGCATTGAGAAAGGAACTGTTAGAGCCCCTTAGGTCAGTCGGACGATTCGTAGATCAATCCATTCAAGTCGACATGGCGGTGGATGAGGGAAAATCCCTAATGCCATATCAATCAGTGAGCGTCCTGCATCGGTGGAAGATCGAGCTATACCGGGGCATTGGGAAGGAGATCTGATTGCAGGCTCCAACAACACTTACATTGCTACGCTGGTAGAGCGACATACGCGCTATGTGATGTTGGTGAAGGTGGCTGACAGAAAAACAGGAACAGTTGTTCCAGCTCTAATCAAGCACGCAAGGAATCTACCAGGTGAACTGTATAAATCGCTGACATGGGATCGTGGCGGGGAGATGAGTAATCATATATGGTCCGCCCCGCCTTGCAAGGAAAAATTGAGACTGTAAATCCAACTGTGTAAATATTTCAAACAGCTATAATGCTGACAGGAGTATTTATGAAGAAGAAAGGAAGGCATGATCCAAAGTTAGTTGCGTTGGCCAGTGAGCTGGCCAAACATATGAAGACGGAATCTGA
>JAJRTX010000218.1 GCA_021545665.1 Zetaproteobacteria bacterium
ATTATACTGTGAGGTACTCGCGACCCCCCGCGAAGGAACCGGTATTCTCCCCTACTTGACCGCAATGGGCAATACCGCACCCCCTAGAGTTGGATAAATCCTGTCTATAGGGACACCAAGAAGAATTATCCTGATCTGGCCACCAGAACTGACCTGTTAACGCAAGCATATGTTCTATATGATTATTCCTCGATCCATTTGATTGAACAGCCCATACTTGCAATCTGTTCTTTTGGCCCTGTACCGGTCTCGGCCACCTGCTTCATCGCCTCAAACAGGTCACGACTCACATCTGCCGGAGCTGCCGTTTTACGGCTTTCGTCCAGACGACCACGATACTGCAACTGTAAATCGGCATTATAGCCAAAAAATCCGGGGTACAGACTGCACCATAAGCTTGTGCAACCTGCTGTGTTTCATCGAATAGATACGGAAAGCTGAAGCCAGCTTGCTCGCTGACCCGGCGCATATTATCAAAGGAGTCCTCTTCATAATCGCGCGGATCGTTAGACATAATCGCGACACTATTAATACCCAACTCTCGCAATTCAGTCGTATCACGCACTATCCGGTCGAGTACCGATTTAACATAAGGGCAGTGGTTACAGATAAACATCACCAGCAAGCCTTTTTCACCCACACAGCTGGCCAGCGTCCACTGCTTGCCATCGACACCAGGCAAATCGAAATCAATAGCGGGTAACCCAAACTCACACACCGGAGGCTGCAAACTAACCATAACTCTCTCCTTATATTCTCGTAATCCACCTGAAGGGATCGCAGCATACCGCAGGCACACTGGTTCCTGTCAACTCCTGCATCCATGGGTATCAGTAAATTTGGACAAAACAGACAAACCCGGTACAATCTCCGATTCCTGCGTCCAAAAGCCCGTCACCAACGGCCCGGAAGCATATTTCAAGAATGGCCAGGAACCATATATTTAAGGAAAATGACTGACATGACAGATACTTACGTATTTACCTCTGAATCCGTATCTGAAGGACACCCTGACAAGGTGGCCGATCAGATTTCTGACGCGGTACTCGACGCGATCCTGGAAACTGATCCCAATCCTGAGAATGCACGTGTAGCCTGCGAAACCATGATTAAAACCGGAGCGGTTATTGTGGCCGGTGAAATCACCACAGAGGCATGGATAGATCTGGATGATCTGGTGCGCGGAGTAGTCTGTGATATCGGCTATACCAGCTCGGATGTCGGTTTTGATGGCAGCACCTGTGCCGTTATATCTCTAATCGGCAAGCAATCTGCCCATATTGCCCAGGGCGTTGACCGTGCCGACCCTGCCGAGCAGGGTGCTGGCGACCAGGGGCTGATGTTTGGTTATGCCACCAATGAAACCGATGTACTGATGCCGGCACCTATTACGTATTCTCATCTGCTGGTTCAACGTCAATCCAAAATGCGCAAGGAAAAAATACTGCCATGGTTACGTCCGGACGCAAAAAGCCAGGTTAGCTTCCGCTACGAGAATGGCAAGGTTGCCGGAATTGATGCGGTTGTACTTTCTACCCAGCATGATCCCGATATCGAGCTTACTCACCTGCAGGAAGCCGTAATGGAAAATATCATCAAGCCGGTATTGCCTGAAGAATGGCTCAGCAAGGACACCAAGTTCCACATTAACCCAACCGGCAAATTCGTGATTGGTGGCCCGGTTGGTGATTGCGGCCTGACCGGGCGTAAAATTATTGTTGATACCTATGGCGGCATGGCCCGTCATGGTGGTGGCGCATTCTCTGGCAAGGACCCATCCAAGGTTGACCGTTCAGCCGCCTATGCCGGCCGTTATGTGGCAAAAAATATTGTCGCCGCCGGCCTGGCCGACCGCTGCGAAATTCAGATCTCCTATGCCATTGGCGTAGCCGAACCCACCTCGATTTCGATTGAGACCTTTGGCACCGCCAAGCTGGCTGAGGACAAAATCGCTGCTCTGGTACGCGAACATTTTGATCTGCGTCCGTACGGAATTATGCAAATGCTGGATCTGGTACGTCCCATTTATCGCAAGACGGCCGCGTATGGTCATTTTGGGCGCGAAGAACCTGAATTCACTTGGGAACGAACTGACAAGGCCGATGCACTGCGTGAAGCGGCAGGCATCTAGGGAGCCTTTACCGAATATACCAAGGTTTTAGAATACGCAATTAGACTCAACCATCCCTGAGGAGCGCTGCAGCGGACCTTCCGTCAGGCTCGGGGATGTACACTTTCATAACGGCGCTCGCCCTTGCTCACTATAGGGAGAAAACGTTATGAACGCTGCACCTGAATCATTTTCTGATTACAAAGTTGCTGACATCAGCCTGGCTGACTGGGGCCGCAAGGAAATTGCGATTGCCGAAACCGAAATGCCTGGCCTGATGGCACTACGCGAAGAATACAAAGGCCAGAACCCGCTCAAGGGCGCCCGTATCCTCGGTAGCCTGCACATGACCATCCAGACCGCGGTACTTATCGATACACTGGTCGACCTCGGTGCCGAAGTACGTTGGGTGTCCTGCAATATCTTCTCTACCCAGGATCATGCCGCAGCCGCTATTGCCGCTTCAGGCGTTCCGGTTTTCGCCTGGAAGGGTGAAACAATTGAAGAATACTGGTGGTGTACTGAACAAGTCATGAACTGGCCTAATGGTGACGCGCCAAACATGATTCTTGATGATGGCGGTGATGCTACGCTGCTGATTCACAAAGGTGCTGAATACGAAAAGGCAGGTGCCGTACCTGATGCCCAGCCTGGTGATAACGAAGAATGGGTTGTGATCCTCGATGTACTGAGAAATAATCTTAAGAACAATCCAGGAAGATGGACGAAAATAGCTGACACTATTAAAGGTGTTACGGAAGAAACCACTACCGGCGTCCACCGTCTCTATCAAATGATGGAAGATGGCTCACTGATGTTCCCGGCCATGAACGTGAATGACTCTGTAACCAAAAGCAAGTTCGATAACCTGTACGGTTGTCGCGAATCACTGCTTGATGGCATCAAGCGCGCAACCGATGTGATGATAGCCGGCAAGATCTGCGTTGTTCTGGGTTATGGAGACGTAGGCAAGGGATGTGCACAGGCTTTTCGTGGCATGGGTGCAACGGTGCTGGTTACCGAAATCGACCCTATTTGTGCGTTACAGGCCTCGATGGAAGGCTACCGTGTTGTTGAAATGGATGATGCCTGCAAAGTGGGTGAGATATTCGTAACCACTACAGGCAACGTTCACGTAATCAATCACGATCACATGTTTGCCATGAAGAATGAAGCCATCGTATGCAACATCGGCCACTTTGATTCCGAGATTGAGATTGCTGCACTGGAAAAATACCAGTGGGAAGAAATCAAACCTCAGGTCGACCATGTCATCTTCCCGGATGGCAAACGCATTACCATACTGGCCAAGGGCCGCCTGGTTAACCTGGGTTGCGCAACCGGACACCCCAGCTTTGTCATGTCAGCCTCGTTCACCAACCAGGTTATTGCCCAGATTGAATTCTGGAACAATTCTGACAACTATGAAAACAAGGTATATGTCCTGCCCAAGACGCTGGATGAAAAAGTTGCACGCCTGCATCTTAAGAAAGTCGGTGTCAACCTGACTCAGCTGAGCCAGGAACAGGCAGACTATATCAACGTACCGGTTGACGGGCCATACAAGCCTGAACATTATCGTTACTAAAAAGGCTATTCATAGCTAACATTGCAGGGGCACAAGGTAGATACTGACCTTGTCGCCCCTGTTGTTATGAACCAATTGTTATAACCCGGTAGTTATAACAGGAAACGGCCAGTCTATATGGATACACAAAAAAAACATAAGCCACAATACAGTTTCGAGTTTTACCCGCCAAAAACACAAGAAGGCGCAGACAAACTTACACAGGCTCGCGAAAAACTTGCAGGCTTAAATCCTCGCTATTTTTCAGTTACCTTTGGCGCAGGTGGCAGTACGCAGTCAGGCACTCTGGAAACTATATTTGATATACAGAAAGCTGGCTATGACGCCTGCCCACATCTGTCCTGTATCGGCTCAACGCGTGAGAATATCGAGCAACTGCTGCAGACTTATCAGAGTAAAGGTATAAATCGTATTGTCGCCCTGCGTGGTGACATGCCATCAGGTATGCACGAAATGGGTGCCTTCAGCCATGCCAGTGAACTGGTTGCATTTATCCGCGAATGCACTGGAGAACATTTCCACATAGAAGTCGCAGCCTATCCGGAGTTTCACCCACAGGCCACATCAGCGCGGGATGATCTGGATAATTTTAAAACCAAGGTTAACGCAGGTGCCAATAGCGCCATCACACAGTACTTCTTTAACCCGGACGCCTATTATCGCTTTATTGATGATTGTGAAAAAATGAATATATCAGTACCCATTGTTCCTGGCATCATGCCAATATCCAACTACAAACAGCTGGCCCGTTTTTCAGATATGTGCGGTGCTGAAATACCGCGCTGGATACGAAAGCGACTGGAAAGTTACGGCGATGACATGGAATCCATTCGCGCATTCGGAACAGAAGTCATCAGCGCCATGTGCCAACAATTACTGGCAGCCGGGGCGCCAGGGCTACATTTCTACACCATGAACCAGGCCAGGGCAACCATGGCCATCTGGAATAATCTGGATATCAGCAACTAGTCTTTACCTGCCATGAATAATGCCTATCTGATCTGTCACGATCTTCATGCGTAATACACGTATTTATACCAGTCAGGCACTGGCAAGCAATACCCGGCTGGAACTGGATGAAAACAGCGCTCGCCATATCGTCCGGGTTTTACGTATGCGCAAGGGTGATCTTATAACTCTTTTTAACGGCAGCGGCGGTGAATATACTGCCGAATTGTCGCAACTGGATAAATCTTCAGTCACCCTGCAGATTGGCCGCTTTCATGATCACAATATTGAATCCTGTCTGGATATCGAACTGGTTCAGGCTATTTCACGTGGCGAACGTATGGATATCACCATCCAGAAAGCTGTTGAGCTAGGCGTAAATAAAATTCAACCGCTGTTTACCTCACGCTGTAACGTGAAACTGACAGGAGACCGTTTAGGCAAAAAACTGGCTCACTGGCAAAAAGTTGTGATCAGCGCATGTGAACAGAGTGGGCGTAACAGTGTACCGAAAATCGGCCAACCACTGGATATTATGCAATGGCTTGAGCAGCTGAATGGCCCTGTCAACGGACTCATACTGGATCCGTGCTCTGAAAACTCATGCCGGGATATGCCCGCTATGAAAGGCATCTCTCTGATGGTTGGACCTGAAGGCGGACTAACCGAGACGGAAATCAGTGCGGCAACTGCACATGGATTTACCGCCGTCAGACTTGGGCCCAGGGTATTACGAACAGAAACAGCAGCCCTGGCAATAATAGCTACCGTGCAGGCGCTATGGGGTGACTTCAACTGATTCGATGACGGTGCGTTTCTTTATTGCCAGATAAAACATCCAGGGCGCTGCAGCAGCCAGCAAATGTTTAATCGAATGGCCGCTGAAACCTAGTAGATCATATACTCCCTGATCACCCATCTCGGCAAGTTTTGCCAGACCATAGGCTGCCAGAACAGCCCAGTATAGGCCGATATGGGTAAATTTTGCTTTATACATAATCAGAATCAATGGTATTAATAGCATGGGCAAAAACTGTACCAGCCCATAAAACCGCAAATCCCCGGCACCGTTTGATTCTGTGTAGTCCCAGTAAAACACAGAAGCAATGCCAATGATCACCAACGGAATAAATACAGTCCGCCCAGCTTTCACCGACATAAACTCAGCTACCACTATCGAAAATACAGACATGAAACCTATCGTCATTGGTAACCTGTCCCACACCAGCGTCTGATTAGATGGCCACAGATGATAATATCCCGAACCGAATGCTACGGCTGTAATGCCGATAAAAAACAGTATATAGGCTGATTTGATTTCTCGAATAATAGCGTGTGAAGATTTCGCGACCACTATCACACCCGCCAGGCCTACGAATATAAACGGCAAATTACTGATCACATTCCAGAAGTTAGGGACAGACAGTAACGTTCTTATATCTGCAAAATGATGGTAGGCAGGGTCTTGCGAAATTTTGGGTGCCAGAAGAGCACCGATGATAGCCGCTCCAGTAATCAGCAACAGGATTAAATCTTTTCTTTTTAACTGCAAGCTATTAACTTAGCGCATCCATGAGTGACTTGATATTCAGTAAGCTTTTCTCCATCTCATCAAGATCAGGAATACGTGCAGGCTCCCCGTTAAGCATCACACTCTTTCTGATTGGGCCCTGCACTTCATCATCACCGGGTGTAGCCGTCAGGGTACTATTATTCACTTTTATCAAACGGGGTATACCCTGTGTGGCAATAGCAAAAAAAGGCAGGCTTTTATTACCATTCAGACTATTAAAGATAGCTACGCGTTTGAAAGCCCCCGGTGAATCCTCATCACACATTAGCTCAAACTCTATCAGAGGTATCCTGATTCCCCGCCACTCAAGCAAACCCGCCAGCCAGTCTGGCGTTTCATCTACCTTTTGCGCAGGTTTATACGCCGAAATTTCAGCTACCGCAGCATTGGGCAGCAGCAACGGATCACCCTCTACCGGGATGATCAAACCATGAATGGTATCCAGTAATGATTCCATCAGTTGTCTGCTTTAACTTTTTTCAGGTAGTTATCAATCATATGGCGCGCCAGCTCTTCCGGTTGCCCGGATGCACTCACTACATCGGCATCTCTTGCAGAATCTGCCATGCTGCTAATGACACAGCTATTGGCCTCTTGCGCCCATACAGTGCCTCCGCTGGCAATAACTTCACGACAGCCTTTTGTTCCATCACATCCCATACCACTGAAAATAATTGCACGACTGTTCTTGCCATATTTTCTGGCCACTTCGGTAATCACATCGTCAATGGAAGGACTGTAAATGGTGCGCTGGGTAATCGGCGCAAACTGTATGTAACCATATTCATCAAACACCAGGCGTTTTTCAACCGGCGCTACAACCAGTTGCCCGCATAACAGTCGTTTCCCAGGTTCAGCGGTCAGCACTTCCAGATCAGTTACCTGACGTAATTGTTCAGCGAGCAAGGATACAAAGCCGACGCCAATATGTTGCGCCAGTATAAAGCCTGCAGGAAAGTTGGCCGGTAAACTACGCAAAAAAGACTTAACGGCCTGAGGGCCGCCAATCGATGCACCCAGTACCCACACCTCCCTGGCAAGATTGGCAATTCCTGAATCTTCAAATCCATCCGCAACATTATTCAGTACGTTGATCTGGGAATCTTCCAGATGTATCTCACCCGTCAATCCAAGGTCAACAATATCTATCTCGGAACTGTCTTCCGCTACTGAATCTGATACTGCCACATCCGGTTCCACAACAGTTGAAGCAGCTACCTTCTGATAATTATCCATGCCATCAGCCGTAGCTTCCTGTTCTACGACCTCGGGCTCTGATTCCAGTTCTGGAGTCGCCGTTTCAGCAGGTCCAAATGCCATTTCCAGATCCAGCTCAAGTTCTGCATCAAAATCAGAAATGGAACCTTCAGTCTCTGTTGCGTGCTCTGGCTCAGAAACCGGTACCGCATCAACAGGCACGGTCTTTGATTCAGGTTCATCCGTATCCAGCTCAAACCCGTCAAGCATTTTGAGATCAATTTCAAGGTCCATGGTTGGAGCAACATAAAACCCACGGTCTTCATCTATTGTTGAGGCGTCTTCATCCTGCTCTATGGCATCAGCCTGAGCACTGGCCTCTACAACATGCAAACCTGTCTCTTCACTCTGCAAATGTAGTTCTGTCTCGGGTTCTTCATAATCAAGTGCCAGCCCGGTAAGCTTCTCGCACAAGCGTCGACCCCACGCCCGGCCACTAATATTGACCGGTTTTCGGATGGTGGCGCTGTCATTAAATAATAACGGAAGTTTTGCGCTATCTATCAGCGCGTCGATACTTTCGTCCTCATTGTCATCCAGATTGATCAGCAATACATCAGCGCTATTCTTGTCTAATCGAGTGTTTATCGACTGGTCAAACAAGGGTGGCACTACCAGCAGACCATTTTCCTCCATGATTAATTTCAATGTTTCCCACTGCTTGCCCGAGCGTGAAACAATAATAACCCTGATTCCTTCAGTGGTTGGATTTGGCATACCCATATCAGCGAGACCCCACCAGTTGTTC
>JAJRTX010000219.1 GCA_021545665.1 Zetaproteobacteria bacterium
GTGGCCCAGATTCCTGCACTGGTGATTTCTACCGCAGCAGGCATAGTGATTACACGCGCAGGTGGTACAGACTCGTTGTCTTCCTCGCTGGTTTTTCAATTTGGTCAGAATCCGCGCCTTTATATGGTTGCAACCGGAGCTTTGCTGATTATGGCGCTCATTCCCGGATTGCCGTTTTTCCCATTTATGATGATGGCGGCCGGCATGGCGGTAGCTGCATGGTACTTGTCGGGAGAGAGGGAGGAGCTTGCACCTGTGGTTGAAGAGGAGGTGCCGGGCGAACCACAGGAGCAGTCGCTTAATATCAGCGACTGGATGAGTGTCGATCCGATTCGCCTGGAGGTTGGTTACGGTTTAATTGATCTCGTTGAATCCGGAGTTGATGGCGGTTTGTTGCAGCGCGTGCAGGCAATTCGCCGTCAAATTGCAAGAGAGGTGGGCTTTGTTCTTCCACCATTGCATATCAAGGACAATCTGCGACTCAATGTGAATGAGTACAGGCTGTTGATTCGTGGTGCAGAAGTGGCTCGTTCATCTGCGCGGCCCAATCTTCATCTGGCCATTGAGAGTTCTTCGGTACATGCCGCTATTGAAGGTGAGACGACGATGGAGCCTGCATTCGGTCTGCCTGCAGTGTGGATATCCGGGGAGAAAAAGGTGTTGGCGGAACAGTATGGTTACACGGTGGTTGATCCATCTACCATGATTGTCACCCACCTGTCCGAGGTTCTGCGTCAGCATGCCTATGAAATTATCGACAGATCACATATTCAGGAGTTGCTGGATCAACTCTCCGAGCAATATCCGAAGGTTGTGGAAAGCATTGTACCGGCAATAGTTTCACCGGCACTGTTTGAAAAAGTGCTGCAGTGCCTGCTGAGGGAGTGGGTGCCTATCCGAGACCTTTTGCTTATTCTTGAAACGATTGCTGATCTGGTAGAACAGAACGCAACCGTGGAAATTATTGTAGAAAAGGTTCGCCAGCGCGTTGGCCGCAGTATCGTTCAGTCATACCTGAATGATCAGCGGGAACTGGAAGTATTCACGCTGGAGCCATCGCTGGAAAATATGATGGTCACGAATAAAACTCAGAATCCGGATATTCAGATGCCATTGGATACTGAGTACTGGCAGCGATTCCTGGATCAATTTTCCAAGGTGGTTTCTGCCCACTCTGTTGAGGTTCCCGTATTATTGACGGCGCCGCTGTTGAGAGGGTTCCTTTCCCGTGAACTGAGACGTTATCTGAGTCGGGTTGCTGTTTTATCTATTGATGAGATTCCGTCGAATATCAATATCCGGGCTATCGGATCTATAGGGACGAGCAATGCAAGTTAAAGTTTTTATCAATGAGTCATTGGCTAGCGCCCTGGCTCAGGCCAGGGAAGAACTGGGGGCTGATGCCCTTATTCTCAGTCGAGATCGTGTGGTCAATGAAAATGGCGAAAAACTGTGGCATATCCATGCTGCAGTAGATAGCCGGGAAGCGCAGATGCGGCGCCTTGATGATCGGCCAGCAGGGATGAATCAGGCACTTGTTCGACTTGAACAGCTGGTAACGTCAATTGAATCTCAACAAAATGCCGGATTGCGCGATCAGCTGACCACTGCCCAGCAGCGACATGCTTTTGACAGTTTGTTACGCAGTGGTGTGCATCCGAGTTTTGCCATTGAGACAGCCCAACTGATTTGCGATAATCAGTTGGGAGAAGCTTCATTTCTTGAGTGGGTGGATAAACTACAGCCAGCTGAGCAATGTCAGAGCGTTGCCTTTGTAGGGCCGACTGGGGCCGGAAAGACGACCTTGTTATGTAAGCTTGCTACCTGGTTTAAGCGCCGATACAACAGTCGTATGCTGTTTGTTACAACAGATCACGATAGAATTGGGGGGCAGGCTGTGCTCAGGCAGGTTGCCGATATCCTTGGATGTGAATTTTATGAGGCTCGTGATCTTTCTGAAACAGAGCGTTATATTGCATCTGTACGTGATACGATGGATTTCATTTTTCTTGATACAAAAGGATTTGGCATGGAGGAGGCCAGCACATCTTTTCTTGAAAAAACAATGGAAGTCTTGCATTGCGATCGCTGCATGCTGGTAATGCCGATAACGATTGATGAAATTGATGGCAGTTGTTTCTATGAGCGTATCAGAAACATGTCAGTCACGGAGCTGGCAGTGACCAAGCTGGATGAAGGCTCCCGTCCAGCCAAGGCCATTAATTTTGCCGCAAATTTTAATTTACCGTTTTCTTATTGCAGTTCTGGAGCCAGTGTCAGTGATGGTGTAGGCTGGCTATCTCCTGATGCTTTATCTACAATGCTAACAAGGTCATGGAATGAATCTATGATCAGAGGATTAATTTATGCATGATCAAGAACAAAAGAAAGCCTCTGGTCCAAGCGTTATCAGTATCAGTAGCGGCAAGGGTGGGGTAGGAAAAACATTTTTCTCGGTTCATCTGGCAGCCAGATGTGCAAATCGTGGTCTGAAAACACTGGTGCTGGATTCGGACTTTGGCCTGGCCAATGTCGATGTGATGCTGGGTATTGTTGCCGCAGGTTCGATATATGATGTTCTGCATGGCATCAAGGAGATTGAGGACGTGATTGTTAGCACACGCTACGGTTTTGATGTGATCCCCGGCGGTAGCAGTCTGTCGGAACTGGCTCATCTCAGTGCGGCGCAGCAATTGTTGATTCTGGAGAACCTGAACAAGTTAATTGCAGATTATGATATGGTTATTCTGGATAATGCTGCCGGTATTGGTGATAATGTGTTGTACTTTTCCTCCCTCACTGAAGAACCGGTTATTGTAATGACACCGGAGCCAACATCGCTTACCGATGCCTATGCGTTAATCAAGGTGCTGCATAACCAGCGACATATCAAGCGTTTTGGCATCGTCGTCAACAAGGTTGGCAGCACCGGTGCCATACTTGCTTTTAAGCGAATTCGCAGTGTTGTGGACAACTATTTACAGGCATACTGCAACTTTCTGGGTTCTGTGGAGCAGCGGTCGGATATTCCGCAGCTTATTCAGAAGCAGTCCCTTCTCAACGAGTTTATTGCTCCCAGAGAAAATGGGGAGGTGGATGTTTTTGATAATATTATCGATCAATACAGTAA
>JAJRTX010000220.1 GCA_021545665.1 Zetaproteobacteria bacterium
ATCAATGACGACATTCACATCATCGCCCAGCACCTTTCGTTCTATGATATCCCGAGTCAGCCCATATAAAGCTGCAAGTGTGTTCGATGGAACTGCCGAGCGGTACCATTGTATAACATAGCCATCATCATCATAATGAGAGGGTTTAATCAGGACTACGCGAAACTGCATTGATTCTCCTTTTCATCATTCACTTAACCCGCATTATTCATGAATAACACATAAAACAAACCTCTTTAAACAAAACAGGGATCAAGATCAATCCTCACCCGGAAAAGTCTGGACAGAAATAGCTCCGGCCCATTGCAACCAGCGCAATTGTGCTCCCAGTTCTGTATCATCACCCTGTAAGATCATCACAAAACTGCCATCTTTGATAGCCTGTTCCAGTTGCTGCAAATCTTTTTCCGGTACGCCAAAACGATGCAACACCACCAACACCTCGGATAGCAGCGCCACCACGGCCATCGTACCGGCACCGGCTACAGCAGCAGCTATGGCCTCAACTATCGGCCCGATAACAAAAAGCACCCCCAGGCCCGGTATGGCAAAGGCTCCGGCGGTTCCACCCAATAGACTCCACAGGCCGCCCCAGACTGCCCCCTGTTTCCCCCATGCTTTCATGCGATCCAATGTTGTCGAATGATAAACACCCAGAATATCATCGCCGCTTACCACACCCTTGCCCAGCAGGGAGATCCTATCGGCAGGATAATCATTCTCGATTAATCGCCCGATTGCTCGCTCAGCCTTTTCCCTGCCTTTAAATACCGCCACCAGCAGATGTTGCTTAAAATAAGCTTCTTCATTCATAAGTGACATAATAATAGCATATAAACGCTTCGGGATGCAAAAAATTTAAAAAGGGCCGCCTCCCGGCAGCCTTTCCAATATAGCAGTATGATCAGGACACTACACTAGAACAATGTGCCAACCTTCGGCAATTCGCCCACCAGCGGGCTGACATAATCCAGCCATGCCCGGGTAACATCGTTACCGGCATCATTGATGTATTCATCTTTCATTTTCGTTGCCTCGCGCGCCACAGATGAAAGCGGAGTGATGAAGCATTCACTGGCGTAAGGATCACTGGAAAGCCTCCGTATAGCTACCGAACCGGGCTCGGCATGATTGACCGCATGATTGACGCCAAATTGACCCACCAAACGTGCTTCTCTGGTATCTACCTCGGAAATAATAGTTGGAAAACTGCGCTGCAAATAGCCGAAGGTATCGGCACGCACACGCACACGCACACTTTCACCTGCATAAGCTTCTTTTACTTTAGCTGAAAGAAAATCACCAAGAGCACCTGAACCGGAAAGCTGTAAATTGCCGTGACTATCCCGTTCGCCGGTAGTCATCACCGGGTTTCCATCGGCATCAGTAATGCCTTCAGATACTGCGATCAGACAGCGCCCATGTTTCTCTACTGTTGCCTTCACATCAGCCTGAAACTGCGCCACATCAAAAGTACGCTCTGGTAGATAAATCAGATGCGGGCCACTGCCTTCACCGTGGCGCGCTAATGCAGATGCAGCGGTTAGAAAACCGGCATCACGACCCATCACTATATTGATTTTGATACCGGAAAGAGCGGCGTTATCGCGGTCATCACCCATAAATGCCAGTGCCACAAAACGGGCCGCCGAGGCATAACCCGGACAATGATCGGTGACTTTCAGATCATTATCAATCGTTTTGGGAATATGGATAGTACAGAAATCGTAATCGGCCTCTTTGGCCATCTCGGCAATAATATGGGCTGTTTCGGCAGAATCGTTACCGCCGATATAAAAGAAATAGCGTACATCATGCTTTTTAAACACTTCAAACACGCGTTCACACTCTGCCCTGCCCGGTTTGAGCCGCACCGAACCCAGCCCTGCAGCAGGCGTTGCAGCCAGAATCTCCAGCTCAACATCACTCTGTGTAGTCAGATCAATAAAATCCTCTTTCATAATACCGGCAATGCCATGTTTGGCGCCCAGAATGCCGGTTATGTCTGCTTGCTTCCGCGCCGCCAGTACAGCGCCAACCAGCGACTGATTGATCACTGCTGTCGGCCCGCCGGATTGACCGATGACCATCTTACCTTTTAACGCCATGATAAAACCTCCAGAAAAGTGCGATGTATGCTAACGCGTTTCAGATTCATCGCATCATTGGATTACAGGGACTCCTCTATTTTCCTGTTCCCATAATGCTGAAATATTCCCTGCCTGAATCAGATTGGAAAATGTCAGCATGCTTAGGGAATATAACCTCTGGCTGCTACAGGTTTATTTAAGGAAGCGCTGAATCAATCCGGTTTGATAAGACTGTAAGGCAAAAAAGGTGAGTTAAAGGCGAAAGCCGCATGCAATATTTGTTCGTTCTGAGCAATTAACTCTTAAAGCTGAATTTATTTTCTCGGAACAAGCTCAGGCAGGCATCCACGACGGCAGGCTCAAACCACTCCCCACAATGCACTGTGATTTCCTTCAGCGCCACATCGATACCCAGAGATGGACGGTAGGGACGATGGCTGCTGATTGCCTCAACAACATCGGCTACAGCCACAATTTTTGCTTCCAGACATATTTTATCGCCCTTTAGTCCCTGCGGATAGCCTGTGCCATCCAGCCGTTCATGATGCTGGTATGCAACATCCGCAATAGGCCATGGGAACTCTACATCTTTCAGGATATCGTAGCCAACCTGACAATGGCTTTTAACGAGTTAAAATTCTATTTCAGACAATTTAGACGGCTTGCTCAATATCTCGGCAGGCAGGTGGATTTTGCCGATATCGTGAATGGTGGCAGCCATCCGGAGACCGTCAACCCAATCTGCATCCAGCTCCATTTTCTGAGCGATTCTGAGGGCAAGTTGCGCCACCTGCTGCTGGTGACTTCCTGTATATGGATCACGTGCTTCCACTGCTTTGGATACCGCCACAATGGTGCCGATAAGGCTTGCCTTTAATGATTGTTCAGCCGTCTTGCGTTCGGTGATATCAAAAATTATGGCTACGAACACTTTTCTGGACTCAAGTGTTGATAACTGAAGGTGAATCTCAACGGGATAAAACGACCTGTCTTTTCGTCGATGAACCGCCGTAATTTGAAGCTTTTCCTTTTCACCTGTCATAAGGGGCTTAAGCAGCTTTTCAAATGATGTCTTTGTAAATTCCGGTTTCAGATCCAGTGGCGTAAGGTTGCGTAGCTCATCCAGCGTATATCCCAGATTCATTCTGGCACCACGGTTCACCTGAATAAAGGCCATAGTTTCGGCATCAAAAATGTAAATTTCATTCAGGGACTCTTCAAGAATTTTGTTAAGACCTTCTACTCTTTCCTCAGCCTGTTTACGATCTCTGATTTCTCCTTCCAACATTTCTACTTGCTTTGCGAGCTGTTGAACCAGCGCATCCTCATGCATTTGCGTCAACTCATCCGCATTTTTAATCGACACGACCGGCACAGAGAGCTTATGACCCTGATATCTGCTGGTAACTCTTTCAATCTCCTGTAAAAGCTGATCCGGTTCCACAGGTCTTCTTAAGTATGCAGATGCACCCAGAGCCTGAGCCAGCTTCTCATGTTCAGGATTCAGATAAACGCCCGTATAAAAAATGAAGGGGATATTATGCAGGGTCGCATCTTCCTTTATTGTGCGGCAGAGCGTGAAACCATCCATCTCCGGCATGAGAATATCGGAAATTACTATATCCGGTGGAAAATGAACGGCCATTCTCATAGCCTCTTTTCCATTGATTGCAACGTCTACGGTATATCCCGCGCTTTCCAGTATGGTTTCCAGAAGCTCCCGCAGATCATCATTGTCATCTACAATAAGACATTTCATGATTTATTCACACTGATCATCCCAGAAGTCTGCCAGATATGCGAGAAAGAGCGCAGGGGGACTAAATATTTGCATAAAATCTCCCATGATTATTTGACTCTTATTTTAGAGAAAACCAGCAAAAAAGCAAATCCGGCAAGACTATCATATTTTGATTATTACTTTTTCATTTGCGGTGGCAAACTTGTGTAAATTATAAATTCCAGTATTTACAAATTGCAATCAGGTATTGAGAAGGGTGGGTGGGAAAGTTAAAAAGATTCTTCATGCATCGCATCATTGAACTGCATCAGATATATTTCGGACATGAAATCAGATATTACCCTGTCATCCATTACACAGATTCTTGAAAAAGCCGGGCAGGATATTCTGCTGCCTGCATTTTATTCATCGGTTCAAACTTCCACTAAAGCTGATGGCTCCGTGGTCACAGAAACTGACCTGAACTGCCAGCGTTTTATTGAAACTGAACTGGCAAGCCTGGATGCTTCGATTGCCTTGCTGGGTGAGGAAATGACTGAAGAGCAGCAGCTGCATAGCCTGAATTGCAGCCAGGGCAGCTACTGGTGCCTCGATCCGCTGGACGGCACAACCAATTTCTCTACCGCCCTGCCCGCTTTCGCCATTTCACTGGCCCTGATTGAAAACGGCCAGGTTCAGCTTGCCTGTATTTATGATCCCGTACGACAGGAAACTTTCACAGCTCGGCGAGGCGACGGTGCTTGCTTGAATGGTCGTGTGATTCGGTGTTCAAATGAAGATCAACTGGCCAATGCAGTCGGTTTTATCGACTTTAAAAGACTTGAGCAAAAAACCGCCAAGAGTATTGCTGCAAAAAAGAGCTACCGCAGTCAGCGCAATATCGGTACATGCGCACTGGAATGGGCATGGCTGGCGGCCGGCAGGGCTCAGTTTATCATCCATGGAGGTGAGAAAATCTGGGACTTTGCCGCCGGCAGTTTGATTGCAGAGGAGGCAGGTTGTCTGGTTGGCAATTTTACTGCTGAGCCATTGTTTCCCAGCTGTAGTCTTTCCTCACCCATTCTTGCCACCTGCAAGCCCTCGCTACAACGCGAACTACAACATCAACTGATCACCTGAACTATTTTAAAGTAAAGGTTTTTTTTAAACATATCTTTCAAAGTCGCATTTTCATGTTAATTCCTCTAGTATGCGGCTCCGAAAAAAACTGGTATTTCATTATTAATGCATCCAAAAAGGGGAAAATATGGGCAACGTTTGTGACCTGAAAATTGATTTAGTAGAAGTGTGCGAGGCGGCAGCCCGCGCCTGTGCACCGTTTGTTGGCTCCGGTCAGAAGGATGAAGGTGATGGCCTGGCTGTTGATGCCATGCGCAAACGTATCAATCAGGTAAAAATGAAGGGTATGATCGTCATTGGTGAAGGTGCCAAGGATGAAGCTCCCGCCCTCTATGATGATGAACCCGTGGGCACTGGTGAAGGAATCGGCGTTGATATCGCAGTGGACCCGATTGAGGGCACAAACCTTTTCGCCAAAGATGCTGCGGGCTCCATTGTAACGTTGGCAGCAGCTCCTGCAGGCAGCATGTACCGTCCCGGTTCATGTTTTTATATGGAAAAACAAGTTTATCCAAAAGCAGCTCGTGGAAAGATTGATCCGGAAGCGCCTGTTGCAATTCGTCTGGATCAGCTTGCCAAGGCATTGGGCAAAACTGTTGCCGAAATCACCGTGTTTGTGTTGGATAAACCTCGTCATCAGGATTTGCTGAAAGAAATTTATGGTTGTGGCGCAAAAGTTCGTCTGGCAACAGATGGTGATGTAAATGGTGCGATTCAGGCCGTATTGAATATGGGCTCTGATGCCCTGTTTGGCATTGGTGGAACACCGGAAGGCATCGTCACGGCCTGTGCAGCCCGCGCCATGGGTGCGGAGATGTTTGGTCGCATGGCACCACAAAAGGACTTTGAAATTGAATTGTGCAAACAGGAGAACATTGATACCAAACGTTTTATTTCACGTGACGAGTTGGTCACTTCTGATGACTGCATGTTTATTGCTACAGGATTGACCAGCGGTGAATACGTGCATCATGTCAAATTCGGATCCGATGCCGATGGTTGCCATATGACCACTGACACCGTTGTTCTGTCCGGTTCGGTGGGCAACATTCGTCGTGTACAAACCACGCTGCATGTTTAATCATTAAGCATTATTTGCTTAACTGAAAAATATATAAATATTTCTTATGGAAAAGATAATAACTATTGATTTGGCTTTATACTTGGTATAAGTACAGTTGCCACATCAGAAATTTACTACAGGGGAAACAAGCATATGACTAATAGCAGCCGCAGACACCTAGCCAATGCCGTTCGCGCACTTGCGATGGACAGCGTTCAGAAAGCAAACTCCGGACATCCGGGCGCACCTATGGGCATGGCAGATATCGCCGAAGTCCTGTGGAATGATTACATGCAACACAACCCGAACAATCCGAAATGGGCTGATCGTGACCGTTTCATTCTGTCCAATGGTCACGGCTCTATGTTGATCTACTCCCTGCTGCACCTGACAGGTTATGATTTGGGCATTGATGATCTGAAACAGTTCCGCCAACTGCATTCGCGCACACCAGGCCATCCTGAATATGGTTATGCACCGGGCGTTGAAACTACCACCGGCCCTCTGGGTCAGGGCATCACTAACGGTGTCGGCATGGCACTGGCTGAACAGACACTGGCGGCTCAGTTCAATAAACCGGGCCATAAAATTGTTGACCACAACACCTATGTATTCCTTGGCGATGGCTGCCTGATGGAAGGCATTTCTCATGAAGCCTGTTCACTGGCGGGCACATTGGGCCTGG
>JAJRTX010000221.1 GCA_021545665.1 Zetaproteobacteria bacterium
AATGGACGATGCCTATTCACAACTGGAAAGCCGCTCTCAACAGGTTCATGATTGAGTTTCCAGATAGGATGCCTGAAAAGTTTTAGGTAATGAATTTACACAGACGGATTTACAGACTCGACCTATGTCCTGACCTCAAGTAGTAATCACTTGGCACCCAAATTCAGTGAAATGCCATTAGTCTATTTCTGAGTGACCGAAGTGAATTCTGGGGACAACATAATACATAACTCCACCTCAACACACCCTCAAACTGTTGTACTATCTTCCTCCGCCAATTATTAAGTATTATGTTGTCCTCGGAACTTTGGGAGTTTTGCAAGAGGCTATATATATATCCATTAAACTTTGCAACCCTCAGCAGAACGCACAAGACCTTTTAAAAGACTCAAGGGTATAAAACCTTGCGCTTTAATTTTTCTCTTATCTATATTCTTTATAACGATACAAGGTACTCTGTTTTTCTGCCTCTTTGTAAAATTACCATGTGCAAAGCAATTACGTAAATGCCTTAGAGTATCTTTAGGCTTTGTGTCCTTCCTTACAAACCAAAACATGCCTTTGTTACTTTTTTCTTCTGATGGATACTCACTCAACAGTGCTTCATTTAATTTGTCAGTTGATTCATATGACTTTATGTTGATCTCATTTTCCACGCAAAATTTCTTTAAATCACCAGCGTTCACAAGAAATTTACAATTTTCCCATTCCAATTCCCAACGCAAAACTATGAACCTGTAGAAAAAATATAGGTTATTTTTGCCAATTGAGTATTGAAGGTTTTTATTTGCCATTTAGTCTCTTTTTATCCCATTCCATCCCTTTTCAATCAATATATAATTAGATAGACCAAGACTGGGTGCCTGGCTTGACTTATAGACATTTGGATCTCCCACCAGAGCGGCCTGGTCAAAAGGCAGCTGGACTCGTTTCGCGCATTCTAATACCTCATTTGATGTAATCAGTGGTCATCATAATAGCCTTCGATGGATGAGATCAACAACTGATTGTTTTCAACGCGGTAGATCAGTCGGTCTTTCCGGTTCAAGCGGATCGACCAGTATCCTTTAAGCGGGCCAACCAGCGGTTTGGGTTTGTGCAGGCCGGTATGCGGTTCACGGACAAGGCGTGTGATTGCTTCAATGACCTGATCCAGCAGGGCGAGGTTGGAGCGGGAAAGTTTTGCAAGTTGACTGCGCGCCTGCCTGGAGAGACAGGGTTTGAGCAGTTCAGCCATGCTTTGTCATGGTTAACAGGGCATCAGCAGAAATATCATCTAATGGTTGGTAGTCATCCGCATCAGTAATGCGCTCAATAGCTCCCGGCAGGTTGATCAGATGTAGTGTTTCTTCAATGGATTCCCAGTCTTCAGCCGAAAGCAGGATGATATCACCATTTTTGCGCACAATGCGGGTGACATCATGGCTGGTCTGAACCTGATCGCAGATATATTTCAAATTATTACGCGCTTCCGAGTAAGTCACCGTATTCAACGCTTACCTCCATTTTCTTATCGAGTTGTACAATATTCTGTCAATTATGGGTAGTCAACAAATGAAATCAATGTTTTTGCGATTTCATCAAGATATTGCAGTAATAGCGTCGGCTTCTACAATCGTGCATTATGATTGGCGATAAATTAAAAACATTCCTGCCAGCCCTGATTATTATAGTGGTAGCCTTCATGCTCGCCTACCAGTTCGTTGATCCGGCACCGCCAGACACATTAACCCTTTCAGCAGGTTCGAAAAAAGGGGCTTATTATGCACATGCCGAATCATATCGTGATTATCTGAAACAGCGTGGCATCACTGTTCATATTCTGGAATCGGCTGGTTCACTGGAGAATGTAGACCTCCTTACACAGAATAAAGCTGATGTGGCTTTTGTACAGAGCGGCATCGCCAACCCTGAAAACAGCAAGCTGGCTTCGCTAGGCAGCATGTATTATGAACCACTATGGGTGTTTATACGTACAGGCACCCATATCAAATCGTTGATTGAGCTAAAGGGGAAATCTATTGCCATAGGCCCGGAAGGTAGCGGCACGCGTGTTTTAAGCCTGCAGCTCCTGAAGGAAAACGGGGTGAATGGAAATAATGCCAGCCTGTTGGCAACGGGTGGTAACAAGGCTGCTGATGCACTATTGGGCGGCAAGGTGGACGCTGTTTTTCTGGTGGCTGCGGCAACCGCAGATATGGTGTGGCAGCTAAATCATAATGCCGAAGCGAAACTACTAAATTTTGATCGTGCAGAAGCTTATACCCGGCGCATCCCTACCCTGTCCGCTTTAAGCCTGCCACAGGGTTCTCTTGACCTGGAGGCTAATTCTCCAGCGCAAAACATTAAGCTGCTGGCAGCCACTGCTACACTACTGGTGAATAAGAATATTCACCCGGCCTTGCAGGATTTATTAATGCAAACCATTGCGCATGTGCATGGTGGCAGGAGTCTATTTTCCACTGCCGATGAATTTCCAACAGCGCGCTACACTGCCATACCATTGAGCAAGCAGGCCGAGCGTTATTACAAATCCGGACCACCGTTCTTGCAGCGCTACTTGCCGTTCTGGGCCGCCACACTAATAGATCGCCTTAAGGTAATGCTGTTGCCGTTTATCGCGCTGTTGATCCCGATGTTCAAAGTGATGCCACCGCTGTACCGCTGGCGTGTGCGCTCTCGAATTTACCGCTGGTATGATGAATTGAACCGTATTGATGCAACGCTGGCTAACGGACTTGATCAGGCTATGGTCAACGATCTGGATCGAATTGAAGCGGAAATCAGGAAAATTCATGTGCCACTCTCCTATTCCGATGAGTTGTACAATTTGCGTATGCATTTGGCCCTGATCCGCAATAACGCAAACAGAAAAGGATAAGTGAACATCAGAAGTCCATTCTGAGCATTGGCTTAACATCACAAATAAGCTGACTTTTATTTTGCATCCTCCTGGTAACTCAGATGATCAAATCTCAATAAGCAGGTGATCCATTATTGACTCTGCCTGAGAGGCGTAGGTGCCACCAAACAGATTGGCGTAATTGAGGATATGATAAAGATTGTAGAGTTGCTTGCGCACGTTGTATCCATCATCCAGCGGCCATGCCTCATTGTAGGCGACATAGAAATCAGCTCCAAAACCACCAAACAGTTCGGTCATGGCGATATCGGCTTCGCGGTCGCCGTAGTAAACAGCAGGATCAAAAATGACCGGTTGACCTGTTTTATCGAAAGCACAGTTACCTCCCCATAAATCACCATGTAGCAAAGATGGAGGTGGCGAATAAGTGGAAAATAATGCAGGCAAGTCAGCTAGCAGTCGTTCACCCTTTCGTTGTAGTGAGCCACTAAATCCTTTACTGACAGCCAACTCAAATTGAAATCGTAATCGCCGTTCCCGAAAAAAGTCGATCCAGTTATCCATCCATGCATTCTGCTGCGGCGTGGAACCAATCGTATTGTCGCGGAACCAGCCGAATCGTTCAGATGTATGGCGATGCAGCGCAGCCATTTGCTGGCCGAGGTATTGTGCCGAATCACCTGTTCCCCTGCCAAGTTCGATATATTCAGTTACCAGCCAGGATTTGTCCGCCACCGCCCCAAAGCAGACCGGAACAGGAATACGAATTGTTTTTGTAGCACCCAACTCATACAAACCATCGACCTCAGCCTCAAACATATCCAGTTTATCTGCCTGATTCAGTTTAACAAAATAACTGCGGCCTTCACCGGCAATACGGTAGGCGCTATTGATACTACCACCGGAAAGTCCGGTTTTATGATCTATGGTAAATGATTGACCAATGGCATCGGAAATGGACTGTTCAAGACTCTGTCAGAACACAGGAAATCGATTCAGCGACCGGCTTTGTGGTGTCTGAGTCGCCATTTACGAATAACCATCCAGTGCCACACCAGTTTAACACCGAAATAACCCAGAATACTGGAAACCACAGCAAGTATGGCACAACCTAAGAGAAACGGCTGCCAGATCGCTGCCACGCCGCTGGTCAACCACTCCAGACTCAGTTCAAACTGAAAATCCTGTTCCGGCATATTCATCGCCCATGCACCGATTTTGTAAGTCCCATAAAACATCGGCGGCATTGAAATCGGATTGGTCAGCCAGACCAGAGCAACAGAAATCGGCAGATTGGCACAAAAAAGCATTGAGCCACCAGCTGCCAACACCATCTGAAATGGCAACGGCACCCAGGCAAAAAACAACCCGATGGCAAATGCTCTGGCCACCGAATGACGGTTTAAATGCCACAGCGCCGGATTGTGCAGCAGATCGCCGAAACATTGCAAACACTTGTGTTCCCGAATAGTCCTGTGATCAGGCCTATAACGTATGATTAGGCTTTTAGGCATTTGTATTA
>JAJRTX010000222.1 GCA_021545665.1 Zetaproteobacteria bacterium
AATGTGGTAAAAACTGAGAAAGGAGGTGCGTCATTGGATTACTAGATTTCAACTTATCAGATGTTGGCGGCATTCTGACCAGCGCACGCGAAGCGATAACGGGCGAGAAGATAAAAGACCCGACAGAACTGGCGAAGATTGACCTGCAACTACAACAACTTGAAAATGCTGCAAAAGCCGGGCAACTTGCAATCAATCTCGAAGAAGCAAAGCACCCGTCTATATTCGTGGCCGGTGCAAGGCCATTCATCACATGGGGCTGCGGCTTTGCATTGCTCTATGCGTCCATATTCGAGCCTATGGCGCGTTTTATAGCGCAGGTAGGCTTTGGGTATTCAGGCGGGTTCCCGATGATTGACACGACCCTTACAATGCAGGTGTTACTTGGGCTGCTAGGTCTTGGCGGTATGCGTAGTTATGACAAGCATAAGGGCACAGACACAAAGCAGCTCAAATAAACCACGCCAATGAATAAATAACCACAAACAGAATCGCCCCTGATACCCATATTGATATAACCGGCAGGTTTTCAGTGTGGAATGTCATAGCTGAACCGCCTCCACTGCACCAATAAGCGCATCCTTGTGCGTATCAAACCCAATATCGTCGTCAATCACCACCCCGCTAACATACCAGTGCGGATGTGGAGGCTTTTCATCATCATGATTGTACCAACCTATAGTTATATTGTGATTCTCAGCCAGCGCAATCATCACAGATTCACGGTCGGAGGCTGAATTGAAGATGTCAATATTCTTGCCAACCTTTATGTTGCGAATGGATACTCCGGAATCATGGCTAACGTCGGCCTCTGGTAGTGGCTTAGCAATTATTTCAGATGCCTTTATATTAATCTCTGTTTCAGTCATCACAAACCTCCATTTCAACAACATCATAATAGCACATATCCAGCGGATCATACTCAATATCTAATCCGCATTCCTTTGCAATAGAATTATGCCTCTGTACAAAATTATCAATATACTTTTTCATTGCTTTACGAGCACCATCTTCTGTAGTATGTAACGATACCGTTTCTGCCGCTGATTCATATATACAATCGCTGAAAACAAATGCATATATCTTAGCCATTCCATGCCTCCTGCCACTTGCCTTTCATTCTCAGGATTTCATCCAATATATTTGCTTGTGTCGGTTCTTTGAGATACCCGTACTCGTCACCAAGAAACTCACCACTATTAAATATCTCTGTGCCAAACCTAAGCAGTATGGTGGCGAATTGAGCAAGGCCGTCAATGTGTCCTTCTCTATAAGGCATTAGCCACCTCTCCCTATCTGTATAAGTTCGCATGGTTTGGATATGCACATGATAATCACCTGCTGGCATTTTAGCCCCAACATGCCACCCCATAAGTTCTGCCAGTGCTAAAGATTTCTCTGTTTCTGTCATTTCTTCCACCCCCATTGGCCCGTTTGTGTATCGTATTGAGCGCAGCCGTGCTTTATTGCTTCATGCTCAAAATCGGTAATGGTTAAATAGTGCCCGTTAAACCACCCAATAAAAAATGCGCTTGCTAGCACCACTGTGATAATAAAAATATAAGCATAATCGTTCATCTCAACTCCCTCGGCTCGTCAGCCCATGTCATAGGCTTGCCGGTAAGCTTTTCGGCTGTGCCTTTGGGGACTTCAACAAACCAGCACTCTCCTTCTGTAACCCATAGGCTATGTACCCTTTCAGGGCCACCATCAAAGATGAATTTTTTGCTCTTTCTGTCCACAGCTATCCACGCAATAACTTCGCTCATAATCGACTCCTAAGTATCTCTATTTCACGTTTGCGGCATTCTTTGCAGACATCGACTAGCTGCCCATCCTCTTTACACAGGTCGCCCAAATCCTTAGCCTCAAAACACACAGCACACATGACGGTGCCATTCGGACATTGCGCCCCGTAGTGTCTTTCGCCGCAACACAGGCGAACTGGCGCGCTGTATCGCTAGATACATGCCAGGTCTTGCCGCGATTATTTGCATCTTTTTCTTTGCTTTATACCCAAAATTATTCACACCAACCAATGTGCGGGCATTTTGTCAATCTCTCTGAGGCTACCCCGCTTCTCCTCAGTTCATCCGGTAGCTACCCGGCAACCTGTAAAATAGCCATGCGGCCGGACTCTTACCGTCTGTAATCCCGTGCTGGCATGGCTCAGCACGGCAGGCTTTCTCAACGTGGTTGCAACTCAACGACCGGTGCATCCACAATCCGTACACGATGATTAACTCAGAACGGTAACGGCTCATCACCATCGCCGCCTGCAAACGGATCGCTAGACTTCTGCTGCTTGGGTTCTTCCCTTTGTCGCTGGCTAGGCTCATATAAACTCAACCATCCATTCCATTCGCCACCTACCGGCAGGCTCTCCAGCTTGAGACTCATACCTTTTTCGGTTTCAAACACCGCGCCACAATTTACATAACGCTTCTTTTTCTCGCCCTGTGCGTTTGTGTATTCGCCGGTTATAGCGACCACATCATACTTTTTAACTGCCATTTTTTATACCTCTTCTCCATATTTTTCGTTTTCCCAATCGTCCAGAGCATCGCCGAAATACGCTCCGACTAACTCGCCACCATTTATCTCCATGCCTGCGGTTACTGGCGGAGATTTGTCTTCGTATGCAACTACATATGTTATTGTTTCCATATCATTCTCCTCAGAAATTATTGCCTGTTGCAACCATCTCTGGCGCTAACGAATCAGGCGGCTCCGCGCGATAGGTAGGAGGATTGGGGGAGGGGAACCTATCGCGAAACTGTCACCAGCCTAATTCGGCTAGCGTTTTATCTCGAAGCTCATTGCATAATTTAATCTGAGCTTTCAATCCTGCAACGACCTTTTCATCTGGCGCTACTCGGATAACAAGTGGCGGCAATGCCGGATTGTAAAA
>JAJRTX010000011.1 GCA_021545665.1 Zetaproteobacteria bacterium
ACTTCTTCCGGTATTTTGAGTTGATGCGCGTTTTCTCGACCAGCTTGAAGGACGGACAGAAGTGGTTCTGATAGAGCGACCACTCATTGGCATAGAGGTCGTTGATCATTGGAACCAACTCAGGTTGATCGAGTCGATCATAGCCAAGCAGTTGGCGGACGTGCGACCAGTTCTTCTGTTCAACATGGGCGTTATCATTCTTTTTGTATGGCCGTGAGCGAGTAAAAGAAACGACCTTTGGCCGGTCTGTGAAGTAGCGCAGCAGATGATGGTTGAGGAACTCACTTCCGTTATCGCAGTTGAATCCTTTCAGGGTAAAGGGGATGTGATTCTCGATATCCTTGATTTGATCCAGGACGCCAATAGAGCCCTTTCCCCATGTCGCCCGGTTCTCCGTCCAAGTGGTCAGGATGTCTGTAAAGGTAAGCGACCACACGAATTCCCCGGAAATGCTGTTGCCGCAGTGGGCCACTGTGTCGGCCTCAACAAAGCCGGGTTGCGTGACATCCCAGTGGTGTGTTCGGATCGGGATCTGGTTGCGCAGCAATGTTCCCGGTCTGGTCATACAGCGCCCTTTGTGCAGCTTCATTCGCACCGGTTGCAGTGCGCGGTCGATGCTGGCCGCACTGATCGTCAGCAGCAGTTTTCTTGTTTTCGTGGTCAACGGTTCAAATGTCTTGCCATAGAATGGTAGCCACAACCTGATTGCGCTCACCAGCTTCTTTGAACACATCTGATCGCTGGCAAACCAGATTCGCTTCAACGCTGTTAGAAACTCGTTGCCACGATAGACGGGCTTTCTGCCAACATGTCGCTTCGATGATCCCGATGGCGGGTGATTAAGGATGCGCACAGCGTACTTGCGGTTGTAGCCGCAAACCGAACAGAACTCGTCCAGTATCACCCCCTTGGCAACACGATTTGCTCGCCGGTAACGACGTACAATTGCATGAAGGTAAACTCGATTCTCTTTCTTGCCCATATTAAAGCCTCCTTTCGGTTACTTTTAATATGAGGCAACGATCCCTGTTTCGCTATCCCTTCGGTTACATTTTTTGTGAGGCAATGCGCACACTGAGGTAAACAAGTACTGAACTTCTCATCAGGCTATTATTATAAAGAACTCCGAGATAACAGGCAATCCCGGCACCAAACTCCATAAGTCATTAAGCTACCTAATAACCGATCGGATCATATGCATTGGTTTTCCATCCGCATAGCCAATGGCATAGGCCACTATACTGTAGCCACTCAACCATTTACCTGTATTCGCATCACATGCCTGAGCAGTGCTATACTTGTCACCACTCACATTATTATTTTCATCACAAGGGCAACTCGGCGTGGATGAACAGTCTGAAGGCGCTATTCCTCCGTATGGTCTGGATGGATCTGGATCAAGCGGGAAGATTTCTATATCCTTATTTGCATCAGTAATATCCCCTGCCGTTAGCCAGACCACCGCTCCATTGGTGGGAATGTCGGTGCCAACCACAGGCGTACTCGGATGCGGCAACGGTGGGATGCTAGGCGTAATTGTGCCGATTGATGAGATATCTAGTTTAATATAGCGGGGCAAACTGACACTAATATGATGCATGACAGGCTCATTACGGGCGGATGGTGCCAGAGTGATATCAATGCAGTTTGAGTATGTGGCCGCACTCTGCAGGCACACAAAACGATTGCTCATCGGTGAATTGTCAAAATACATTACCTGACCAGAAGTGCCGGCAACCGAACTGTCACTGATGGCTGTAGGGCCCGGATCCCACAAATATCCAGCCAACTCACTCCAATCGCCAAGTGTGTCAGCATTAGCTGGTGTAAGAGGCTCCAAAAACGGGGTGGTTCCTGAATATTTGTAACTATCGAATTCAGCATCATTGCGTAAAGCCCACGCCATATAATGGAGGGCTGTTTCAGCATAATAATATGCCTCAGTTGAATTCTGTGCTGAAGCACTGATCTGGGTAGACGAGCGCCCGACAAAATACATAGCGACAGAAAATAGCGTCAGTAAAGACAGCAAAACCAGCGAAGTAGCCAGAACAAAACCCCGTTCACTGTTTAAATTTGATCTACGAATTATCATGACTAGTTCCTCGGCCAGGTTTTGAAAGATAATATCATATTTTTACCTTTCCGCTCTTCGTCTGCATAGGCGGAATTCAATGTCACCGTCCATACTCCGGATGCCGAGGAAACAGTCATGCCATTCGTTGTATCCAGATCGCGGATCAATTCCTCAAACTTATACACACAAGGGTCTGGCCTGAGCCAGTAAATTCGGTCATTACTGGTGCGCTGATATTGGAATACTCCTGTATTTCCATCCTGATCCTGATAGGTCAGTGTTTTTGAATTTGCGTCCCAATAGGGATAATAAGGAAAGCTGGCCGGGTAATTTAATGGCTTGCTTACGCTCTTGTTATTGGGTGTTTTACAAACACCAACAGGTTTGCGGCCACCGTTCTCAAGATCAGCGGGAAAAGATGGCGACGGTGCTGAATCCGCAACAGACTCGCGCAAATCCGCCTGCATCATTTGTGTTGCCAGATACAAGTCGCCCATGCGCTCGGTGCGGGAAGAGAGTGCAGTCGATGTTCTGCTATATGAAATAAATACAGCGGTAATGCCAGCCAGAACAATGAGCCCCATAACCATACTGACCATCAACTCAATCAGGGTGAAACCGCGTTCCCGCTCCTGAAGTTGCAAACACGGCATATGTCGGAGAAAGTGATTGTTCACAGTATTCATTGTACGACCGTTAAGTGTGTCAAGAAGACAGAACGCGCCGCGCCCTTATGCGACCATGAAACGGTCACCACTTTGGTCATCGGCTTAAGGGTCAGGCCCTTTGATTCAAAACGCTGAAATTTACTCAGATTCGATGGCAGAGGTCCTTTGGCCCAGGTACTACTGGCAACTACGGTATAGGTCATGGATACACCTGTTGTGGGTGTGCAGGTAGCACTTGCTGAAGTCGATGTGCCTGGCACCAATACACAGTTTGAATCTATTGATGGCGCAAAATCCTTTTTATCGTGCTGCCAGAATTCCAGAACCTGTTCGGCCAGATGCACAGCACTCAAGCGCTCGCGGGATTGCTGGCCGTTATCAATAATTGAGATCGCGAAGCTGCCAAGTGACATGAGAGCCACTGAAACAATGATCAGTGCGATCAGAATTTCTATCAGGGTAAACCCAGCTCCTGCAATATCGAACCTCATTCTCTTGATCATTGCAGATATGCCCTGCCGATGATGTTCATCTTTATCACTTTACTATTACCTGACGCTGTTAATGTAATTTTGCCGGAATTCATTGTTCCGCGACTGGTAAACGTCCGTGTGATAGTAGGCGAAATGGAGAGACTATCGGAAAACTGGTTATAGCTGATTACATTATTCTTACAGGGGCCACAGCTTCCCGTTGTATCGGCATCAAAAATATAGGCGATTGAACTAAAGGTAATTTTTACGCTTCTGTTCTCCGCGACAGCGAGGTTCCTTGCCTGTTTTAAATGCACCAGCAATGAACTTGTCGCATTACTCACGGCCTGCTGTTGCTTCCAGCTGGAAAAAGCTGGTATGCCAATGGTGGCAAGAATACCGATAATCACAATCACAATCATCATCTCGAGTAGCGTGAAACCACGTTGTGTTTTGCAATTATACAACAGATGAAAAACTCCGGCTTGCCTGACATTGTCTCTTCGACTTAGATTCGGCTTAATGCGCATCTTCTCCATTATCGCGAAAATTCTTCTCTCCTTAACTATGTTTACTGTGATAGGTGTCACAATTGGCTATCTGATTTTTTCCAGTAACCTGCCTAAACTTAGCATTCTTTCAGATTATCAGCCACCTTTGGTCAGCCGCGTTTATAACACCAATGGCGACCTTATCGCTGAATATGCCGATGAACACCGTATACGCACCCCTTTCAATAAAATCCCTAAACAACTTCGGGATGCCTTCCTTGCAGCTGAGGATCAGCAATTTTATGAACACCCCGGCATTAACCCGGCACGCATTCTATCTGCTGCCCTGGCCAATCTTCGCGCCGGACATACGGTTCAGGGCGGTTCAACAATTACCCAGCAGGTGGCAAAAAATTTCCTGCTCTCTCCGGAACGTTCTTATACGCGCAAGATTCGTGAAGTGATCCTTGCCTACCGCATTGAAAAAGCTTTTTCCAAAGATGACATCCTTTATCTGTATCTAAATCATATTTATCTGGGACGCGGAGCATATGGAGTGGCTTCTGCAGCCTGGCGCTATTTTCACAAACAGTTGGATGAATTGACTCTGGCGGAATGCGCCATGATTGCCGGACTTCCCAAAGCACCAGGTAAATATGCGCCGCATATTAACCCTGAAAAAGCAATGCAACGCCGCAATACCATTTTACATCTGATGCAGCGTAGCGGCTTTGCAACTGCGCAAGCTGTTGCCAGTGCTCGGGAAGAAAGATTAACCATTACACCACTGGATACCCCACTTCTTACCAATGCCTATGCTGACCAGGTGCTTCGTCAACTGACAGATCGCTTCGGCGTAAAAACACTGCGCCGACAAGGGCTAACCATAATCGTTCCCTATGACCCTGTTGCTGAAAAATATGCTGTTCGGGCAGTACGCCATGGCGTACTAAATCTTGAGCAACGTCAATATTACCGCTACCCCATCCATCATGCAGTAAAGGAAAGAGCTGAATTGCTGGCCGAGTGGGCGGAAAGACGCAAAGACAAACCGGCAGCTCCGTCAACAGATGAACTCATCCCGGCACTGGTTGAAAAAGTGTATAGAAATGGTGATCTTACGGTCAATGATGGCAGCAATCAATGGCGACTTAAGAAACCCAAATGGGCATGGAAATCTTTGTCTGATTACAAAAAAGAAGGCTTGGCTAAAGAAGCTCTGGCAACGCTGGGAAAACGACCCCGCAGATGGATCATAGGTGATGAAGTCCGTCTGCAGGGCACTGCTGATAACAAGGTTCGTCTATCACAGGACCCGTCCATTGAATCAGCACTGTATGCCATTGATCTGGAGCGCGGCACTGTATTGGCACGGGTTGGAGGTTTCGATTACAAACTTGGCGGCTTTGATCGTGTGCGTCAGGCTGAGAGACAACCCGGCAGCGCCTTTAAACCCCTGTTATATGCATCACTGATTGGCGCTGGCTCCACCCCGGCATCCATCATTATGGATACACCTGTAGTATTTGAAAACCGTCAGGAAGGTGAATTCTGGCGCCCGGAGAACTACAAGGGTAAATTTGCCGGACCAGTCACTTTACGCGATGCTCTGGAGCATTCGCGTAATCTTGCATCAATTAAAGTATTACAAAATGTAGGCATTAAAAACTTTCTCCGGGAACTCAGAAACTATCCATTGAACCGTGAATTTCCCGCTCAACTTGCTCTGGCGTTGGGTGCCGCCGAAGTCACACCCGAGGCTTTGATTGACTCCTATGCAATCATGGCAAGTCAGGGCGAAAAGTGGAAACCTATCACTATTCAGCAAGTTCAGGATCGTAATGGCAGGACATTATACCGATCAGTAGCCGGTAACCGCTGCCAGATATGCCATGTCAATCCTGTCATGGCCATTAATAATTCCATGCAGCCAGCAGAACAGGTGCTCGACCCGGTTGATGCTTTCCTGATTACCAACATGATGAAAGGCATCATTGAACGTGGAACAGGCAGGCGCGCACGCGCACTGAATCGGCCGGCAGCTGGCAAAACAGGCACGACCAACAAACAGGTGGACGCCTGGTTTATCGGTTACACCCCGCAGATTTTGACCGGTGTCTGGAGCGGACGAGACACGCCGACTCCGATGGGGCGCAGTGAGACAGGAGCCCGGGCTGCCTTGCCAACATGGCTGGAAGCCATGAAAGGCTTTCACAAGGGTAAAAAGAAAAAGGATTTTATACCGCCTGATGGCATAGAATGGGCGGTCATCGACCCGAAAACCGGCCTGTTACCAGGGCCTGATACGGAGAACATTTTCCTTGAGGCATTCCGTGCTGGCACGGTGCCAACCGAAGAATCTCCCGCCACAAAAGCAATATCTGAAAAGGGTGATAAGCGATTCTTCGAATTGGGACTTTAGCTCTAGGAGTCTGTCGACAGCCCCTCTTGCCTGTCACCCCAGGGTACCTTCTCTCTCAAGCTCAATTCACCTTGAGGTAATTCACCTTGGCTGCCATAATGAAATCATTCGCATGCAGACCGCTAATTTTATGTGTAAAAAAAACCACTGTGCAGTAACCCCAGCCATAACTGATATCGGGATGATGGTTTTCAACTTCCGAAACTTCTCCCACCTGCAACGCAAAGCTCTGCGCCTGCATAAAATTGGGAAAAGTGAATGTGCGACATAGTTTTGTCGCAGTTTCATTTAATTCCCATCCAGTTACAGACACCAGCATGGTCTGCGCCTCAGCACTCTTCATTGGTGACATGCCCCCCAGACAAGGTATACATGATTGATTCTGCAGTTTTTGCTTCAAAGTCATACACACACCTCAATCAATGATCCTTAAGCATATATTAAAAAATACGAGCCAGGCTTTCTAATCAGAACCAGCACCCCTAACTCTTCCAATCAGGAACCTGTGATTGTTTCTGGTGGCTGCACCTGATCCAGTAGTAATTTATATTCAATCGAATCGACCAGTGCCTGATAACTGGCATCAATGATATTCTCTGAAACACCAACCGTGCCCCATTTGCATTTACCGTCAGTGGACTCAATCAGAACCCGCACAGCCGCTTCAGTTGCTTTGCGGGTAGTTAATACGCGCACTTTATAATCAATCAGGCGCAACTCCGCCAGACTTGGGTAAAAATCCAGCAATGCCGCTCTTAAGGCACTGTCCATAGCATTAACCGGCCCATTACCCAGTGCTGCTGTATGGGCAAACTGATCACCCACATGCACCTGAACCGTCGCCTCAGCCTGCGGTTCACCCTCATGACCCTGCTTTTCATCCAGCACACGAAATCCATCCAGTTCAAAGTAGTGACGAAACTTCCTCATCGCCCGGAGCATCAATAAATGGAAAGAAGCCTCGGCTCCTTCATAGGCAAAACCCTGCGCCTCCATTTTTTTCACCTGACGCACTGTTTCAGCCACAACGGGGTCATTCGGATCCACCTCTTTATCCAGCCCCATTTGCGCCAGTTTGACAATGACATTGCTTTTACCTGCCTGATCGGAAACCAGAACGCGCTGCTGATTACCCACCAGCTTCGGATCCATATGTTCATATAGCTCAGCCGACTTGCGAATAGCCGAAACATGAATGCCGCCCTTATGGGCGAAAGCATTCATACCCACATAGGGCTGATGTTTCCAGGGCAAGCGATTGGCCATCTCATCGACAAAATGCGATAACGAAGCCAGCTGCTGCATCTGCTCAGGTGATACGCCACATTCCTTTCGCATTTTCAACTGCAATGCTGGAATAATCGACACCAGATTTGCATTGCCGCAACGCTCCCCCAAGCCATTGATCGTACCCTGCACCTGGATAGCGCCAACACGGGTGGCGGCAAGTGAATTAGCTACCGCCATTTCACAGTCATTGTGGGCATGGATACCAATCGGAACTTGTGGAAAATGCTCCAGAACAATTGTCACCACTTCTGCAATGCGGTAAGGAATTGAACCACCATTGGTATCGCACAGCACGAGCGTATCTGCGCCACCTTCAGCTGCTGCTTCCAGCACCTGCATGGCATATTCAGAATTGGCGCTATAACCATCAAAAAAATGCTCTGCATCAAAAAATACGTATTCGAAATGTCTTTTCAGGTAGGTGACAGAAGACCTCACCAGCTCGATGTTTTGCTGCAGAGAAATATGCAAAGCCTTGGTGACATGCAAATTCCAGCTTTTGCCGAAAATACACGCAGCATCCGCCCCACTGGCAACCAACCCTGCAAGACCGGCATCCTCTTCAACCGGATGACCGGGCCTGGCTGTCGATCCGAATGCTACCAGCTTGCTTTCCATCCAGTTTCGCTCTCGCATCAATTCAAAAAACTGATCATCCTTGGGGCTACTTCCGGGCCACCCCCCTTCGATCCAGTCCATACCGAATTCAGCCAGCCGATTGGCTATGCGCATTTTATCTTCCGCCGAAAAATTAATACCCGCAGTTTGTGCCCCGTCCCGGAGCGTTGTATCAAAAAGTTCAACCCGACGTGATGTGTTCATAAGCTCCCCTTACCTCAGGTCGGGTATTTTACGCTCCATAACTGAAAAATGTAAGCCAGTTTGCAAAAAGTGCATAATATGATGAAATAGGCTCTTCGATCATAAATATGGGAGAAAATTACATGCGTGCCATGATCATGCCACAAACAGGTGAAGCTGATATTTTGACACTTGCCGAAGTAAACAAACCCGATTATACAATCAATGAAGTATTGATTGAGATAATGGCAGCAGGTGTCAACCCGATAGACACCAAACTTCGCCAGAATGGCCTCTATTTCCCTGATGGCTTACCTGCCATTCTCGGCTGCGACGGTGCTGGAACTGTTGTAGCTATCGGTAAAAACGTCAGCCGTTTCGATGTGGGTGATGCAGTATACTACTGCTATGGCGGCCTCGGCCAGAAAGCGGGTAACTATGCTGAATATATTGCCGTACCTGAAGCTTATATTGCAACCAAACCGGACTGCCTTGATTTTGCTGATGCCGCAGCAGCCCCTCTGGTTCTGATTACAGCATGGGAAGCACTATTTGACCGTGCCCGTATCTGCTCCGGCCAGAAGGTATTCATTCATGCCGGAGCCGGGGGTGTCGGTCATGTCGCTATTCAGCTAGCCAAACAGGCCGGCTGTAAGGTTGCCACCAGTGTCAGCTGTGAAGAAAAAGCTGATCTGGTTCGCCAGCTTGGAGCAGATCACATTATCAACTACAAGAAACAGAATGTGAGCGATGAACTACTGCAATGGACACATGGTGCGGGGGTAGATGTTGCAGTTGATACGGTTGGCGGCACTGCCTTCACACAGCTGATTCCTGCCGTTCGCATTTATGGCGATCTGGTTACATTATTACAGGTTCCCGACGAAACCGACTGGAAAACCATTCGTCTGCGCAACCTGCGCATTTCACAGGAGTTAATGCTCACTCCGATGGTGTCGGAGTTACAGGATGCTGCGGAACATCAGAGCGCAATTCTGGAGCAATGCGCGCAGTTGTTTGATCAGCGCCAGCTATCCATTTTTGTCTCCGATATATTGCCGCTGGAGCAGGCTGCAAAAGCGCACCGACACATTGAAGCCGGTAACATGACAGGAAAACTGGTTCTGGATATTCAACAAGAGTAACTGGAGCTTGGATCAGCTGCTGCCCAACCTCCGTTTATGCCACTCCAGATACGCATCAGCATCCAGAGGTCGGCTGAAATAGTATCCCTGCACCATTTCACAACCAAACGATTTGAGCTTTTCAAGCACATCTTCTGTTTCCACCCCTTCGGCAATAGTTTCCAGGCCCAGATCATGGGCCAGCTTAATCACCGATCTCACCAGTATTTCATCATTTTTATTACTCACCACATGGGTGACAAAACTCTGATCCAGTTTCAGTTCATTGGCCGGAATATTTTTCAGATAAGCAAGCGATGAATAGCCTGTGCCAAAATCATCCAGTGATATTTTGAAACCATTCTCTCTTAACTGTACCAGCTTCTCGATGGCTACTTGCGGCTGTTCCATCACTGAACTCTCGGTCACTTCAACAGTGACCATTGGCGCAGGCACCTTTTTTTCCTGACAGCTCTGCACGAACAACTCCACAATATCGAGATGATATAGGTTCTGTGCTGATACATTGACTGAAACAGGTATATGTAATCCCTGCTGCAGCCATTGCTGACACTGTAGTATGGCAGCTTTGACAACCCATTGAGTTAGCTCATGAATCAGCCCGGTCTGTTAAGCTAAGGGAATAAATTCACCTGGAGACCTGCCGTGTTTACCTATCCAGCGCGCCAGCGCCTCCACTCCGGCAACCTGCCCGCTCTCAAGTATCACCTTGGGTTGGTAATACAATGCCAGCTGCCCGGATTTAATGACCTCCCGCAACTCTCCATACACCTTAATTCGCAAACAGGCAGCAGATTCATCCTCAGCATGGAATAAGCCGCAGGGCATGTGCTCCTGTTTGGCCCGGTTCAGGGCCATACTTGCCCGCTTGACAAGATCATCTGCACCCAATGCATGATCCGGAAAAACAGCAGCTCCTGAAACGCAGCTTATATGGACTTTTTGCTCATCGATAGTGAAAGGCTCGCTAATCGCTTTCCTGACTTTTGCTTCTATCTTCTTCAGCTGCTCAATATCAGCATGGTGCAGCAGCACACCGAATTCATCACCACTCAATCGTGCGATGGAATCGGAATCTCTGACTGCTAAGCCAATGCGTTCGGCAACCTGCCTGAGTATTCTATCACCAGCCTCATGGCCCATGGTTTGATTGATTTCAGTTAATCTGGCCGGATCAATAATGAGCAAACTGACGCAATAAGCTTCCCGGACAGCAAGATTTATTTCATGTCTGACCATTTCGCGGAAAAGTTCCGTACGCGGAAGTCCGGTCAAAGGATCATGCAATACCAGGCGAGTATTTTGCTCATCCAGCATGCGATTTCTAAGCGGCACCAGCAATATGTAATACAGCATCGGTGCAACAAGAATCCCGAGCATAATGCCGTCCACGAAAACCAATTCAAACGCCCCCAGTTCAGGCATCGGTGCATTGGCAAAAAATAACATGATCAGAATTTCAGCAATCACAACTGTCGCCATAATTTTCAATATAACGAGCCAGGGTCTGATAGCCGGTTTGTATAATAACTGTTTATCGTCCATATTATTTAATTCATATTTCAGTCTGTTTCATTCCTGTTATCTGACACACAAATGCTTTTCTATTAAAAAGGTATATAAGATCAACCACTTGTAGCTCAATGCGCTGATTTATATTCCCAAGTTCTGACTTCATCAGAGCACAACTGATCTCTGCCAAGCTGCGCACAATTATACGTTGTGGAGCGAAAAACCTTCTCTGTTCTGCTGCAACAGAACATCAGTTTTTCTTTAATGTCTTGATTATTTCATCCACGGCTTTTTCAGTTTCATGCGGATCAAGGTGATCGCCCATGACTTTCTCAGCTGCCGCCATAGCAATATCAACTGAAACCGTACGCAAATCTTTCAGCGCTCTCTGCCTGGCGAATTCTATATCCTCATAAAGCTCTTGCTTACGCTTAATATGTTCAATATTGATTTCGGCAATGGCCTCATCGCGATATTTTAATGACGATTTCTTCGTTTCCCGCATGATCTTGCGCGCATCCTGCTGTAATTGTTGCAACATCAAATGATGTTCATCTAATGCCTTTTCACCAGCCTGCCGCAGCTTCTCCGCTGTTTCAATTTCCTGTCGAATATGCCCAGCCCTTTCATCAAGCAATCGATTGACCACGGGCAGGACAAAACGTCTGAGTAAGTAGAACAGTATAGCGAAAGAAACAATCGCCCAGAAAAATTGCGAACTGAAATGTTCAGTTTGAAACTGAGGCATGCCGGAGCTTCCCTGCTCTGCTGCCCATGCGGTATTAATCATAACTGCGGGACTTTATCCCTGACCCATAATGATAAATGCAATCACCAGTGCATACAGTGCAACAGTTTCCACCAACGCAAAACCAATCCAGGCATATTTGGCAATAACCGGTTCAGCTTCCGGCTGACGGGCAACCGCTTCAATCATTTTACCGAACACATACCCAATGCCGAGCCCGGCACCAGCCATGCCAGCAGCTGCCAGTCCCATGCCTATAGGTATCATCGCAGATGCATCCATTGTTATCCTCCTGTTTTACACATAATCCACTACAGCATCATCAATATACACACAGGTTAATATAGTGAAAATATATGCTTGAATAAAGGCAATAAATATCTCCAGCGCCATAATTACAACCGTGAACCCCATGGGTATCCAATGCAAAAACCATGGTGCCGCCAGTCCCAAAAAAGTAAGCACTCCCAGTACCGTATGCCCTGCTGTCATATTGGCAAACAGACGCAGAGCCAGCGATGCTGGCCGGGCCAGAAATGAAATCACCTCAATAGGCACCATTAATGGCAAAAGCCAGACCGGCAGACCAGTAGGTGCAAAAACCCTGAAAAACCCCCAGCCATGCTTCTGAATGCGTAAAACGACAGTGAATAAGAATACGCTGACGGCAAGGCAAGCTGTTACAATAAGCTGTGATGTCGGCGTGAAAGAACCTGGCAGCAGACCAATCAGGTTACAGAACAGAACAAACAGGAAAAGTGTGAATAATATCGGAAAATAACGAGACCCATCTTTGATAATATTTTCCTCCACCAGCTCACGCACAAAAAGGAATAACATCTCGGCTAATAGCTGCAACCGCCCCGGAACTATAGAAGGGTTGCGAAAAGCCATATGGAAAAAGAGAAACGCAACCGTTATCGCCAGCCACATCCAAAGCACTGAATTGGAAATAGACAGATCAATACCAAAAGGAGTCCATTCGATATAATTGATGATCTGAAAATACTGAAGAGGTTCCAGTTTCATTGCTTACTCATTCGTTCCTGATCAAGACGCACAACCCGGTAAAGATTCAGAAATCCGGCAACAACGCCGAAGAGGAAAAACAGCAATAAAAAAACAGGGCGTGTACCCAACCACTTGTCGATATAATAACCCATGCTCAAACCAATTACGGTAGATGCAACGATTTCCGTTCCCACCCGA
>JAJRTX010000012.1 GCA_021545665.1 Zetaproteobacteria bacterium
CGCTATAATTGTTCATGGTTCGTCTCGCTCCTTTTAAATAAATTGCCCTCACTGGACATTTTTATTTTGGCACATTGCGATGCCGTTGGGGAGCGGGACGGACCATCCCATTACAAGCAGTTTACATTGGCAATCCATGTTGATGTCTACTCCTGCGATCCGAAGAGCCCATGGCAGCGAGGTTCCAATGAGAACACCAATCGATTGCTCAGACAGTATTTTTCTAAAAGAACTGACCTGTCTGTTCACTCACAGTCAAAATTAGATGCGGTAGCCAGGCAACTAAACGAACGTCCAGGAAAGACATTGAATTTTGAAACACCAGCAGAGAGATTTAATGCATGTGTTGCATTGACCGGTTGAAATGGCAGCTGGAATCAGTCGTTCACCACACAAACCCCTCTGACTGGAAACACTGGGACTTTAACGGGAGTCTGTATTAATCAGCGGTCTAAAAAAATCTATTGTGAAGTGGTTGCGAATTGATACATTCGCCGTCCGATAATTCTGCTTCGTAATTCAAATACATTATTAACAGGAAAGAGAACTCCATGTGGTTTAGAAATATTCACTTTTACCGTTTTGAAGATCAGTTCAAATTGACCGGTTCGCAATTACATACAGCACTGGAGAGTCGCAAGGCCAGGGACTGCGGCCAGATGGAACCGGCCTGTGAAGGCTGGGCTAAACCGCTGGGGCTGGATGGACAGATGCTGGTGCATGAAACTGATGGCAGGTTGATGATCTGTTTGCGTCGCGAGGATAAGGTGTTGCCTGCTTCACTGCTGCGCGAGCGAGTGGAGGAGAAGGCCTTTGCGATTGAGCAGGAGGCGGGCAGGCCCGTGGGGCGCAAGGAGCGCATGGATATTAAGGATCAGGTGTTGCAGGAGCTGCTACCACGCGCTCTGGTGAAGGCGAGCCATACCTTTGCCTGTATTGATCCGAAAAGCGGCTGGCTGATCGTTAATGCATCATCAGCGAAGAAGTCCGAAGAGCTGATCTTATTGCTGCGTAAAACTCTGGGTACGCTGAATGTGGTGCTGCCGCAAACGAATATTTCTCCGGAAGCAGCTATGACCCAGTGGTTGTTGAACGAACAGAGTCTGCCACAGGGTTTTGATGTTGAAGATGAATGTGAACTACGTTCATCGGCAGAATTGACCAGCGTGATCCGCTGCAAACATGTGGATGTGGAATCGAGCGAAATCCGGGCGCATGTAGCGGCGGGAAAACGGGTATTTCGATTGGCCATGAACTGGCAGGAAAAGCTGTCATTCGTTCTGTATGATGATCTCTCTATCCGGCGCATTCGTTACGATACCGAACTGGTGGAGCAGGCCGATGCAGGCGGTGATGATTTGGCGCAGTTTGATGCGGATTTTGCTATCATGGGCGCTGAGCTGGCCGCCTTTATTCCGGCGTTACTGGGCGCATTGAATTCAGCAGATGCTGAATAAGCGTAATGATCTTGATGTGTTATTACCTTCAATCTGGTAGCAAGCAAGGTTGAACCACAGAGGACATCAGGTGAATTGCTCTTGAGCAAGAGAATATCCCCTGGGGGATGGAGGGCACAGAGGAAAGATGGTAAAATTATCCCCCTTATAGATTTGCCAAAGTGGTGTTTAAAAAGGTAGCAACGAGCTACGGAGCTGCGACCGTCATTTTAAGCGCTGTTTTGGGAGCCCGAGAGGGCAAAGATCGTGGAGGCGGTTTTGATTCGGGCCATTCATGGCCCTCACCTTGGGGGTGGCCCGAAGACCGTCCAAACTGGCTATCCTGCCAATTTGTCTTAGCTTCTTTATTTGCCGTCAAAGAAAGAAAAGACATAGCTTATACTTAGCCAGAAAAAAGTTTTTCAGGTTCTATGCTTACTGATTCCTCGCCATTGCTGAGCAGGATTTCTCTATCCTGAATCGTGTATTGCAACTGCATGCTTCGGCGCGACAGTGTGGACATGGCCTGTAATGCGGCATCGGGGATGACAATCACTGACAGGTTATCAAAGCGGGTTAATCTGTTTTGAATCTGTTGCCACCAGTTTAAAGCGCTGCGATAATTGTAGGTGTAAATAAACACCTCTCTGGCCCTCCCGCAGGCTTTGCGAATACGCTTCTTATCGGGTTGGCCGAGATCAATCCAGACCTCTATTTCATCACTCAGGCTTTTCTGCCACAGATCAGGCTCATTTTCTGAGCTCAAGCCTTTGGTGAAGGCCATAGAGTCACTTGCATGCAGGGCAAAGGTCAGCAGGCGCAGCATCATGCGCTCATCATTCTCAGATGGGTGGCGGGCCAGGGTGAGATTATGATCCTGATAATAATGACGATCCATATCGGTGATCTGAATTTCCGCTTTGAAAATGGTCGACTTAATAGCCATGTCGGCTCATAGGTAATGCAAGCTCAGAGGTGGGGGGCTTCAGCCTCCGACAATGGCCAGCAGAATGCCTGCGGCGACGGCGGAACCGATGACGCCAGCCACATTCGGACCCATGGCGTGCATCAACAGGAAGTTGTGATGATCCGCTTCCAGCCCTACTTTGTTGACCACGCGTGCTGCCATGGGCACGGCGGAAACACCGGCGGCACCGATCAGTGGATTGATTTTTCCGCCGCTTAAACGGCACATCAGTTTGCCCATCAGCACACCTGCAGCAGTACCGACACCAAATGCACACATGCCAAGTAATAGAATTCCCAGTGTTTCGACATTAAGAAACTTTTCCGCAGACAGTTTAGAACCTACTGCCAACCCCAGGAAAATTGTGACTGTATTGATGATCTCATTCTGTGATGCATTGGAAAGACGGTCTACAACGCCACACTCACGTAACAGGTTGCCAAAGGTGAGCATGCCGATCAGGGGTGCTGCCGTGGGCAGAAAGATAATGCAAAGTATCAGAACGGTGAGCGGAAAAATAATTTTTTCTGTGCGGCTGACATGACGCAGTTGTGTCATCTTAATTTTGCGCTCTTCTTCAGTAGTCAGCAGTCGCATAATCGGTGGCTGGATAATCGGAACCAGCGCCATGTAGGAGTAGGCAGCAACGGCAATGGCACCAAGCAGGTCTGGAGCAAGGCGTGAGGCCAGGAAGATTGCTGTAGGCCCATCAGCACCACCGATTATACCAATTGCGGAAGCATCTGCGAGGCTGAATTCAAAGCCAGGAACCATATTCAGAGCCAGAGCGCCGAGGAGCGTGGTGAAGATACCAAACTGGGCAGCAGCGCCAAGCATCAGGGTTCTTGGCATAGCGATCAGGGCACCAAAATCGGTGAGGGCACCCACCCCCATAAAGATCAGTAACGGGAAGATGCCTGTTTCAATGCCGGCATGGTAAATCATACCCAATAAACCATCGGGGCCAGATATGGCGGCAACCGGAACGTTAGAGAGAATGGCACCAAAGCCGATTGGAACCAGCAATAAAGGTTCAAATTTTTTGACAATGGCAAGGTATAGCAGCAGCAGACCCACACAGATCATCAACACCTGCCCCCACTCAAAGTTGGCGATACCGGTGGTAGACCACAGTTTCATCAATAGTTCATTCTGCATGCCACATCCCGTCCTCTGACCTCTGACTCCTGACCACTACTCTCATGAAACCATAACCAGTGCCTGACCTATTGATACAGCATCACCTTCATTCACTTCGATGCTGACGATGGTACCGTTCAGGTTCGAACGCACCTCTGTTTCCATTTTCATGGCTTCCATGATGAGGATAATATCACCATCCTTCACTTGCTGGTTGGCCGAAACATTGATCTTGAAGATATTTCCAGCCATTGGAGCTGCAACGGGTTTGGCAGGTTTTGTTTCGGCTGTTGTAGCAGGCTGCATGGAAGTAACTGCTCCCTCAGGTGAAACCACAACATCATAATGCGTACCATTAACCTCGATATTGTAACGTTCAGTAATTTCGCGTGCTGAGCCTTTGGGTTTTTCAAGCCAGGGAGCGGGTTCAAAGGCATCTGGATTATTACGATTCTCAAGGTATTTAAGCCCAATCTGCGGAAACAGGGCATAGATAAGCACGTCATCAATAATATTGTCTACGAGATCAAAACCTTTCTCAGTAGCGATACTGGTCAACTCTGCAGTCAGATGTTCGATCTCGTCTTCAATTAAATCTGCCGGACGGCAGGTGATCGGTTGTTCTCCTTCCAGCACCCTGGTTTGCAGTTCTACATTCACCGGTGCCGGTGTCTTGCCATATTCACCCTTGAGCACGCCTGCGGTTTCTTTTGTTAAAATTTCATAGCGCTCACCGGAGATCACATTGAATACCGCTTGTGTACCAACGATTTGTGAAGTAGGGGTCACCAGTGGGATAAAACCAAGATCTTCACGCACCCTGGGAATCTCTTCCAGCACTTCATCAAAACGATGTTCTGCATTCTGTAACTGTAGCTGGCTTTCCAGGTTGGTCAGCATGCCACCCGGCACCTGGGCAACCAGAATTCTGGAATCGATGCCGCGTAATGAGCCTTCAAATTTTACATATTTTTTACGTACTTCTCTAAAATCAGCGGCAATTTCTTCAAGCAGTTTGAGATCAAGGCCGGTAGCGCGTTCTTTATCTTCAAGAATGGCGACAATCGATTCCGTGGCGGAATGGCCGTAGGTGTGACTCATTGATGAAATAGTGGAATCCGCCATGTCCAGGCCAGCTTCCACAGCTTTGATTATAGCCGAAGTGCTCATGCCGGTGGTAGCATGGCTGTGCAAGGCAAGCGGGATGGCAATAGATTCTTTCAGGCGCAAGACCAGCTCTTCAGCTACGTAAGGTTTGAGAAGACCTGCCATATCCTTAATACAGATTGAATGGCAGCCCATATCCTCCAGTTGTTTGCCCATATCCACCCACATATCAAGAGTATGAACCGGGCTTACTGTGTAGGACATGGTGCCCTGGGCATGCTTATCTACCCTGAGCGTTGTTTTGACTGCCGTTTCCAGATTTCTCATATCATTCATGGCATCAAAAATACGGAACACGTCCATGCCATTTATCGCGGCGCGCTCTACAAAAGCACTAACAACATCATCAGCATAATGACGGTAGCCGAGGATATTCTGTGCCCTAAACAACATCTGGGTTTGGGTACGGGGCATGGCTTTTTTGAGCAGACGTAGTCTTTCCCATGGATCTTCACCCAGAAAACGAATGCAGGAGTCAAAAGTGGCTCCTCCCCATACTTCCAGCGACCAGTAACCAACTTTATCCAGTTTTTCTGCGATAGGGAGCATATCCTCAATACGCATGCGTGTGGCAAGTATGGACTGATGCCCGTCACGCAGAACAAGTTCGGTAATTCCTAACGGTTGATTCATCTATATTGCTCCTCGATTGGTTGCTATGGTCATATGCTTAACGTGGATGATCAGAACGGTAGCGTTGCACTGCATTGGTGACAACTTCAGGCAGCTCATCTTCCGGCGAAATTGAAATGCTGACAGGCTGCTCCAACCGCGATTCGATATTCTGGATGATACGCGAAATCAGCGTAATCACAGCAACCAGCAGGCCCAGAAACAGAAAAACTACGCCCATTCCAAATAACATCAGTTGTACACCTTCACCCAGTAATTCGTTTATCGGCATCATTAAATCCCCATCATTCGCTATCCCAGTTTGTCCACAAGATCCGTTGCGATCATCGCAGTAATACACGTATGATCCAAGCCAGATTGAATGCGCTAATGCTATGTTAATTAATGGTCATATTCTACTTTGAGACGCACAGCGTAGCAGTGTAATGCTAAATCAGGGTTTTTTTGGCTATTATCCCTGTCGCGTCAAAATATTTTTGCACACTGGCATGATGAAGACTGACGAATAATTCAGGTGTTAGAAATCATCGCATTATTTATACTTTGGGTCTGTCGGAAAATCATTTTTGATACGTTAAGTTGAGATATTGTCTGAGGGAACTTAATTTTGGTTAGGATATATGAGTTTTTTGTATTTTATCTGCCTTGTTCCTAAAACCCTGGCAGACCTATCCCTACACAGGCACAAGATTTAATCTCTCAATATTCATTGCCATGAGGCGTTTGAAGTTGAATGTTAAAGCATTGATACCAACCTGAGAGCCTGTAAATCCGTCTGTGTAAATTAATTACCTAAAACTTTTCAGGCATTCTATCTGGAAACTCAATCATGAACCTGTTGAGAGCGGCTTTCCAGTTGTGAATAGGCATCGTCCATTTCTTGGATGCTGATTC
>JAJRTX010000002.1 GCA_021545665.1 Zetaproteobacteria bacterium
ATATTTCTTTGCAGACATTCGGATTGACCCCTCGTTAATAGAGTTCTTACATCCTCTTTATCCTACACTTTTAATCATCAATATAATATAGTCTATGTACTAGTGTAAGAGCTTGCAAAGGGCGTGGCCATTCCCTGCGCTCTGCGCCTTGCACGCCCATATTTAACGGCTTTCTTAATATGCATACTATTCAGGACACTACACTAGTTATAGTCAGCTCGTGGAAAACCTGCTTTTCCAGCCACGCTTTTCAATTGTCCGGATATTTTCTGCCCGCTTCAATTCGAGCAGAAACGGCATCAGGCGCTTGAGTTCCATATCCTCAGGATCGCCGTCAAACGGATCGATTCTGATCACATTGCCATAATGACGGGACAGATTGGTCGGCTGATCTTCGAGCATCAAAACCTGATCCAGATTCCAGTTCTGTTTGCGAACTTTCTTCAAATCTTTGAGCCAGCGAAAGTTACCATCAAACCCCTCACCTCTGGGTGTACAGCGCTCACGACACCAGACGAACTCAAAGGGATAATCCGCCGGACAAATCTGTGCCAGCACCAGAGTCACATAATCTGCTGTTGCCGTTGTCCATGCCGCAACATGAAAATGCTCATGGCAAAATTCCATAAACCGCTGCACATGAGGACGCTGATACACATAATACTGCGCAACCCTGAAATCAGCCGCACGATCCAGCAGTGTCTCTGAAGCATGGATCAGTGTTTCATCAATATCCAGAATCAACAGTTTTTTCACATCAACTCCCTTCAAAACATGCAGTATCCATACGCTTGCTGCTGAATCCTTAATCATTTCCTGTTGATCAAGTGATCAATATTGGAAACACTGAACATACGAAATAGCAGTACTGCTGCAAGGTGCAATTTTCTTTATCGGGGGTTAAGCTGGCGGCATGCGTTTTGCTCCCTTTGTTCACTTGCATGTTCATTCCGATTTCTCTCTGCTCAGTGCCACCGCGCCCATAGAAAAAATGCTCAAACAAACGGTGAAACTGCGTCAGCCGGCATTGGCCATTACCGATTATGGCAACCTGTTCGGTGCCATTGAGTTTTATTCCAAAGCCATAAAAATGGGCATTAAACCGATCATGGGCTGTGAGGTTTACCTCTGTGATGATATCAGCAAACGCGTTTCGGAGGGGCCGAGGGGACCGCGTTTTCCACAACTGGTGCTGTTGGCGCGTAACAATCATGGCTGGCATAACCTGTTGAAACTGATCTCTATCTCCTATCTGGAGGGCTTTTATTACAAACCCCGGATCAGCAAATCGCTGCTGACTGAACATGCTGACGGCCTGATTGCACTATCCTCCGGCTGGAATGGCGAAGTGGAACAACACCTGCAACGCGGTGATTACAATGGGGCCAGACAAGCAGCTCAGACTTATCAGTCCATGTTTCATGAGCACTGTTTCTTCCTGGAGTTGCAGCGTCATGGCGCGGCAGGTCAGGAAGAGGTGAACCGCGATCTCATAAAACTGGCCCATGAACTGGATATTCCACTGTTGGCCAGCAATAACACCCATTTTCTGGAGCGTGAGGATTTTCAGTCGTTTGAAGCCGTGCTGGCTCTGCAACAAAACCGCACACTGCATGATGATGTATCCGGACATTTTACGCCTGAATATTATCTTAAATCCTACGATGAAATGCAGGAGTTATTCTCCGACGTGCCGGAAGCGCTGGAGAATAGCATCCATATCGCCAACCGCTGCAATGTTGATTTGCAGTTTGGCAACTATCAGCTGCCCGATTTTCAGACGCCTGATGATATGGAAATTAATACATATATGCGTTTGCAGGCTCGTCAGGGGCTGGAGTCACGCTGGCCGATCATAGTGGCTGGCAGACCGGAAGCCAAACGGCAGGAATATGATAACAGGCTTGAATTTGAGCTTGGCGTCATTGAAAAGATGAAGTTTCCCGGCTATTTTCTTATCGTATCCGATTTTATTCTCTGGGCTAAAAATCAGGGTATTCCGGTAGGCCCGGGGCGCGGTTCCGGTGCGGGCTCGCTGGTAGCCTATTGTCTGAAAATCACTGATCTTGATCCGCTTAAATATGGTTTGCTGTTTGAACGCTTCCTTAATCCTGAACGCGTATCCCTGCCGGATTTTGATATTGACTTCTGTATGGCCCGGCGCGAAGAAGTGATCCATTACGTCACCGATAAATATGGCGAAGAAAAAGTGTCGCAGATTATCACTTTCGGCTCGATGAAGGCCAAAGCTGTGGTGCGTGATGTCGGACGCGTTCTGGGCATGGAACTGGCCAAAGTCAACACCATCGCCAAGCTGATTCCCAATGATTTGAACATGACGTTGGAAAGCGCTCTGAAAAAAGAAGAAAGGCTGGCCAAAATGCTCAAGGATGATGCTGAAGTTGCACGTCTGTTTGATCTGGCCCTGCGCCTTGAGGGCTGCCATCGCAATGCCGGAAAACACGCCGCCGGCGTGATTATCGGCCGTCACGATCTGGTCGATACCGCGCCATTATTCAAGGTCAGCGGCGAGGAAGGCAAGGTGGTACAGTGGGACATGTCCAATGTCGAGAAAATGGGCCTGATCAAGTTTGATTTCCTTGGTCTGAAAACGCTGACTGTGATTGATCTGGCCTGTAAGTTAATCGGACAACATGACAAAAGCGAAACGGCAGCAACCTTTGATATCACAACTATTCCCATGGCTGATCAGGCTACGTTTGAATTGATGCAGCGTGGACAGACCAGTGCGGTGTTCCAAGTGGAATCATCGGGTATGCGCGATCTGCTGACGCGTATGAAACCGGACTGTTTTGAAGATGTGATCGCACTGGTAGCGCTATATCGTCCCGGGCCGCTGGAGTCTGGTATGGTGGATACCTTTATTGAGTGTAAGCACGGCAGACAGGAGATTGTTTACCTGGTGCCACAACTGAAAGAAATATTACAGGAAACCAATGGCGTGATCCTTTATCAGGAACAGGTAATGCAGATCGCTCAGGTTCTGGCTGGCTACACGCTTGGTCAGGCCGATATGCTCAGGCGCGCCATGGGCAAGAAAAAACCGGAAGAGATGGCCAAGCAGCGTAATATTTTTATGGCCGGTGCAAAAAAGAAAAAAGTGCCGCTGGATCGGGCTGAACAAATTTTTGACCTGATGGAGAAATTCGCCGGTTATGGTTTTAATAAATCGCATTCAGCGGCTTATGCCCTGATTTCCTACCAGACTGCCTATTTAAAAGCGCATTTCCCGCAGGCATTTATGGCTGCAACCATGTCCTGTGACATGGGCAATACAGATAAAATTGCCACGCTGGTTAGCGACTGTCGTAATATGGATATCGAGATTCTACCACCCGATTTCAACACTTCCGATTGGGAATTTCAGCCAGAAAAGGATGCTATTCGTTTTGGTCTTGGCGCTATCAAAGGTGTGGGTGAAGCAGCCATTCGCGCTATTGTCGATGTACGGCAAAAAGATGGTGTATTTATATCATTTGAAAATTTAATCATGCGCGCCCCCAGTCGCACATTGAATAAACGAATTCTTGAAGCCTCTATCAAGGCCGGGGCACTGGATACTCTGATTTCACATCGACATGCTGCTCTTACAGGATTAAATGATGTACTGGAGCAATTAAACCGCAAGCGCAGAGATTATACCTCACATCAATCTGCCCTGTTTGAAGTTGCTGAACCGGAAGATAACGAAGGTGGTTTCCCATCCATGCAGGAATGGAGTACAGGTGAATGCCTGCAAGCCGAGCGTGAAGTGCTGGGTTTCTACCTGACAGGTCATCCACTGGAATCATACATGAACCGAACAAGAAATCTGGGGGACTGCCATCTGGGAGAACTGGCTGAGCGCGAAGACGGTTGTCAGGTTGTTATTGCGATTGGGGTATCCTCTATTCGCGCCTATACAGGTGGCCGCGGTACCATGGCATTTGTTCAGTTGGAAGACCTGCATGGTCAGGCTGAAATGGTCTGTTTTAGCAGACTCTATGCAGAAACATCTGAATTACTGGCCGCTGACAAGCCTTTACTGGTAGCCGCCCGCATCGATAAATCCAAAGATGTGCCGGTATTGATTGCCGATGCAATCATATCACTGGATATGATACTGCCTGAACTGGTATCAGAAATTCACATTTCAGCGGCCAGTATTGCCTGGGATGAAATGACACTTGCACGTCTGAAATCCATGGCTCAGGGCGGCAATGCACGACTTTCATTCCATGTCCGCCTTCCCGACGCTAGTCTTGCGCAACTGATCACCGGACCATGTATGCGCTGGGATGAAGCTGTCAAAGCACAGCTGGATGCCCGTTTTGGGACTGAATCAGTGACCGTATTTTGTAAACCCTGGCAGCCACCACGTAAGCAACAGATGCGCAGGGGATGATAAGAGAGGATCATAATGGCCTATAGTTATCTGGAATTTGAACGCCCGATTGCTGAACTTACATTGAAGATTGAGGAGTTATCTGGCATGGGGGCCGGTTCCGGCATCAATATTGCCGAAGAAGTTGAGCGCCTTAACAACAAGCGGGATAAACTGGTGGAACAGACATACAGTAACGCGACACGATCCCAGATTTGTCAGTTATCACGACACCCCAACAGACCTTATGTGCTCGATTATATTCCTTTGATATTTGATGAATTTCAGGAAATGCGCGGAGATCGAGCGCTCTCGGATGATGGCGCTATCGTTAGTGGTATTGCACGCTTTCGTGGACGCTCAGTCATTATTGTCGGCCATCAGAAGGGGCGTGACACCAAGGAGAAACTGAAACGCAATTTCGGCATGCCAAGGCCTGAGGGATATCGCAAAGCACTCCGCCTGTTTAAACTGGCAGAGCGCTTTGAAATGCCTGTACTGACTTTTATCGATACTGCTGGTGCATGGCCAGGCATTGATGCTGAGGAACACGGACAGAGTGAAGCAATTGCCCGTAACTTGCAGGTGCTTGCCACCCTGAAAGTGCCTGTCATCTGTACTGTCATTGGTGAAGGGGGTTCAGGCGGCGCATTGGCCATTGGCGTGGGCGACCGCATGTACATGCAGCAGTTCTCAACCTATTCCGTCATTTCTCCAGAGGGTTGCGCAGCCATTCTGTGGCATGATCGCAAATATGCCGATGAAGCTGCGGAGGCGCTCAAAATCACAGCAAAAGATATTCATAGTCTGGGTCTGATTGACGCTATTATTACAGAACCGAAAGAAGGTGCGCACAGAAACCCGGAACAGGCGGCGAAACTGATTGCCGAAACACTGGAAAAATCCCTGAATGAATTGCTCAGTCTGCCAATGGATCAATTGCTGAAACAGCGCGCCAACCGTCTGCGCTCCCTGGGTACATTTGATAGCTAACCCGCATGGATTATTTCATGTTCATGGAGAGGTACTCGAAGTGGTTATAACGGCACCGACTCGAAATCGGTTGGGGGCGAGAGCCCCACGCGGGTTCGAATCCCGCCCTCTCCGCCACATAAAAAAGACCGCCATCCGGCGGTTCTTTTGTTCGTGCAGGATGGATGAGTGAGAAGACGCGTTCAAGTTCGACCAAGCAGCAGGACAGCCGATTGGGATGGCCGCAGTCAATCCCGTCCTCTCCGCCACTTATAAACCAGTATCATGGCGCAAAGTGTGCCTCCCTTTAAATGAAAAACGCCCGCCCGGAAACCGGACGGGCGTTGATTCATCTCCGCAGAGCGGATGAATTTACTGTGGGATTACGTTACGAGCCTGAGGGCCTTTCTGTCCGTCTTCAACTTCAAATTCTACTTTCTGGCCTTCGTTCAGAGCCTTGAAACCTTCTGACTGAATAGCTGAGAAATGTACGAACACATCATCTCCGCCATCATCCTGTGCAATAAAGCCAAAACCCTTTGCGTCGTTAAACCATTTAACTGTACCTGTTGCCATTTTTCTATACCTCGATTTTATCTCTAATATTATTTTGCATGCATGTTAATTAACGAGTGTGACTGGATAAAATCGAGAAGAAACTTCCGAATTGACCAAAAAAACCATCAACAAATCATGTTCTGCGAGGCGCACCTTAATTCAGATAAAAACAAAATACCAGAAAAAACCTCAAACAATTCTACAACCGCTCGGGTTTTCCGCCCGTCGCACTTGTTATTTGCCGGGAAAGCCCGGCACAGAGGCCGGGCTTTCATCAGTTTCTATTGAATATCGGAATCTGGAATAATCAACATTTCAACCCGGCGATTCAGCTGCCGCCCGGCTTCTGTTTCATTACTGGCGCGAGGCTGCGCTTCACCACGGCCATCGGTAATAACCCGACGTGAATCGACACCGGCATCCGCCAGATACCAGCCCACTGCCTTGGCACGCTGTTCGGAAAGTCGCTGGTTATATTCAGCCGATCCCCTGCTGTCGGTATGACCGGTAATTTTTATTGTTGTACGTGGATAACGACTCAGAATACCAGCCACCTTATCCAGCGTCCGGCGAAAAGCCGGCTTCAACTCGGCTGAGTTATAATCAAATGAAACCTCGGAGTTCATGGTGATCTTCAAATTCTCATTCTTTAAGCGCTCCACCTCAATCTGATTGGCGCGTTTTTCAGCAGCCAGTTCCTGATCAAAGGCGGCCTGCTGTTTATCCATATACATGCCAGCACCCGCACCCAAAACACCACCGGCAGCAGCGCCTATCAATGCACCTCTAAGAGCACCACCGGAATGATCCTGCTGATGCCCGATCACAGCACCAGCTATTGCCCCAAGTGTTGCCCCAATTGCTGCACCTTCTTTAGTTTTCCTGTTTGGATCATTCTGACCAGTCACACAACCTGTCAGAACCAAAGTCAATATGGCACTCCATAATATCAATCGTTTCATCTTTTGTTCCTCCATTTCAACAATAATCAAACTTACTATCTGTAATGTCCATACTCTCAATGTCGAACCTGAATGTTCCATGAACAAGTATAGCAGAATATTTAGTTTCGCGTTTCCCGCCTGCCTGCTTTATCCGTAACTCTGCATACCCAAACCGCTTGTGTGAGTCACAATTCAGCATGAGAACTTACCCTGATCCTACAAACTATGATGCCAGTCACAAAGTGTAAATTCCACCCTGCCAGCGATAGTTCTCCACCCCGTTATGCCTCCATAATTTATCTTATTACCATATCAAAGGTGCACTACACTTGCCGTTTTATAGTGATCAGCCAGTATTCGACTCCTAAAGAAGTGCTGATCAATTCAGGGAATACTAAAAATGCAATTGATATGCAGCCGGGAATCTCCAGCGTATTAAGGTTCCCCAGGTCATGTGAAAGGAGAGAATATGGATGATGTTGTCACCGTTACCCAATGTGAATGTAAAGGCAGAACATTTGAGCAACTAAAAGAGTATAAAGATTATTATGCTGCCATGGGTGCAACTGGTTGTGGTGCCGAATGTGGAAAATGTATTCCGTTTATCAAGCTGATGTTTGCCACGGGTGAAGTAGAGTTTAAATCTGATGACCCGCGTCTGGATCAATACAGACCCATACCTGTTGATTATGACCTGAGCTTTTTCGCTGCATCCTGATCCGGGTTAATAAGAGTCAGTTGCAAAACTCTGGGTGGATGAGCAGTTACCGGAACAGTAATCTGCTGATCACCTCTGCTGCTCTGGTGGTGGTGATTGCAGGCATGCAGGCAGCAACGTCACTGCTGGTGCCATTCCTGCTGGCAACATTTATTGCCATTATCTGTTTAGCTCCATTGAACTGGCTTACCCGCCATAAAATACCGGCTGGAATAGCCGTATTGATCATCACTCTGTCTTTATTGCTGGTCGGTAGTCTGGTGGGAGCATTTGTTGGCGCTTCAGTTGCTGACTTTTCACAAAATCTGCCTAACTATCAGGCTCGGTTAAATGATTATACGGCCAGTCTGCTGGCCTGGCTGGCCAGTTTCGGTCTGGATATTAATTCACAGTTATTGCGTGAAAATATGAATCCCTCTGCTGCCATGAGCATGGCAGGCCAGTTGCTTTCCGGCCTTGGCAATGTACTGGCCAACACCTTTCTGATTGTACTAACAGTCATCTTCCTGCTGATTGAGGCTACTGCCCTGCCAAACAAATGGGCTGTTATGGGTAAAGATGCCCCTGATACAGCTGGCTTTGATAAATTTCTTGGCAGTGTTAATACCTATATGGCTATCAAGGGCTGGGTCAGCCTTGCCACAGGTTTGATCATCGCTATCTGGCTGGCTGTTCTTGGTGTGGATTACCCCCTGCTCTGGGGATTGCTCGCATTCCTGTTCAATTTCGTCCCCAATATTGGTTCTATTATCGCCGCCATCCCCGCTGTGCTACTGGCGTTGATTCAATTCGGGCCGGGAACTGCTATTGGAGCTGGTGCCGGTTATCTGGCGGTAAATATTGTCATGGGCAATGTCGTCGAACCCCGCTTTATGGGTAAAGGCGTGGGCCTGTCCACGCTGGTCGTATTCGTTTCGCTGGTTTTCTGGGGCTGGGTACTGGGCCCGGTCGGCATGCTGCTCTCAGTTCCCCTGACCATGGTTGTGAAACTGGCGCTGGAAGTCAGGCAGGACACCCAATGGATTGCCATATTGCTGGGGCCAGACATCAGCCTGAAAAAGATAAAGGCTAATCAGACATCTGACTTAAACAATCTTTAGCGGCCAGTTTGTAGCATTCAGCCAGGGTTGGATAGTTGAATACATTCTGCTGTAAATCATCAACCGTGCCGTTCAAATTCATCACCAGCTGCCCGATATGAATCAACTCGCTGGCCGACTCGCCGACAATATGCACACCAAGGATTTTCCGGCTCTGCCGATCCACATTCAGCTTCAGCAGGCCCGTTGTATCCCCGATAATCTGACCACGACCGGATTTATTGAACCAGCCGCGTCCAACCACGTAATCAGCACCATCCTTTTTCAGCTCTCTTTCCGTTTTACCTACCGAAGAAAGCTCGGGAATCGTATAAATCGCCATCGGCAATTTCCTGGCCAGTGCCGGAACAGAAGAATCCAGCGCATACTCAACCGCCAGCCTGCCCTGCTCCATGCCGGTTGAAGCCAGTGCAGGCCAGCCGATCAAATCACCCACAGCATAAATATGTGGTACGGATGTCTGGAAATATTCGTTGACGCTAATCCAGCCTTTTTCAGCTTTGATGCTGGCATTTTCAATCTTCAGGGTATCAATATTCGGTTGTCGCCCCTGCGCATAAAGCAGAGTATCGGAATAGATCTTTTCTCCATTTTCCAGTTGTGTACAGATCTGACCATCTTGTTTGCTGATGGATGCACAGCGGCTGCTCATATAAAATGTAACACCCATCGACTGCATGGCATCGGTCAGCACCGACACCACGTCATTGCTCAGATAGGAGAGCATCTGGTCGCGTGAATCAACCACGGTAACCGCTACACCAAGCGCCGCAAATATAGAAACAAACTCACTACCGATCACGCCGCCTCCAACAACCACCAGCGAGCGCGGCAAATGCTTGAGTTGCAGAATAGAAGTAGAATCGAGCACTGTTTTGCCATCAAATGGAACATCATCCGGCCTGCGCGGTCTGGAACCGGTGGCAAGAATAATGGTTTTCGCTCGCAGCCTGCGCGCTTCATGCCCTTCACGATTCACTTCAAGCGTACAGGCATCGACAAATGACACCTCCCCCGGAATAAGCGAAACACCATACTCCAGCAATTGCTGCAAGATGACTGACTCCTGCTGGTTGATCACCATCTCTTTGCAATGAATGGTTTCAGACAGCAGGCCATGCTTATGTAGCGTGTCACTGGAAAATGCCTCGCGCATGCCTCTGCGACCCAAACGAGATGCCAAATAAGCTACCTCACGCAATGCCTTGCTGGGAATCGTGCCCGTTTGCAGTCCGGCGCCACCAATGCGCTGCTCGCGTTCAATCATGCCAACCCGTTTACCACGTTGTGCAGCTTGCACAGCAGCATGCTGCCCGGCAGGACCGGAACCCACGATCAAAACATCGAAATTATTCATTAAGAAACTCCATTATAACTTACACAAAAACACCTGTTGAATCCGCTACTCAGACAGAGAACACAAAATATATTCAGGGCTCTTGAGAGCTCTGATCACAAACCAGACAAATGATGCAAGCTAAGATTTAATAAAACTGGGGCTGCCCCAATGCGTGCAACAATAAGGCAGTGGGATGAATAAATGATTAATACGCCTGATTTATACCTCTTTATGCTTTCTACATATTCTAACCCATAATGCCGTTGTAAGAAATATATTTCAGCGATTGGCTGACTTCGGCCCAGACTAATAGGATGGTTCAGAAGTGCTCTGTCGTGGTGGCCTTGCAGACTACAACCAGACCGAATACCAGTAAAAAGACTGCGGATGTACTTTTGTTATATATCGGTTATACGTTGAAGCGGAAATGCATTACATCGCCATCCTGGACAACGTAATCCTTACCCTCCAGGCGCATTTTGCCAGCTTCTTTGGCTTTGCTTTCGCCGCCGAGTGAAATATAATCATCATAGGCAATAGTTTCTGCACGAATAAATCCTTTTTCAAAATCATTGTGAATAACAGCGGCTGCCCTGGGTGCTGTGTCGCCACAGTGAATCGTCCAGGCGCGCACTTCTTTTACCCCGGCTGTGAAATAGGAGATTAGATCAAGCAGGGTGTAGGCCTCACGGATGACAATATTCAGCCCCGGCTCACTCAGGCCAATATCAGCGAGGAATTCAGCCTGTGATTCAGTATCCATCTCGGCCAGTTCGGATTCAATCTGGGCTGACACAACAGCAACGCGTGCACCTTCCGCGGCTGCATAAGCGCGCACTGTATCTACCTGTTCATTGCCATCCGGCAGCGAGTCTTCATCGACATTGGTGACATAAAGGACAGGTTTGGCCGTCAGCAGGCACAGTTCCTTTAATTTCATCGCATCATCGTCACTTAAAGGCTGACGGCGGACAGTGATTCCATCTTCGAGGCCGCTCAGCACCTGTTGCTGAACGGCAAGCAATGTTTTGGCATCCTTATCACCGGTTATACAAAATTTTTCAGTACGAATGCCAGCTTTCTGCACGGTTCCCATGTCCTTCAGCATCAGTTCGGTATCGATCACTTCAAT
>JAJRTX010000223.1 GCA_021545665.1 Zetaproteobacteria bacterium
CGCCAAATACGGTATCGCTGTTGACGCCATTGCTCAGGTTGAATGCGCCGACTCCTGCGCCGACATAATGCTCCCCGGCAGCCATGGCCGGACTGGCAAGGACCAAGGCTAACAATGTGGTAAGTGTTGTAATCCATGTGCGCATATCTGTACTCCAGTGCTTGATGGCGCGGCATGATAGCCTTGTACTGCCGGGAAGAAAGCCCGGATAGAAAGTGGTTTTGAGATTGGTTACAAACGTAATCGGTGCTCATGCATTTTTTTGACGAAGGTTTTGACGAAGGCTGGCAAGCAAAGCGCCCATATCTTTTCCATCATCAGGGTATACCGCCGAAATCATACGGATGGGCAGACCTGTCATTACCTCCTGGAACCTGTTCATGGCACCTTTGATTTTTTCCTTGTCCGTATTAAGCAGGATAATAAAAAACTCTCCCTTCTCTTCTCCGAGTCCGAGAATCTCATGCTTGCGTACGGCCTCCTTCAGTAATATAGCTACAGAAGCATCATGCTGGTTTTCAGGTTCGGATAATACCTTCAGGCAAAGCAAGCCAAATTTAAGTTCCATTCTATGGTGCAGGGACATGATAAAACCGGAGTGTGTAAGCACATGCTCCCACGTCAGCAGGTGGGTTACAGGGTCAATGATTTTAACTTTATGGTTCCTGGCCTTGCCAGGTTGTGTGGATATCAGGGGTAGCGTAAAAGTGAACGTACTGCCTTGTCCCTCTTTGCTATTTACCCAAATCCTGCCACCGTGCAGTTCAACCATACGTTGACTTAATGCCAGCCCCAGGCCGGTACCCTCGAATTGTCTGGCAAGTGAACTGTCGATTTGTCTAAAGGGTTGAAATATCGCTGTCTGGTTTTCTTTTGAAATGCCAATCCCGGTGTCTGCAACGCTGATTTCAAAGGCATGACTATCTGCGGGAGTATTTTCCTTCTTTGTTTTATGTACGTATAGACGTATAGAACCGCCCTCAGGTGTAAACTTGACCGCATTGGAAAGCAGATTGTAGACGATTTGTTTAACCTTGCGTTCATCTGCCATGATGGGGCCAATATCGCTCGGGATATCGGAATCAAGCCGGATAGCATGTTTCATGGCGCTTTCCCTGATCATGGTGAGAGCGTTTTCAAGCAATTGAGCCAGATCAAATTCGTTGAGGCTGAGTTTCATTTTCCCCGCTTCAATCTTGGACAAATCCAGAATGTCGTTGATGAGTGATAGCAAATGGTAGCTGCTTTCCAGAACATCACCCAGATACTCCTTCTGCTTGTCCGTAACATCGCCGGCCAGGCCATCGGATATCAGTTCGGAAAAACCTATGATGGAGTTTAGCGGTGTCCTGAGCTCATGGCTCATGGTTGCGAGAAAGGCGGACTTTGCCCGGTTGGCTGATTCTGCCTGTTCCTTGGCGGCAAGCACATCTTTGGTGCGCTGTTGCACGATATTCTCAAGATTCTCGGTGTATTTTAATAGTTTATCTTTTGCCTGGCACTGCGATATAATAATGCCGGCGATATGGGTCGCTGTGGTTATCAACTCCAGTTCGGTTTTCTCAGGAGAACACGGTTTGTCAGCATACAGGGCAAATGTGCCGATTACCTTGTTGTTCGCGCCGCGAATCGGCATGGACCAGCATGCCCGCAATCCATATGTCAGTGCAATATCCCTGTAATCCTCCCATCGCGGGTCGGTGGCGATGTCATCGGCGATCACTGTTTCATTTCTGTAGGCGCTGGTGCCGCATGATCCGATATTTGGGCCGATTTCGATACCGTCGATGGCGGTGTTATAGGCTTCAGGCAGACCGGGTGCGGAACCTGTGTGCAGGTGTTTTCCGTTACTATCCAGAATCAGAATCGAGCTGAGCATCCCCGGAACCTGTGATTCGATCATTAGATTCAGAGCTTTGAGTACTTCTTGCTGTGGATATCCGCTGGACAACATTTTCAGTACATGATTTTCGTCCCGGGTGAGTTGTTCGATCCGTTTGCGTTTGCTGGTATCATGGATAATCATCTGGATTGCGGGTTTGTTAATGTATTCAACAGGAATGGTGCGGACTTCCGTATGGAAAATTTCGCCATCCAGACGTTTCCACTTTTCATTATGTACGGATTCCGGCCGATATTCCTGTAGAACGGTTTGCATGCGTCTGGTCACCGATGTTTGTTCGTCCGGTGATACCAGGTCCATAATCGCCCGGCCATTCAGTGCATCGGCATTGGGAGCCCTGAACATGCTTGCTGCCGCCTGATTGGCAAAGGTAATCCTGCCTTCACAATGAACCACGACTGCATCAGGAATCGCTTCGATCAGTGCTCTGTAGCGCAACTCACTTTCTAAAATATCCCGGTTTAAATCAGATTCTTCCTGCAAACGCAGGTTTTTCCGTTTCAGCGAATGGTGGGATATCCAGTGCTTGATCACATGGTTTAACTCGTAGGGGGTGACCGGTTTTTCGAGATAGTCCACCGCCCCTTCGCGCAGAGCCTTGATTGTATTGTCTTTGCTGGCATAGGCTGAAACAATGATAACCGGGCAGTTTGGTTGATGATGATGAATATATTTCAGCAGTTCAATGCCGGACTTGCCATCAAGCACCAAATCTATCAGTGCAAGATCAAAAGGTTTTTCTAGCAGGGGAACAGCTTGTTCATAACCGGCTGCATCACATACATGGAATCCGGCATGTTCAATAATGGTGTGGAATATTTCCCGTGTGGAAGCTTCATTTTCAACCAGGAGTACTCTAGATCGATTCATCCACACCTTCGCTATACATGGATTTGCAAGCAGCTTGGCATATCGGCAGGAAATATCTGTATGGTGAATACAGGCCACTGCTTTGCCATGCCTGGCAAAAGGAGGGCGCCATGATGCCGGGGAGGGTTAAGTTCCATGAGAATCAAAAATTTCTTCAAGGGTACCGGCGCTTGATTGAAATGCAGCCAGTATATCCGGGTCAAAATGGGAAGGTTCGGTGCGTCCGTCTCCCCTGGTGATGATATGCATGGTCTTTGTATGATCAAAGGGCGGTTTGTAGGGGCGCCTGCTTCTGAGTGCATCATAGACATCGCATATCTGCATGATCCGGGCAGGCAGCGGGATGTCTTCGCCTTTTATCCCTCGGGGATAACCGCTGCCATCCCGGCGTTCGTGATGTGAGAGCGCGATATCATAGCCCATCACCAGATAGGGGGAGGATGGATTTGCCAGAATATCTGCACCAATCGTGGTATGTGTTTTCATGATTTCCCATTCTTCGGGTGTGAAACCGCCGGGTTTCAACAGGATATGATCAGGGATGCCGATTTTACCGATATCATGCATGGGGCTGGCATGGAAGATCGTCTCACAGAACGGTTCATCCATGCCGATATTTTCAGCCAGCAATCTGGTATAGAAGCTGATGCGGTTCACATGTGCGCCAGTCTCATCATCACGGTATTCGGCAGCGCGCATCAGCGTCATGATGGTTTCCATGAAGGAGGTGCGTAGTTCTTTGGTTCGCGTTGTCACCTGATCTTCCAGAATACGGTTGTGATCCTTCAAAAAATCGTTAAATTCTTTAAGGCGCAGCAGGTTACGGACGCGCACCTGCAAATCCAGACGGTCTACCGGTTTGGTCAAATACTCTTCAGCACCGGTTTCCAGCCCCCTGATTCGTGAGTCCCGATCCTCCAGGGATGTCAGCATGATGATTGGGATTGTTGTGGTGTTTGAATTTTGCTTTAACCTTTCAGCTGCTTCAAAACCGTTCATTACCGGCATCATGATATCCATCAGAATGAGATCCGGTTGATAGTCTTCGGCCATACTTATGGCTTGCTTGCCGTCGCAGGCCTCCTTGTGGTCGTAACCCTCGGAGTTCAAATATGCGGTTATTAAAGTCCGGTTCTTGACCTCATCATCGACAATAAGAATCTTATGAGTTTTTTTATTCATGATGTTTGTTCCCTTTGAATGCTTTGACCGGGAAGCACGGTCTCCACCCTGTTCCTGCCGGCAACTTTGGCCTGATACATAGCCTGGTCGGCTCGCTTAAGCATTGTGTCAAAATTTTCATCCTGCTGCATGTCGGTAAGGCCGATACTCACACTTATCTTGCATCCGTCTGGCAAGTCATGATCCAGGTTTGCTATTTCAGTCCGGATCTTTTCAGCCACCTGCATAGCTGCCGGATGATCTGTTCCCGGCAAGCAAACAATAAACTCATCGCCACCATAGCGGGCGATGATATCACTGCCTCTCAGGGAGTTTTTAAAACACCGGGATAGTTTTTTAAGGATACTGTCACCGGTTGCATGACCGTAGGTATCGTTAATATGCTTGAAATGATCCACATCAATAAAGAATAGCGACATGGGTTGTCCATAACGCTGAGCCTGTAGCACATGCCGCTCTATATCATGTTTTATAAATTGCCGGTTGTATAAACCGGTCAGTGGATCGGTGATAGACTGCAGGGTTGCTTCGCGAATCCGTGTTTCCATCTGCGATTTTATCTTCATGCGCAGTAGAACTGCCTGCATGCGGGCCAGCAACTCGCCGGTATTAACCGGCTTGTTGAGGAAATCATCAGCTCCGGCTTCCAGGCCTCTGAGTTTGTCATTGGTTTCCTCAAGGGCAGTAATCAGCACAATGGGGATATCGCTGGTGACCGGGTCTGCTTTCAGTCTTCGGGTGACTTCATAGCCATCCATATCCGGCATCATGACATCCAGCAAAATGATGTCCGGCATGTTGGCATATGCCCGCTTCATACCCTCTTTTGCATTATCGGCACAGATAGTGTCATAACCGGCATGTTTGAGTTTGGCTTCCAGTAGCCTGAGATCGCATGGTTCATCATCAATCATCAGTACGTTAGCCCTGATTGATGTGCCTGTTATGTCAACTATAGCCATGCTGTTTCACGGTCCGTTTTTTTATAGCATTCTTCGTAATAATGACCAAGGGGGCTTGTTGGCGATGGACAAATACCGGTTTCTGTACGTTTTATCATCGCCTTATGCGTCCCTGTCTGATTCAGGTGGCAGAAAGGATTCGACCGTTTTCAGAAAATCCTTGTAACGAATCGGTTTGGCAATATAAGCATCACAGCCGGCTTCCAATATTTTCTGCTCATCGCCTTTC
>JAJRTX010000224.1 GCA_021545665.1 Zetaproteobacteria bacterium
AGGGCATGAAACTCCTGAAAAAGCGGCAGACTTTCAGGCAACCGCTGTTGAAAATAGTGCTGAATGCTATCGTAGCCAAGGTTATGATTGAAATGGCCCAGACGAACAAACAGGCGTTTGGTGTATGCATCAACGACAAACACCGGTTTGTCCAGTGCATAGAGCAGGATAGAGTCGGCAGTTTCAGGGCCTATGCCATGCACTTCCAGCAGTTTCTTGCGCAGCAGGCGAAGCGGCCATTTTTTCAACCCTTTGCGCTTGCCATTGTCATAATAAAATAAGGAAAACTGTTGTAAATACTGCGCCTTTTGCATATAGAAGCCGGAGGAACAGATAATGTCGCCAAGCTGGGCAAGATTGCTGGTGGTAATGGATTCACAATTGAGCATATCTTTTTCTTTCAGGCAGATGATGGCCTTTTCCACATTTTTCCAATTGGTGTTCTGGGTCAGAATCGCACCAACCATGATCTCAAACGGGGATTCGGCAGGCCACCAGTGTTGTTCGCCATAAGCAGCAAATAGCTTTTCGTAGATCTGTAGCGGCGAGAAGGACACTAGGAGTCTGCCGGACTTAGGGCAATCGTAGCGAGCAGTTGGGGAAGCGAGTCAGAAACAGCATGATTTTGAGGCGCATAGTGGCAACTATGCAACGATAAATCAGGATATTTTGGGCCGCTGTCCCTGTCGCGCAGTAGATTTTTCATAAGTCCGATAGACTCCTAGATAGCCTTTAATTTCTTTATTTCAGCGCGGTTCAGATTTCGCCAACTGCCGCGTGGCATATCTTCTTCAAGCCGCATCGGGCCAAAGCGTGTGCGCATCAGGCGGCGAACCGGGTGCCCGGCGGTTTCCAGAGTACGGCGTATTTCACGCCAGCGTCCACGGGTAATGATGATCGTGATCCAGGTATGACCGCGTGTTTCAGAATCGACAGTGATTTCCCAGGGATCACTAACATCACCTTCGCCAATATTCATGCCACCACGGCGAAGGATTTCCAGTGTTTCCAGCGACAGATTGCCCACCACACGGGCACGGTATTCACGTGGCAGTTTAGCTCCTGGATGTGTTAATTCGCGGGTTAAAGCGCCATCGTCGGTTAGCAACAAAAGACCTTCGGTATCCATATCCAGACGGCCTATGGATTGTACATTCGGAGCAATCTCCAGATGATCATAAATCAGTGGACGATCTCTGGCATCGAGGCGTGAGCACAACTGGCCTTTGGGTTTGTTGTACAGGATATAGGTAAAACTGGTCTGCGGGCTGACATTCTTGCCGTCAACACAAACAGCATCTTCAGGCTGTACTGTGATGCCGGGCTGTGTGATCAGTTTGCCATTGAGTGAAACCCGTCCCGCTTCAATCCAGCGGTCGGCCTCGCGGCGGGAACATAACCCGCAGTGGGCCAGATAACGGTTGATGCGTTCTGCACTGCCAGCAGCTTTTCTGTCAGGGACCTGCCTCTTCTGCCTCTGGGTCGACTTTACCTTGTTGCGAATCCTCTTTGCCGTCTGTATTTTTTGAGGCTTGTTCTGTTTCATATAAGACACCCTGTTGAATCTGCATTACATTGTCACTGACCAGATTTTGAATTTCATCTTCATCCATCAATTGTGCTGAATCGGGCAAGTCCTGGAGTGAATTCAGACCGAAATCAACCAAAAAAGCCTTGCCGGTGCCGAATAGATGCGGCCTGCCGGGCACTTCCTTGCGGCCCAGCACTTTGATCCAGCCGCGTTCCTGCAATGTGGCAATAATACGGCTGGATACCTTGAAACCGCGCAGAGCTTCAATTTCGGCGCGGGTGGTTGGTTGGCGGTAAGCAATAATGGCCAGCGTCTCAAGTGCTGAACGGGACAATCGCTGCGGTTTTATTTCCCACAGCTGATGCACCAGCTCTGCATGTTCAGGCGCAGTGCGAAACTGCCAGCCGCCGCTTACCTGCACGATCTGAATACCGCGCTGCTGATAATGTGATTCCAGCTCACTCAAAGTACTCAGAATATCAGAAGAACTCAGCTCATCAGCAAAAAGATTGCGCAGCTTCTGCAGGCTGACCGGCTCATCACTGGCCAGTAACAGAGCTTCAATTTGTCCGGCTGTATTCATGATGCTACCTCTTTCAGCAGCAGACTGATCGATCCGTAGTTTTCAGTCTGTACGACGGTGATCGTCTGTTGTCGCCATAATTCAAGAATAGCCAGGATAGTTGTCACCAGTACTTCGCGTCCCGGATTAGCTAACAGGAATTCATCCAGCTGGATACCACCATGTTGCAATTGTTCAAGCACTGCTGTCATTTGTTCGCGCACACTCATGGTGTCGGAGAAAATATGATGCCGTACTTCGCCTCCAACACGCTTGAGCACATTGCGGAAAGCCAGCAACAGAGCATCCAGATCTCCTTCAGGTAGCGGTCGTTCAATCTCATCAGACTCAGGAAATATGCTACGTGTAAATACATCACGGCCAATTCTCGGGCGCTCATTCAATTCTTCAGCCAGCATGCGGTATTGCTCATAAGCGATTAGCTGAGCTGCCAGTTCGGCACGCGGATCAATTTCATTGCCTTCATCATCTATCTCGGGGCGTGGCAATAGTAAACGCGATTTGAGCTGCATCAATGTGCTGGCCATAACCAGATAATCTCCGGCGATTTCCAGATCAAGCTCCTCCTGTGCATCCAGAATATCCAGATACTGGCTGGTGATTATGGCAATCGGGATATCGAACACTTCCAGTTCCTGAGAGCGGATCAGGTGCAGCAGCACATCCAGCGGCCCTTCAAACTGATCCAGTTGAACCGGCGGCAGTGTGAGGGCGGGTTCAGCGCCCTCAAACAGGTCATTCACAGCTGCTGTTTCATTCATACGCGATAACCCATTTTTAATGACTTGCGTACCTTATCCATGGTGCGGCCCGCTTCGCGCCGGGCTTTTTCATTGCCGGCGCGCACGATGTCGCGTAAATCATCAGGTCGGGCGGCAATATCAGCACGGCGATCACGAATCGGTTGCAACTCGGCTTCCAGATGTTTCAGCAAGCATATTTTGCAATCGATGCATCCTATAGCCGCCGTGGTGCAGCCATCCTGCACCCACTGGCGCTCTGTTTCTGTCGAATAGACTTTATGGAAATCCCAAACCGGACATTTTTCCGGTGTGCCGGCATCGTCGCGGCGCACCCGGGCCGGATCGGTGGGCATAGTTTTCACCTTTTTCTCGGTGACTTTCCATGTTTCACCCAGCTCAATCGTATTGCCATAGGATTTGCTCATTTTGCGCCCGTCCAGCCCCGGCAGTTTAGCTGTCGGCATCAGCAGGGATTCGGGTTCGGGGAACAGAGGAGGGATGCCCTGACGATAGAGATGATTAAAACGGCGGGCTACCTCGCGGGTGAGTTCCACATGTGGAACCTGATCTTCACCCACCGGCACGCCATCGGCGCGATACATCAGAATATCGGCTGATTGCAGCAGCGGATAACCCAGGAACCCATAAGTGCCAAGGTCTTTTTCGCGCAATTGCTCAATCTGATCTTTATAAGTCGGTACGCGCTCCAGCCATGACAGCGGTGTCATGAATGAAAACAGCAAGTGCAATTCGGCATGTTCGGGAATTTCCGACTGGATAAATACAACGGCTTTCTCCGGATCTATACCGACAGCCAGCCAGTCAATCAGCATATCCCAGATGGTGTCTTTGACGATGGAGGGATTGGCATAATCAGTGGTCAGCGCATGCCAGTCGGCAGCAAAGAAATAGCAATGATGCTCTTCCTGCAATTTCAGCCAGTTTTCCAGCACGCCCTTGTAATGGCCCAGATGCAGACGACCTGTCGGCCGCATACCGGAAAGAATACGTTTGGGTTTATCCTGTGGTGTATCAGAAGTGTTCAATGGTTCCCCTCATCAGCGCATATTGCTGTTATGAGCTACTTGCAAAATTCTGGGTGGATGAGCGGCAATCCCACTTCGAGTCCATTGTCGGGATGGAATGAGGGACATGGTTGTTCCATGTCCCTCATTCCAGCTCGGAAATGGGTCGGAATGAGGAAGTTGCTCGCCGCCCACGAGTATTACAAGTGGCTCTTATGGCGAACGATAGCAAAGCCTGCCATGTAATGCGATTAGGGCAACGGCATGAATCACCAATAGGCCATTGACGCGATCTTCCTTCTCCCTAAAATGCGCGGCCTTGCGGCGCTTTAGCTCAGCTGGTTAGAGCACCGGAATCATAATCCGGGTGTCCGGGGTTCGAGTCCCTGAAGCGCCACCATATAACTATTGAATATATAAGGGGTTTCTAGCGAGACCCCTTTTTTGTGGGTGATTTATGCCCGATATCATCACGTTTTTTTCCGAAAAGCGCACTTGCCCGGCCACCACCACCATCATCACCTTCAGGCAGCCAACGAGCATATTTTTTAATTGTCGTTGTCATATTGGTGTGTCCCATCTGTCTGGCTACCCATGCCGGATTTTCACCAGCTGTTAGCATCATTGATGCATAGGTGTGGCGCATCTGTTTTGGTTCCCTGTATCTGACTCCTGACTTTTTCAAAATGTGCCGCCAGAAGCGATAACGCAGCGTCATATCATCTGGAAATCCATTACCAGATCGCGGATCTATAAATATTTCCTTGTCAGCCAGGAAGGATATTGCCTTCTGTGCTTTCAATGCACCCATGGCATCCGGCAGCAGTTTGATTGTCCTGGTTCCGGCCACTGTCTTTGTTTCCTTGATGTTTCCGCGTACATTGTTTCGGTGAATGAATGCCGTGCCGTGTATCCAGTCTATATCATTCCACTGTAAAGCAATTAGCTCACCTATTCGTAACCCCGTCCAGAAATCAAACTGGATCAGGTTGGCTATAGCTGGCTCTGCTGCCTCTATGATCGCTGTCTGTTCGTCGCTATTAAACGGGGTGGGTTCGCGTGTTACCACTTTCAAGTTTGTGATTCGATCCATTGGGTTTGAATCAATCACATTGTCTGAATAAGCATCATCAACCATGCCGCGTAATGGGATAAGAATATTGTTGATTCGCTTCGGGCCAACTTCCAACTGTGAAATAAAATGCCTGATGGCTGATGTTGTCAGGTCGGAAAGTCTCAAGTCACTAAGCATCGGTTTGATATGCACCCGCACTGCGCTTTCGTAACTCTCATATGTGGATGCGGCCAGCGTCCTTCTCTTTGATTCAAGATATCTGTCAATGGCTTTTGATACGGTAATTACTGATGATCGAGGGCAGAGCGCATCTGCGCGTTTTGAGTTGGGGAAATATTCTCTATAATCGAAAGTGCCAAGCTGAATGCGCCGGTCAATCTCTGATTTCATACCTTCGGCAAATTTGATGTTGGCCTTGGTTGGTTTTATCTTGAGTGTTTCCCTGCAATTTACGCCCCGGAATGTGAAGCTAATGCGCAGGCTGTCGCCGCGTGGTGTGACTCCTGATCCGCCTCTACCCATCTATCCATCTCCTGCCAGTTGATATAGAGCCTGTTATTCGGGCCATGTTTCCAATGCACCCCTTCAAGCCAAACACCTCTTCTGATGTTCGCTTGGAGCGTGTTGTTTGTATGGCCGGTGAAGTTATACCACTTTGTAGCGAGAATCCATTTAGGCACAATTTTTTCCATCAACCGTGAGTACGTTTTCAGTCATCACAGCCCCTTATCTTTGCTTCGATTGCTGCAATCCGTTTCTTATAATCATCAGGGCAACCATCCCAATATTTGACATTATCAAGCATCTCCATCGCTTCTTTCAATTCATCAGTCAGCTTATGTGCTGGGTGGGTGTAGAGCTTACTGCCTATTTCAATTCCATGCTTCTTAACAATATCGCTCATTGAACATGGGTCAGCCCACAGTAGCGCCCACATTTTACCTATGATAACCACCGGCTCACTCTCATCATCTGCAAGGGCTGCTTTCCTAAGATTCATCTTCAACCTCCTTGGCTTTCTGGCGCAGTTCATCCGCTGCACCTAGATAAGCCGGAACGTCAATGTGGTCAGCGGCTTTGTTCCATTCTGCTGTTTTTAGGGCTGCGTCGTGGGCGGCGTTATGGGCTGCGAGTTGTTAGAATGGTATTGAATCATCATCCGGCACGTCGCCAAAGTCCGGGGCGCTGGCAAACGGATCATTGCGACCGCCCATTGCGTTCGGATCACCTTCTGCCTGCCGGCCACCGCCGCCATGGGAAGGGAAACCGCTTTGCTGACTGGATCCAGAGGATTGATCTTGTTTGCCGCCCATTAGCTTCACGTCAGCCAGGTTAAGCTTTACGCCTTTGCGCTGGTTCCCATCCCGGTCTGTCCAATCGTTTGGCTGCAACTCACCATGAACGACTACAGCGGTTCCTTTTGTGAGGTACTGGATCAATCCGCCCTCTGCACGTTTGCCCCATAGTGAGCAATCTATAAACAGAGTCTTTTTGTTTTCGCCAAACCCAACGTCAGTCGCAACGGTAAAGCCCGCAACGGCCTTTCCCGCCTGAGTAAAACGAGTCTCAGCGTCTCTTGTTAATCGACCTTCAAGCATTAGTACGTTCATTTGCTCTCCTTAAACTTCCGCGCCGCATCGAACTGGATGAACTTCATCAGCAAATTTTTGGCCTTTTTTTGACCAATTTCAGTTACAGACATCTGCTCAATAAAGGCGTTAATACCTTCCTTGTTTTCGAGCAGCGCCTGATGCACTTCAGCATCCTTCTTATCAGTGAACTCCTGATCATCGTCGGTGATGTGTACTTGTCTGTTTTCTGTTCTAACTGGCATGCTCTTTCTCCTTAAAGTCCATTCACGGCTTTGATAACACTCACAAGATCAAGCGTATCAGTGTTCTGCATGTAGACTTCCCTTGTGACTTCAACCTGTTTTTCAATCTCAGGGGTGTAGCCGAATTTCTCAGGCGATGGGTCAACATCTTTCCCCGGATCGCCGCCTAGCTTCCATTCACGGCCACGCACTTTCGTTTCAACGGTCTGCTCTTGAATAGTGATTGTGAATCTCTTAGACATCATGGCTCCCTCTTGAAAGGGATGACTCACCACCCTTGAGGTACGTGGATTATCCTTACCGGACTTTGCTGATAAGGCAGAGCCATAATCAAGGAGGTGAGTCACCATGAAAAGAA
>JAJRTX010000225.1 GCA_021545665.1 Zetaproteobacteria bacterium
CGCATATCTCGCGCCCAGAAAGCTGATGCGCTCAGTTCTATGGCCAATATCGCCGGTTATCGCGCCGTAGTTGAGGCTGCAGCCCAATTCGGCCGCTTTTTCACCGGTCAGATCACTGCTGCAGGTAAAGTCCCACCAGCCAAGTTCATGATCATCGGCGCTGGCGTTGCCGGTTTGGCGGCTGTTGGTGCAGCCGGTTCCATGGGCGCGATTGTGCGTGCCTTCGATACCCGCCCGGAAGTGAAAGAACAGGTTGAATCGATGGGTGCTGAATTCCTCGAACTTGATTATGAAGAAGAGGAAGATGCCGCTGGTGAAGGTGGTTATGCTAAAGTGATGAGCAAGGCCTTCATCGAAGCGGAAATGAAGTTGTTTGCCGAGCAGGCCATGGAAGTGGATATTATTATCACCACCGCCCTGATTCCCGGCAAACCTGCGCCTGAGCTGATTACCTCCGGCATGGTTGAATCCATGCGCGATGGCAGCGTGATCGTTGATCTGGCTGCTGAGCAGGGCGGCAACTGTGCGCTGACCGAACCGGGTGAAATTGTGGTCAGACATGGCGTCACCATTATCGGTCTGACTGATCTTCCGAGCCGTTTGCCCACTCAGTCCAGCCAGCTTTATGGTACCAACTTACGTCATCTGCTGACCGATCTGACACCGGAAAAAGATGGTCAGATGAATGTGAATATGGATGACGAGATCATCCGAGGCGTGACTGTGATCAATCAGGGTGAGATTACCTGGCCACCGCCAGCGCCGAAATTATCCGCTGCGCCAGCTCAGAAGCCGGCTACTGCAGCACAGCCCGTTGTGCCGGAGGAAGAGAAAGAGGTCAGTGCAGTTGGCGGGTTTATCGGTCTGGGTATTGCCACTGCGTTGCTACTTGCTATTGGCTCGGTGGCACCGGCAGAATTTCTGGCTCACTTTACCGTATTTGTGCTGGCCTGTTTTATTGGCTACATGGTAGTGTGGAATGTTACACCTGCCCTGCATACACCGTTGATGAGTGTCACCAATGCCATATCCGGCATCATTGTGATAGGTGCTTTATTGCAGGTGTCGGGTGCATCCATGCTGGTTACCATTTTGGCAGCCATTGGCATACTGATAGCCACTATCAATGTTGCCGGTGGATTTCTTGTTACTCAGCGCATGCTGAAAATGTTTCAGAAGTAGGGGCTGACTATGACTGAGGGAATGATTACCGCTGCTTATATAATTGCCAGTATCCTGTTTATTCAGGCGTTGAGCGGCCTGAGCCATCAGGAGAGTGCGCGCAAAGGCAATGTCTATGGCATGATCGGCATGCTGATTGCCATTCTGGCCACAGTGCTTGGTGCCGAAGTTACGGGGATTACAACGATTATTATCTGCATGGCGATTGGCGGCGGCATTGGTGCTTATCTGGCCAGAAAGGTTGAAATGACCGGCATGCCCGAACTGGTTGCCATGTTGCACAGCTTTGTCGGCATGGCAGCCGTACTGGTGGGTTATGCCTCCTATCTCGATCCGGACGCACACTTTGCCAACAATGTCGATAAAGTGATTCACGAAATCGAGATTTATCTGGGCGTATTGATTGGTGCGGTTACCTTCACTGGCTCGGTGGTTGCTTATGGCAAGCTGAAAGGCTCGATTACCAGCAAACCACTGATGATACCGGGTCGTCACATGCTCAATCTCGGACTGGGGCTGATCTGCATCTGGCTGGGTTATCTGTTTGCCGGAGCTGAGAGTTCTGCCCTGATTCCATTGATTCTCATGACCCTGATCGCCTTTGCCTTTGGCGTGCACATGGTGATGGCCATTGGCGGCGCGGATATGCCGGTGGTGGTGTCGATGCTGAACAGTTATTCGGGCTGGGCTGCGGCTGCGACCGGCTTCATGCTTGGCAACGATCTGCTGATTGTCACTGGCGCGTTGGTTGGCAGCTCCGGTGCTATTCTGTCCTATATCATGTGCAAGGCGATGAACCGCAAGTTTATTGCCGTAATTGCCGGTGGTTTTGGCACGGCAGGAGGCACGGCTGCGCCGACCGGTGATGTGGAGCAGGGCGAAGTGATCCCGGTGCAGGCCGATGAAACGGCTGAGATGCTGCAAAACTCCAAAGAGGTAGTTATTGTGCCCGGCTATGGCCTGGCTGTAGCGCAGGCGCAGTACCCAGTTTACGAGTTAGCTAAAAAGCTGCGCGATCAGGGGATCAATGTGCGCTTTGCCATTCATCCGGTGGCCGGACGTTTGCCCGGTCATATGAATGTGCTGCTGGCCGAAGCCAAAGTTCCCTACGATATCGTGCTGGAAATGGATGAGATCAATGATGATTTGCCCAATACAGATGTGGTGCTGGTCATTGGTGCTAACGATATCGTTAACCCGGATGCGCAGGATAATCCCAACAGCCCTATTGCCGGTATGCCGGTGCTGGAAGTCTGGAAAGCCACCACCACGGTTGTAATGAAGCGCGGCATGGCCACCGGTTATGCCGGCGTCGAGAATCCGCTATTCTTCAAGGAAAACAACCGCATGCTCTTCGGGGATGCCAAAAAGACCATTGAGGATATCTTGCAGGCGTTCAATTAACCTCCACTGTAAGGTTCTGTATCTAATAGAAAGGCTCCGGTATCTACTGGAGCCTTTCTGCTTTTGTGCCAGCTGAAAGCCAAGGCTGTTTACGTTATATATAATCATGTTTTGAATTTTGGCAATTATCGCTTTTATGTTAAGGGCGCGGCAATATATGAGTGATTAAGCAACTCAGTTATATAAGGATCAAATATGGATGAATTTCTACAAGCTGCAATTGAGGAGGCAAAAAAGAGTTTAGCCGAGGGTGGTATACCTGTTGGCTCAGTACTCGTTATTGATGGCCAAATTGTTGGATGCGGCCATAACCGGCGAGTACAAAAAGGCAGTGCGATATTGCATGCAGAAATGGATTGTCTGGAAAATGCAGGCCGAATTAAAGCATCTGATTACCGTCGGGCAACGTTGTACTCAACATTATCTCCCTGTGACATGTGTAGCGGTGCGCTGCTTCTGTATGGAATTCCAAAAGTGGTAATTGGAGAGAACCATACATTTTGTGGACCGGAAGATTATGTGCGGTCACAAGGTGTAGATGTGGTAATTATTGATAATCAGGAATGTCGTCGGCTTATGGAGTCGTTTGTCGAACGTAATCCAGAACTCTGGAATGAAGATATTGGTGAATAGGTTGCTATAAAATTTCAGTCTGGGGCGGGTTGTGCTATTGGTTGGATAAGCCCGTATTAACAGTTAGGGGAAAGAAAACATTATCCCGGATTTCCTTATTTTACCTCTCTGCATTTCAGATTTCCGGGCATGAAAAATTTCCATTCATTAGAGCATTGTCCTGTTGTTATTCATTGCCTTTTTTTTGAGGTCGTGAAAGCGGTTGACAGCAAATGTGCTCGACACTAAGGTTCGCGACCCTTCGCCGGGGCTGCATTTACTTTGGTTGTTTTCTGGCGGAGTTAAGAGTTTGAAGAAGAGGATATAATGCCAACAGTCAATCAGTTGATTCGCAAGCCGCGCAAGGACAAGCGCAAGATTAATAAAGTTCCTGCCCTGCAGGCTTGCCCACAGCGTCGGGGCGTATGTACACGTGTATATACCACAACACCGAAGAAGCCGAACTCGGCTTTGCGTAAAGTGGCACGTGTTCGTTTGACCAATGGCATGGAAGTAACAGCCTATATTCCGGGTGAAGGCCATAAGCTTCAGGAGCATTCAGTTGTACTGATTCGCGGCGGCCGTGTGAAAGATTTGCCGGGTGTGCGTTACCATATTCTGCGTGGTGTATTGGATACAACGGGTGTTGAAGGCCGTAAACAGGCTCGCTCGAAGTACGGCGCCAAGCGTCCGAAGTAAGAGAGGAATAAGAAATGCCACGTAAAGGTCCTGTTAGCCGCCGTCCTATTGTTCCCGATGCAAAGTACGCTGATGCAAAGGTGTCCAATGTAATTAATAAGATTATGCTTGATGGCAAGAAAACTGTTGCTGAAGCGATTGTCTATAATGCCATGGATATTGCCTCCAAGAAGTCCGGTGTCGAGCCTTTGGCAGTATTGCATCAGGCTCTGGAAGCTGTTCGCCCGCAGGTTGAGGTTAAATCTCGCCGTGTTGGTGGTGCTACATACCAGGTGCCAATTGAAGTTTCTGATCGGCGACAGCATTCATTGGCTGTGCGCTGGCTGGTTGAATTTTCTCGCAAACGTTCAGAGCACACCATGGCTGACCGTCTGGGCAATGAAATGGCGGATGCTGTTGCAGAGCGTGGTGGCGCATTTAAGAAGCGTGATGAAACGCATCGCATGGCAGAAGCAAACAAGGCATTCTCTCACTTCCGCTGGTAAGTGGGTTTTGACAGCCGCTTAGGTTGTCGTTGTTTAACAAATGGCAGACCGCAAGGGTTGCTGTTTAATAATAAAGAAGACAGTAAAAGAGTTAGTTCTTTTATAATTTGATGGATTTTAAGGAGTAGCGACGTGGCTCGTAAGACACCACTGGAACGTGTACGCAATATCGGCATTATGGCCCATATCGACGCAGGTAAAACTACGGCGACAGAGCGTATCCTTTTCTATACTGGCGTAAGTCATAAGATTGGCGAAGTGCATGATGGCGCTGCGACTATGGACTGGATGGAGCAGGAGCAGGAACGCGGCATCACCATTACCTCTGCTGCAACGACTTGTGAGTGGAAAGATCATCAAATTAATATTATCGACACCCCCGGGCATGTGGATTTCACGATTGAAGTGGAGCGCTCCCTGCGTGTGCTTGATGGCGCTGTTGGTGTTTTCTGTGCTGTAGGTGGCGTTCAGCCACAGTCTGAGACTGTATGGCGCCAGGCTGATAAATACAGTGTTCCCCGTATTGCCTTTGTAAACAAAATGGATCGTACCGGCGCACGCTTCTTTGAAGTTGTCGATGAGATTCGTGAGCGTTTGGGTCATAATGCTGTTGCCTTGAATATTCCAATCGGTGCTGAAGAAAATTTTCAGGGTGTTGTTGACCTGGTTTCCATGAAAGCAATTGTCTGGAAAGATGAAGCTATGGGTTCAATGTATGATGTTCAGGATATCCCTGAAGATATGCTTGAAGTTGCTGAAGAGCGCCGTGAACTGCTGCTTGATGCCGTATTGGTCCATGATGAAGATCTGATGATGGCATACCTTGAAGGCGAAGAGCTGGATATGGATGCGCTGAAAGAGTGTGTTCGTAAAGCGGTGCTGGATATCTCAGTGATTCCTGTTCTGGCCGGCACTGCGTTTAAGAATAAGGGTATTCAGACACTGCTTGATGCTGTTGTTGAATACATGCCTGCACCTGTTGATGTTCCTGCCATTAACGGCATCAATCCTGATAGCGAAGAACCTGATAGCCGTCCATCATCTGATGACGAGCCATTTTCAGCTCTGGCCTTTAAAGTCATGACTGACCCGTTCGTCGGCACGCTGACTTTTTTCCGTGTTTATTCCGGTGTGGCTGAAGCCGGTTCTTATGTGATCAACTCCACCAAGGGCAAGAGAAAAGAGCGTCTAGGGCGTATCCTGCAGATGCATGCCAATGAGCGTTCAGAAATCAAGGAAGTCCGCGCCGGTGATATTGCTGCTGCTGTAGGTCTGAAATCAACCACAACAGGTGACACGCTTTGTACTGCTGATCATCCGATCATTCTGGAGCGCATGGAATTCCCTGAGCCGGTTATCTCTGTTGCGATTGAGCCTAAGACCAAGGCTGACCAGGAAAAAATGGGTATTGCTCTGGGCAGGCTCGCTGCAGAAGATCCATCATTTCGCGTTCGTACCGATGAAGAGACAGGCCAGACCATTATCTCCGGCATGGGTGAATTGCACTTGGAGATTCTGGTTGATCGCATGCGGCGTGAATTCAGTGTGGAAGCCAATGTTGGTAAGCCTCAGGTGGCTTATCGTGAAACCATCCGTGCCTTCACCAAGGCTGAAGGCAAGTTTGTTCGTCAGTCCGGTGGTCGCGGTCAGTATGGTCATTGCTGGTTGGAAATCGAGCCGTTGGAAGCTGGCGGTGGTTTCGAATTCGTTGACAAGATTTCCGGTGGCTCTATTCCTCGTGAATATATACCGGCTGTGGGTAAAGGTGCTGAAGAAGCTATGGCTAATGGTGTTTTGGCCGGTTATCCGATGGTGGATATCAAAGTTACTGTTGTTGACGGTTCTTATCATGATGTCGACTCCAATGAGATGGCGTTTAAGGTCGCTGGTTCGATGGGCTTCCGTGCTGGTTGTAAAGAGGCCAAGCCGGTTATTCTTGAGCCGATGATGGATGTTGAAGTGGTAACACCTGAAGATTATATGGGTGATATCGTAGGTGATCTGAATCGCCGCCGTGGCAAGGTACTGGGTATGGAAGCTCGCGGTAACGGAAAGGTTATCGAAGCTGAAGTGCCATTGAGCGAGATGTTCGGTTATTCAACGAACGTGCGTTCGATGTCTCAGGGTCGCGCAACCTACACAATGACATTTAAACATTATGAAGAAGTGCCGAATAACATCGCGAAAGAAATTATCGCAAGCGTGAAGGGTTAAGGAGTTAGAGATGGCAAAAGAGAAATTTGAGCGTACGAAGCCGCATGTAAATATTGGCACGATTGGCCATGTGGATCATGGCAAGACGACATTGACTGCAGCAATCACCAAGGTACTGGCGGCCAAAGGCCAGGCTGAATTCAAGGATTACGGTGATATTGATGGTGCTCCTGAAGAGCGCGAGCGCGGCATTACCATTGCCACGGCGCATGTTGAGTATGAGACAGATGACCGTCACTACGCACATGTAGATTGCCCCGGGCATGCCGATTATGTAAAGAACATGATTACCGGCGCTGCGCAGATGGATGGCGGCATTCTGGTTGTATCAGCTGCTGATGGCCCGATGCCACAGACCCGCGAGCATGTACTGCTGGCCCGTCAGGTTAACGTTCCTCATCTGGTTGTTTATCTGAATAAGGCCGACATGGTTGATGATGAAGAGTTGCTTGAGCTGGTTGAGATGGAAGTTCGCGAACTTCTGGACTCCTACGATTTTCCGGGTGACGATACTCCGGTGATTATCGGATCGGCGCTGAAGGCGCTGGAAGGAGATACATCTAAAATAGGTGTTCCCTCCATTGAAGCGCTGATGGATGCAATTGATTCGTTTATTCCTACTCCTGAACGTGATATCGATAAACCTTTCCTGATGCCAATCGAAGATGTGTTCTCTATTTCCGGTCGTGGCACGGTGGTTACCGGTCGTATTGAGCAGGGCGCAGTCAAGGTTGGTGAAGAGATCGAGATTGTTGGTATTAAAGATACTTCCAAGACGATCTGTACCGGTGTTGAGATGTTCCGCAAGCTGCTGGATTCCGGTCAGGCTGGGGACAATGTTGGCGTACTGCTTCGCGGCACCAAGCGTGAAGATGTTGAGCGCGGTCAGGTTCTGGCCAAGCCGGGCACGATTACGCCGCACACCGAGTTCAAGGCTGAGGCTTATATTCTGACCAAGGAAGAAGGTGGTCGTCATACACCGTTCTTTAATGGTTACCGTCCGCAGTTTTACTTTCGCACCACTGATGTGACCGGTTCTGTAGTGCTTCCAGAGGGTACGGAGATGGTGATGCCGGGTGATAACATTTCCATGGATGTTACATTGATCACACCGATCGCCATGGACAAAGAACTACGTTTCGCCATTCGTGAAGGCGGCCGCACTGTTGGTGCCGGCGTCGTTACAAATATTAGTAAGTAAACAAAGCTTAAAGACATGAGGCTGTGGCAGGTTTTTCCTGCCGCCGCCGTGCTGTCACTGGAGAATAGGATATGCGTGAACTGCTGGCTTTGGCGTGTGAAGAGTGCAAACGCCGTAACTACACGACAGATAAGAACAAACGTACATCGACAGAGAAACTGGTGTTGAATAAATACTGTAACTCCTGTCGTAAGCATACGCCGCACAAGGAAACGAAAATAGGTAAATAGGCCAGTAGCTCAACTGGTAGAGCACCGGTCTCCAAAACCGGGGGTTGGGGGTTCGATCCCCTCCTGGCCTGCCAGTTATCTGTTGAAGTGCGAATGATGAAGAGGAGCTGAAAATGAGTCGTGTTGCGGACATGCGTAAATTCATGAACGAAGTGAAGGTTGAGGCCAAAAAGGTGACCTGGCCTGAGCGTAAAGAGACCATGCAGGCAACGTTGATGGTGTTTGTCATGGTGGTTGTTATTGCATTGTTCCTATGGCTGGTGGATTCCGGATTGAGCGCGCTGGTCAAGCAGGTGATGTGATGACAAAAAAATGGTATGTGGTTCAGGTCTATTCTAACTTTGAAGACAAGGTTGAGACCATGCTGCGTGAGAATATTGAGCGTGCCGGGCTGTCCGATAAATTTGGTGAGATCATGGTGCCGCGTGAGGAAGTTGTTGAGTTGAAGGATGGTCAGAAGGTGACCTCTCAGCGCAAGTTCTTTCCCGGCTATATCCTGGTTGAAATGGAAATGAATGATGAAACATGGCATGTCGTGAAAGATACTCGCCAGGTTAGTGGCTTTCTTGGCTCTGCCAACAAGCCGCGTCCCATGCCAAAGCATGAAGTGGATGCACTTGTACTTCAGATTCAAGAAGGTATTGAGCGTCCCAAACCTAAGGTTATGTTTGATGTGGGTGATGCGGTACGCGTAATGGATGGGCCGTTCGCATCATTTAACGGTGTGGTTGAAGAGGTCATGGAAGGAAAGGCCAAGCTGAAGGTCAGTGTTTCTATTTTTGGTCGACCGACACCTGTAGAGCTAGAGTTTATTCAGGTTGAGAAAGGCTGATTAGACACGACCTCTGTTCGTCCAGGGCAGTGTCTGTGATCGGCAGTCTAGATAGTGGTTTAGGTGATGGGTATAGCCTGAAACTGGATCGAACAACTTCTTTCACAGGATGTGAAAGTTTTACCGCGAATCGCGGCAGCAGGGTCAGGGATACTGGCATGCGAATAAAGGTGGGTGACATGAGGTCCGAAACCGGATGGAGAGATATAGATGGCTAAAAAACTCGATAAAATTGTGAAGCTGCAGGTGCCCGCGGGCTCTGCAAATCCTGCTCCACCCGTCGGCCCGGCGCTGGGCCAGGCTGGCGTAAACATTATGGAATTTTGTAAGGCGTTTAACGCCAGGACGCAGGAAATCGAAAAAGGCCTGACGCTACCGGTTGTCATCAGTGTTTATGCAGATCGTTCCTTTGATTTCATTATTAAAACTCCTCCGGCATCTGTGCTGCTGAAAAAGGCAGCCAAGATTCAGAAAGGCAGTGGTGAACCGAATAAAAAGAAGGTCGGTTCTGTAAGCAGCGCTCAGATTCGTGAGGTTGCTGAGGCCAAAATGCCTGATTTGAACTGCTACGATGTTGAAGCTGCAATGAAGATTGTAGAAGGCACAGCCCATTCCATGGGTCTAGAAGTCAAGGGTTAAGGGGGTCTTAAGATGGCAAAAATAACCAAACGCATGAAAGCCAGCCTGGAGGCTGTTCCGGCTCAGGCGGTAACTGTGAAAGATGCGATTGAAGCAATTCTGGCACAGCCAACTGCAAAATTTGATGAATCTGTTGATGTTGCGATCAAGTTGGGTGTTGATACCCGTCATGCTGATCAAATGATTCGCGGCTCTATTGCTCTGCCGAATGGTACAGGTAAAACAGTACGTGTTGCTGTATTTGCCAAGGGTCCGAAGGCTGAGGAAGCAACGGCCGCCGGTGCCGATATTGTTGGTGCTGAAGATCTGGTCGAAAAAGTTCAGGGTGGTTTTATGGACTTCGACCGTGTTGTCGCTACACCCGACATGATGGCACAGGTTGGTCGTCTTGGTCGTGTGCTGGGTCCGCGAGGTCTTATGCCGAATCCGAAACTGGGTACTGTTACTATGGATGTAAGCAAGGCTGTGAGTGCGATCAAATCCGGTCAGATTGAAGTGCGTGCAGACAAGGCGGGTGTTGTTCATGCGCCGATAGGCCGCCGTTCGTTTGATGCAGTTAAGCTGATCGAAAACGTTGAATCGTTGCTCAATGAATTAAATCGCATGAAACCGGCTTCTTCCAAAGGCCGTTACATGCAGCGCATGTCCATTTCATCAACCATGGGTGCAGGTGTGCGCGTGGATGAAACAAGCCTGTAAGCAGGGCTGAAACTGTTTGACCGGTGTGAACCGGTCCTGTGTCGAAAGGCACAAAAAAAGAATCGACAGAACTGAAGCTGGCAACAGTCAACGGGATGTCGAAATAAACGATCCGTCCAAAACTGCTGGAGCCTGGGTTCGCAAGAGCCGGGTTTAATCGATACCCACAGGGGTTTCATCCCGCATAGATGGAGTGCGCGCTCACTTGCGCGGGTCGATAAAGCAAGGGGGTAAATGTGAATAAACAAGACAAGCAACGCGTTGTCGAGGAACTTCATGCTGCCTGGTCTGAATCTACAGCAGGTGTGGTAACACACTACCGCGGTCTGACGGTTTCCGAAATGGGAGATCTCAGAGGCCGTTTGCACAAAGCGGATGTGTCGCTACAGGTGGTTAAAAATACCCTGGCACGCCGTGCAGCTGAAGATACTGGCTTTAAAGCGGCAATAGAGATGTTCACCGGGCCGGTCGCCATAGCTTATGGCACAGATCCGGTAGGAATGGCTAAAGCTATTTCCGAATTCGCCAAAGAGCATGAAAAGTTCGAGGTGAAAGGTGGCGTTCTCGACGGCAAACTGGTGGATGTGGCAGGTATTAAAGCGCTGGCCAATCTGCCATCACGCGAAGTTCTGTTAGCTAAAATGCTTGGCAGTATGCAGTCGCCAATCAGTGGATTCGTCCGCACATTGGCTGAAGTTCCGGCTTCATTTGTACGCACGCTGGCAGCTATTCGCGATCAGAAAGAAATCGCATAACATTTATCACTAACTTAAAACCTAATAATATATAGCAAGAGGAGCTAAAGAAAATGGCAATCACAAAAGAAGAACTAATTGAAGCAATTGAGTCTATGACAGTACTGGAACTCTCCGAGCTTGTTTCCGCACTGGAAGACAAGTTTGGCGTCTCTGCAGCTGCACCTGTGGCTGTGGCTGCCGGCCCTGCCGCTGGCGGCGAAGCTGCTGCCGCTGAAGAGCAGACAGAGTTTGACGTTACCCTGACCGCCGTTGGCGACAAGAAAATTCAGGTGATCAAGGCAGTTCGCGAAATTACCGGCCTGGGCTTGAAAGAAGCGAAGGCTGTGGTTGATAGCGCACCGGCCCCTGTCAAGGAAGCTGTATCCAAAGATGAGGCAGAAGATGTGAAAGGCAAGCTGGAAGCAGCTGGTGCAAGTGTAGAAATCAAGTAAACAAGAACTTGAATACACGTTTGCACAGGTAAGCGTTTTAAGTCGACCCCGGTGGCATGCCACCGGGGCTTGGCCTTTTTCGTTTTTGATGACAATGAACAGTTTTGGAAAATCAGTATGTCGCCCGAGGTTACAAAATGGCTAAGCAAGCATCTATGAAACGTATCCGCAAGAATTATGGTAGTATTCAATCGCCAATCAGCATGCCCAATATGCTGCAATTGCAAACAGAATCATATCACGAATTTGTCGGTTATGGAGAAGCGGTTAATGAATCGCGGTTGGCTGAAGTATTCCGCAAAACATTTCCTGTCCGGGACTATGCCGGGCATGCGGAACTGAATTTTGAGGGGCTGGAGTATAGCCCGCCTCGTTATGATCTGGATGAATGTCGTCGCCGCGATTTAACATATGCTTTACCGGTAAAAGTAAAACTGCGACTGAAGATTTTTGAATCAGAGGGTTCTAAACGAGCCAAGCGAAAAGTTAGCGAAGTTCGCGATCAGTCTGTATATATGGGTGAAATCCCCTGTATGACTGAACATGGCTCATTTATTATCAATGGTACGGAACGGGCGATTGTTTCGCAGATGCATCGTTCACCGGGCGTATTTTTTGATCATGATAAGGGCAAGACTCATAGCTCTGGAAAATTTTTGTTTAAGGCACGAGTGATTCCTTACCGAGGTTCCTGGCTGGATTTCGAATTTGATGCTAAAGACAAAATCCATTTTCGTATCGATTTGCGCCGCAAAATGCCGACAGGTGTTTTACTGAAAGCACTGGGCCTTTCGACACAGGACATTCTTGATCGCTTTTATCAGCGCCGTACATATCGTTTTTTCAAAAAAGGTATTCAGGTTAAGTTTGCACCTGAGTTATTTGAAGGCACGCGTGCCGTCACTACAATCACAATCGGCAATAAAAATATAGTTGCCGAAGGAAAAAAATTCTCCAAGTTGGCGATTAAGCGCCTGGTAGAGGCAGATGTCGAGTGGATTGATGTACCGCTTGAACATGTCGTTGGAGAGGCTTCTGCTGAACCTGTTCTTATTGATGGAGGAGAGGTTCTGGTCGACCACAATCAGGAGCTGACAGAAGAATCTATTTCTGCTTTACAGGAAGCGGGGATTAAGAAGTTTGACTGTTTGCTGATAGATTCGTCGGTGCGGGGGCCATGGTTGGCAGACACTTTGCGTTTGGACACGGTTCAGTCAAGAGATGAGGCGAGAGTGGAAATTTACCGCATGATGCGCCCTGGTGAACCACCTACCGTGGAAACGGCAAAAGCCCTCTTTGAATCCATGTTTTATGATGCTTCGCGATATGATTTGTCGCGAGTGGGACGCATGAAGCTGAACAGGCGCCTGGGCATCAGCAATGATGATGTTCCTCTGGATCAGGGGACTTTACGTGTTGAAGATATTTTAATGACTCTGGATACCCTGCTTTCTCTGCGCGATAGCGTTGGTGAAGTAGATGATATTGATCATCTGGGTAACCGCCGCCTACGTTCGGTAGGGGAATTGCTGGAAAACCAGATTCGTATAGGTCTTGTACGCATGGAACGAGCAGTTCGTGAGCGCTTGAGTTCCGGTGACTTGACCGAAATGATGCCGTCAGATGCAGTAAATGCGAAACCATTGATTGCTTCCGTGAAAGAGTTTTTTGGTTCTTCGCAACTGTCCCAGTTTATGGATCAGACCAACCCTTTGAGTGAAGTTACACACAAACGACGCTTGTCGGCGCTTGGTCCGGGCGGATTGTCGCGTGAACGTGCAGGTTTTGAGGTTCGTGATGTGCATCCGACCCACTATGGTCGTCTGTGTCCTATTGAAACGCCTGAAGGTCCGAATATTGGCCTGATTAATTCATTAGCCACTTATGCCAAGGTGAATGATTTTGGTTTTATCGAATCGCCATATCGCAAGGTTGTTAATGGCAAAGTGACTGATGATGTTGAATACCTGTCTGCTATTGATGAAGCTGAGCCGGTTATTGCACAGGCCAATGCCAAGGTTGATGAGAATGGTTGTTTTGTTGCTGATCTGGTTCAGTGCCGGCAGGACGGCGAATTTGTCATGGCCACACCTGAAGATATTACATTTATGGATGTGTCACCGTCACAGGTGGTGTCGGTTTGTGCCGGCTTGATCCCTTTCTTGGAGCATGACGATGCCAACCGCGCATTGATGGGCTCAAATATGATGCGTCAGGCTGTACCTCTGCTGAAATCGGAGAAACCGCTGGTTGGAACCGGCATGGAAGCGCCGCTAGCCCGTGACTCGGGTGTATCCCAGGTTGCACGCCGTGGTGGTGTTGTTGACCGGGTTGATGGTGGACGCATTGTTGTTAAGGTGAATGACAGCGAACAGGTTGAAGGCGAACCTGGTGTGGATATTTACCGCCTGTTTAAATATCGTCGATCCAATCAGAATACTTGCTTTAACCAGCGGCCGCTGGTGAAAATGGGTGAAGTGGTTAGTAAGGGCGATATTATTGCTGATGGGCCAAGCACTGATTTGGGAGAGCTGGCGCTGGGCCGCAATGCGCTGGTGGCGCTGATGCCCTGGCGTGGCTATAACTTTGAGGATGCTATCATCATCTCCGAGAAGCTGGTGAAAGAGGATGTCTACACCTCAATTCATATTGAGGAGTTTGAAGGTGTTGCTCGCGACACCAAACTGGGCGAAGAGGAAATCACCCGCGATATTCCTAATGTAGGAGAAGAGGCGTTGCGGCATCTCGATGACTGTGGCATTGCCTATATAGGTGCGGAAGTGAAGTCCGGAGATATCCTGGTTGGAAAAATTACGCCCAAGGGTGAGACACAGCTATCGCCGGAAGAGAAGTTGCTGCGTGCAATTTTTGGAGAAAAAGCTTCTGATGTGCGTGATACATCGTTGCGTATCAAACCAGGTGAGGAAGGCGTCGTTGTGGATGTACAGATATTCACACGCCGCGGCGATGAAAAAGATGTCCGTGCCAAAGCTATTGAAGAGTCAGCTATTGAGCAGTTGTACTCTGACAAGGAAGAAGAGCGCCGAATTCTGGAGGCCAACGCAGTCAGCCGTTTGCAGACACTGCTTAAAGGCCAGCAGGCCGCTATATTCAAGGGATTGAAGAGCGGCGAAACTGTTACAGAATCCAACATTAAAGCATTGAGCTTGCGTGATTTATCAGGCATATCGGTTCAGGAAAATGTGGTGAATGAACGCGTGGCGGAAATTCTGGAGTCCATGGATAAAGAGCGGGCGCGGCTTGAATCGCGCTTTGAGGAAAAGGTAGCCAAGGTTCGTGAAGGTTCAGAATTAAAACCTGGCGTCATTAAAGTGGCTAAAGTCTTTGTAGCCGTGAAACGCAAACTGCAGCCGGGGGATAAAATGGCTGGCCGCCATGGTAACAAGGGTGTGATTTCAGTTATCGTGCCTGAAGAGGATATGCCATATACCGAAGATGGTACGCCAGTGGACATTTGTCTGAATCCGCTTGGTGTACCTTCGCGTATGAATATTGGTCAGATTTTCGAAATTCATATGGGCTGGGCAGCCAGCACACTTGGCAAGCGACTGGATGACTTGGTCAGAGCTCAGGCGGGCCAGGATGCAATCAGAAGTTTCTTGCTTGATATTTATGATGAGGACAAGGCGGCATGTGTACAGATTGACGCTATGGATGATGATGCGTTATTTGAACTGGCTTATAATCTCAAGGGCGGTATACCAATTGCCACGCCAGTATTTGATGGTGCCAAGGAAAGTCATCTTCAGCGTATGTTGAAACTGGCTGGTTTGCCGGAATCTGGCCAAACCACCTTATACGATGGGCGGACAGGCGAGGCCTTTGACAGCCCTATAACCATTGGGCACATGTATATTCTAAAATTGCACCACCTTGTAGATGAAAAGATTCATGCTCGTTCAACAGGGCCATACTCACTTGTTACTCAGCAACCTCTGGGCGGTAAGGCGCAGTTTGGTGGTCAGCGATTTGGTGAGATGGAAGTATGGGCACTGGAAGCTTATGGTGCCGCCTATACTTTGCAGGAAATGCTGACTGTAAAATCTGATGATGTGCAGGGGCGCACTAAAATGTATGAATCCATTGTACGTGGTGACATGTCATTTGATGCCGGAATTCCTGAATCTTTCAATGTGATGACCAAGGAACTGAATGCTCTGGGAATTGATCTTGCGATGGTCAAGAAACCAGCTGAGACAGAAGGAGAATAAGCCATGCAAGAACTGCTTAAGATGTTTCAAAAACCCAGCAATATTCAAGATTTTGATGGCCTGCGGGTCAGCTTGGCAAGTCCGGAAAAGATTCGTTCCTGGTCTTATGGCGAGGTAAAAAAACCGGAAACGATCAATTATCGCACCTTTAAACCTGAGCGTGATGGTTTATTCTGTGCCAAGATTTTTGGACCAATCAAGGATTACGAGTGTTTGTGCGGCAAGTACAAAAGGCTGAAACATCGTGGTGTGGTCTGTGAAAAATGTTCGGTGGAAGTCATTCCGTCCAAGGTGCGTCGTGAGCGTATGGGACATATTGATCTTGCTGCCCCGGTTGCTCATATCTGGTTCCTGAAGAGCCTGCCATCGCGTATTGGCCTGATATTGGATAAAACCCTTAAAGAGCTGGAGCGCATTCTCTACTTTGAATCCTACATTGTGCTTGATCCCGGCCTGACCAGTCTGGAACAGTTCCAGATTTTGACTGAAGAAGAATATATTGAGGCATTTGAAGAGTACGGGGAAGAGTTTCGTGCTGGCATGGGCGCGGAAGCACTACGGGAAATGCTTAAAAATTTAAACCTGGAAGAAGAGCGCCAGAGTTTACGCGCTCAGATTTTAGCCACCAAAGCAGTTACCAAACTGACCAAACTGACCAAACGGTTGTCGACGATTGAAGCGATGCTGGGTTCCAATAATCGTCCTGAATGGATGATTATGGAAGTTATTCCAGTGCTGCCACCGGAAATTCGTCCGTTGGTACCTTTGGATGGTGGTCGTTTTGCGACATCTGACCTGAATGACCTGTATCGCAGGGTAATCAACCGGAACAATCGTTTGAAGCGTTTACTGGAACTGAATGCGCCGGAGATCATTACTCGCAATGAAAAGCGTATGCTGCAGGAATCTGTTGATGCACTGTTTGATAATGATCGCCGCTCCAAGCCAATTACTGGCAATAGCCGCCGTCCGTTGAAATCTTTGTCTGATGTAATGAAGGGTAAGCAGGGACGATTCCGCCAGAATCTGCTGGGAAAACGCGTAGACTATTCCGGACGATCAGTGATTGTGGTTGGGCCAGAGCTTAAACTGCATCAGTGCGGCCTGCCGAAGAAGATGGCGCTGGAATTATTTAAGCCGTTTATTTATAACAAGCTGGAACTGCGAGGGCTGGCGAATACAATCAAGGCAGCTAAAAAACTGGTTGAACAGGGAATTCCGGAAGTTTGGGATATTCTGGCCGAAGTGATTGATCAGCATCCGGTGATGCTTAACCGTGCACCAACATTGCACAGGCTTGGCATTCAGGCCTTTGAGCCTGTTCTGGTTGAAGGCAAGGCTATTCATTTGCATCCATTGGTCTGTACAGCATTTAACGCCGACTTTGATGGTGATCAGATGGCTGTACATGTCCCTCTGTCCATTGAAGCACAGACCGAAGCGCGCGCCTTAATGATGGCTTCGAACAATGTACTTTCTCCGGCAACCGGCAAGCCTGTTATTGTGCCAACACAGGATATGGTGCTTGGCTTATATTATTTGACCCGTGAACGTCCGTTTGGGAAGGGTGAAGGCATGGTGTTTGCATCACCTGATGAAGCTTTGCGTGCTATGGATGCCGGTGCTGTGGATTTGCACAGTCGAGTGGTTTGTCGCATACGTGCCAATCGTGAGGCGACTACGGTCGGTCGTGCTATTCTGTCCACCATATTGCCGGAAGAACTACCATTCAGCAGTATCAATTGTGAGTTGACCAAGAAGAGTGTAGCCAAGCTGATTGAGGATTGTTATCGCGCCGCTGGCAATAAGGCAACAGTACTGCTGGCCGACAGGCTGAAGGTTCTGGGATACACCTACGCCACTAAATCGGGTGCTTCGTTTGCATTAAGTGATGTGGAGGTACCTAAAGAAAAATATAGGCTGGTTGCAAGTGCAGAAGCGGAAGTGGCCAAGGTACAGAAGCAGTATGCTGACGGTCTGATTACAGCTGGCGAACGATATAACAAGGTTATCGATTTATGGACGCATACCACTGAAAAGGTTGCGCGTGCCATGATGGAGCATCTGGCAACTGAAGAACTCCAGTCTGCAGATGGTACGAAAAAAGAACGCACCAAAACTTTCAATCCTGTTTTCATGATGGCTGATTCCGGGGCACGTGGTTCTGCCCAGCAGATTCGTCAGCTGGCCGGCATGCGTGGCTTGATGGCCAAGCCGGATGGCTCAATTATTGAGACTCCGATTACTGCTAACTTTCGTGAAGGCCTCACCATTCTGCAATATTTTATCTCTACCCATGGTGCGCGTAAGGGCTTGGCAGATACTGCATTAAAAACTGCGAACTCAGGCTATTTGACTCGCAGGCTTGTCGATGTAGCGCAGGATGCTGTTGTTCGCATTCAGGACTGTAAGACGGTTAATGGTGTTACGCTGACGGCACTGGTTGAAGGCGGCGAAGTCATTGAACCATTACCGGAACGCGTATTGGGACGAGTACTTCTGGAAGCTGCTTTGGATCCGATTTCAGGTGTTGAAATTGCTCCGGCAGGGGCAATGGTCAATGAGGAGTTGGCCAATAAAATTGAAATGGCCGAAGTTGAAACGGTACGCATACGCTCCGTTCTGACCTGTGAGGCTGAAGAAGGTGTTTGTGCCAATTGTTATGGTCGTGATCTGGCTCATGGTACACCAGTCAGTATTGGCGAAGCCGTAGGTGTGATTGCGGCCCAATCCATTGGAGAGCCGGGCACTCAGTTGACCATGCGAACATTCCATGTCGGTGGCACGGCCTCCCGTTCTGCTGAGCAGGCGCACGTTGAGTCGAAGTTTGGTGGTGTAACCAGGGTTGATAATGGTATTACAGTGACTGATACACACGGCGCTGAGATTGTTATTAACCGCCACACTGAGGTAGTGATTACCGATAATAAAGGCAAGGAACTGGAGCGTCACCGTGTGCCTTATGGTGCACACCTGATGGTTGAGAACAAGGCTAAAACCAAGGCAGGTCAGAAGCTGGCAGGCTGGGATCCATATACAATGCCACTGATTGCGGAAACCGATGGCAGAATTCGTTTTGTCGACCTGGAAGAAGGTATCACCATGCGCGAGCAGAGTGATGAAGTGACCGGATTGTCCAATCGGGTAGTTACCCAGCAGTTGGATGCACGCAAGGATTCATTGCGTCCACAGATTCAGCTGGTGGATCCAAAAGACCCTGAGGGTGATCCGATTGTCCTGGTGCGTACTAATTCACCGGCTCGTTACTTCCTGTCTCCGGGGGCGATTCTGAATGTAGAGAATTCAACCGATGTGAAAGCTGGCGAAGTATTGGCTCGAATTCCCCGCGAAGCAGGAAAGACCAAGGATATTACCGGTGGCCTGCCACGTGTAGTAGAATTATTCGAAGCTCGTAAGCCAAAGGATCTGGCCTTTATTGCAGGCAACGATGGTGTGATTTCCTTCGGTAAGGATATTCGCGGTAAGCGCAGAGTATATGTCGAGCCGACAGATGGATCTGATAAACTTGAATATCAGATTCCGAAAGGTTCCCAGATCCTGGTTCAGGAGGGAGACCGCGTGCGTCGTGGTGAGCGCCTGATGGAAGGCTCCCCTGCACCACAGGATATTCTGAGGGTTATGGGTGTTGAGGCACTGTCCAACTACCTCACAGATGAGATTCAGGAGGTCTATCGTCTGCAGGGTGTGAAGATCAACGATAAGCATATCGAAGTGATTGCTCGTCAGATGATGCGCAAGGTTCAGATCAATGATCCGGGCTCATCCACCTACGTTGCCGGTGAGCAGCCGGTGCGCAAACACGTACTGGCCAATAACCGCAAGTTGATCGCAGCAGGTAAGGCACCGGCAACATTTGAGCCTATTCTGCTGGGCATCACCAAGTCATCGCTGAATACCGAATCATTTATTTCAGCAGCTTCCTTCCAGGAAACGACTCGTGTGATTACAGAAGCGGCACTGGCAGGCAAAACAGATTGGCTGATGGGTCTGAAAGAGAATGTGATTCTCGGACGACTGCTGCCAGCTGGTACAGGGCTTGCCGCACGCATGGCTCCAAAGCCGAAAATAGAAGAGGAAATCGTGGAAGAGGTTATTGAAGCCAGTCCGGATGTCGAGGTGCTGGAAGAATTGACTCAGATTGTTGATGATAGTGGAACAGGAAACGTTGAAAAGGTTAAGGATGAAGCTGCTTAAGTCACCAATATCAAAATAAAAAGGGCGTCTTAGGGCGCCCTTTTTATGAAGGGGACTGTTAACAATTCAAACATGGCATAACGCAACGAATGTTTTTGGCGTTTCTCTCTCATGCTTGTAAGCCGAAGCACCAGAGCGGCGAACTGTTGATAGTTTTTGTGCGCGTGAGGATTCAATTACATGATAAAGATGCGACTCCAGAATATGGCAATATGAATTTTTCGTCATGGTTGATTAATGGCAGTCTAACGTGGGAACTCTAATGTTTGGGTTGTCCGGAGCGGATCTCCCTCCCCTCCCTAAATCCCTCCGGACATTATTTTTCTCATTTTTATACATATAGAATCAGGCTCCGGATCCTCCCCCGGAGCCTTTTTTTTGCCATACGGCCTTTGGAAAAAACTGTTTGACCCGCCGCGCATTCTTTTTAATCTGCGTCAGATACAGGGAGCAGGAAGTTATGAACAGGGTAATTGTGATAGCGATACTACTTAGTGTAGTGAATATATTGTCAGCATGTTCGACTGACGAACCGACTGAAGAGGAAGTAAGCTATGTAACCAATGAAGGCCCCTATGGTGGATATAGTGTACAGTGGTACAAAGTACATTGGAAAGCAGAAACAAAGGATCAAAGAATGTGGTGCCGTCAGCAAGGAGAGGCTGTACAGCCTGTGAAATCATGTATCGACTCAGACATAGGCTGGAAACAAGGCTGGGCTGATCCAAAAACAAATCCTCCGCGCCGCTGGGAAGATGGCCCCAAGCTTTATTAGGGCCTGTTCACATTAATTTAATGTTATCGATGATGAGTGCGAAATAGATAAAGAATGAAAAGATGACATCAAGTTTATCGAAGCGAGAGAATATCCTCCGAAACCCCTTCAACCTTCTGAATAGTCGCTCGACCTGATTGCGTTTTTTATACATTTCCTTGTCGTATTCCCAAGCATTGATACGGTTCGTTTTTGGTGGAACGACTGGATAGAAACCAAGATCCAGTGCCAGTTGGCGCGTTTCATCGCCTTCGTATGCCCGGTCCATCAGAAGGTGCTCTGACGTGATTGGGTTACCTGGCAGCAATGTTCGGCATCAGTTTGCGACCTTCAGGAGCATCATGAGCATTGCCTGGAGACAAGGAAAATACTACCGCATGACGGTCTGTAGCTGCTACAAGGTGGATTCTTGTTGTCCATCCGGCTCGTGATTTCCCGATGGATTGAGGAGCGTTTTTTTAAGGCGCCAGTGCCATCAGGATGAACTTTAACCGCTGTGCTATCCAGCGAAAGGCCATCAATCTTGATCTGAATTGCTTGCTGCGCCTGCAATTCGGAAAAAACTCGCTCCAAAACGCCGTTCTTGGCCCAACGGTTCATCCGCACATATATCGTATGCCAATTTCCATACCGTTTTGGCAAGCCTCGCCACTTATAACCATGTTCGGCGACATACAGAATGGCATTTAAAGCCTGATAGTTCTGAATGACTATATTGCTGCGAGGACGGGGCATGTAGCGCGCTATTATTTTATACTGTTCTCGTGTTAACTGCATGAATATATTATACTTATTTTAGTTAATGTGAACAGACCCTAGTGCCAGCAGGCCTGAGAAACGAGCCTGGGCTGGATCCAGCATGAAAAATGACGCAGACAAAAGGGTTGATCCGGGCGTAGAGTTCAGGTTGGTATAGTTGTTCACGATATACTGAAGCAGGATGAATCTTTTCAATATCAAGGAAGTGCTGGATTATCCGGATTATAGTGCTCTGATTGGCAGCATGGTACCGAGCTATGTAGATTTGGAAGCAAAAGTAAATAATTACTACACCCCGGACGGAGAAGTGCATACTTTTCACGAATTTTTGATAAAGACAGAAGGGTAAAATCAGGATATGAGCTCTAAAGTAGTTGCAGTAATGGCGTCAGGGCGCGGCACAAATCTGACAGTATTATTGGAAGCGGTTGCTGCCGGAGATTGTCCCGTGGATGTGCAGTTGGTGATTTCCGACAGGGTCGATGCTGAAGCTCTGAATATTGCTCGTGCTGCCGGACTTGCCGGAGTGCTGTTTATTAATCCGAAAGATTATAAGGATCGCGCTGCATTTGATGCCGCTTGTGCAGAGGCAATAGATGCCGCCGCATGCCAGTGGATTATACTGGCCGGATATATGCGCATTCTTTCATCTTCTTTTGTGCGTCGCTTCCAAGGCCGTATTATCAATATTCATCCATCCATTCTGCCAGCATTTCCAGGGGCGAAAGCTGTGGAAGGAGCTATAGAATATGGGGTGAAAGTGTCTGGCTGTACGATTCATCTGGTAAATGAAGTGCTGGATGGAGGCCCGATCCTATCTCAGGCTATTGTCCCCGTATTCGATGATGACACACGGGATACTTTGCATGCCCGCATCCAGAAAGAGGAACATAA
>JAJRTX010000226.1 GCA_021545665.1 Zetaproteobacteria bacterium
AAATCCAAAGAGATATACAAGCAACGCAAGGTGATTGTAGAGCCTGTATTTGGCCACATAAAGAATAGTGGTTTTCGTCGATTCAGTGTTAGGGGAAAAGAAAAAGTTGCTGGTGAATTTTCACTGGTGTGCGCCACGCATAACATTAAAAAAATGATCAGATCAATATTCAAGGGGGAAATCCGTCCAGAGTTAGGGAAATTTAGAGCAATATGCGCCTAAAGGGGAAAAGGGCGCCAAAAAGGAAAAATAAAGGGAATTCTAGGGTAGATATCGCCCGCAAACGATAATGCAATTCATTATCATTTGCGAGGGCTTGCGATTTTTAATCTGGGATGAGAATTATCTTTGAAATTGCTCTATTCTCGGACAGTCTCCTAGTTAAGGCAAGAGGGTTCACCGTGCATGGGCGCCATGAATAGTCTCTTGCTGGGTGCAAATAAGGGCATATAATTATGAATGCAAAACGAGCACTTATCTGTGGGGTGACAGGTCAAGATGGCGCATATCTTGCTAAATTTCTTCTTGCTAAGGGCTACCAGGTTTTTGGTACTTCACGTGATGCCCAAATGGCATCTTTTCACAATTTGGAGGCATTGGGTATACGGGATCAAGTGATCTGTAAATCTATGGCTCCTAATGATTTTAGGAGCGTGCTACAGGTGCTCTCTAAGGTTGATCCGGATGAGATTTATAATCTTGCAGGGCAGAGTTCTGTTGGACTTTCCTTTGAGCAGCCAGTTGAAACGATTGAAAGTATCGCAGTTGGCACGCTTCATTTGTTGGAAGGCATGCGTTTTCAAGGCTCTGCTGCAAGGTTATATAATGCTGGTTCCAGTGAATGTTTTGGCAATACGGGAATCCATAGAGCAGATGAAAATACACCTTTCCGTCCAAGGAGTCCGTATGCAGTAGCTAAGGCTGCTGCTCACTGGGAGGTGGCAAACTATCGGGATGCCTATGGCTTATATGCCTGTACTGGGATCTTGTTCAACCATGAATCACCGCTACGTCCAGAGCGATTTGTTACTAAAAAAATTGTTTCTTCTGCTTGCAGAATTGCCCGTGGCTCTTCCGAAAAGCTAGAGCTGGGAAATATTAATATTGTACGAGATTGGGGGTGGGCCCCCGAGTATGTTGATGCAATGTGGCGAATGCTACAGCAGGAATCAGCAGAAGATTTTGTAATTGCTACTGGGGAGAGTCGTAGCTTAACACAGTTTATAAAGGCAGTGTTTGACGTGCTGAACCTTGATTGGCAAGACCATGTAGTGATGGATTCAACATTGCTACGGCCTTCAGACCTATCTGAGGCACATGCTAACCCGCATTTGGCAGAAGACATTTTGGGGTGGAGTGCGTCGAAGCGTTTTGGCGATATGATTCGTCTGCTGGTGGAGGCTCAAATGGGGGAGCTTGGTGATGACTTAGTGGCTATAAAATGAATTATTTGGCATATTGATGTTCCTTGGGGGCTGAGTGGCTATAGATTAATGCGTGCCATACAAATTAGGACGAATTATGAAAGCTGTAATACTTGCAGGAGGTCTTGGTACTCGCATCTCCGAGGAGACACATCTAAAGCCAAAACCGATGGTTAGCATTGGTGGAAAACCGATGCTTTGGCACATTCTCAAAATATATGCAGCGCATGGAATCAATGATTTTGTGATTTGCTGTGGCTACAAGGGTTACGTTATCAAGGAATATTTCGCCAATTACTTTTTGCATCAATCTGATGTAACGTTTGATTTGCAGCGTAATTCCATGACTGTTCACCAGGCAAAAGCAGAGCCTTGGCGTGTAACACTAGTTGATACAGGCGAAGAAACCATGACGGGTGGCCGGCTGGCGCGTGTTGCCAGCCATCTTACTGATGATGAAGCGTTCTGCTTTACTTACGGCGATGGTTTGGCGTATCTTAATATAAATGCTCAAATAGCTTTCCATCAGCAGCATGGTAAGTTGGCTACTGTAACCGCAGTGCTGCCGCCGGGGCGCTATGGAGCGCTTGATTTGAAAGAAAATAGTGTAGATGGCTTTATTGAAAAACCACATGGGGATGGCGGTTGGATTAATGGTGGGTTCTTTGTTCTGTCCCCTAAGGTCTTTAGCTATATAGAAGGTGACAATACATCCTGGGAGGTTGGGCCATTGCAACAGCTTGCGCATGAAGGGAAGTTGCAGGCATTTAAACACTCTGGTTTTTGGCAGGCCATGGATACTCTTCGAGACAAAGTGTACTTAGAGAATCTCTGGCATTCAGGCAAAGCCCCCTGGAAGGTTTGGGCATGATTTTGGGGGCAGAATTGGAGCAGTTGATTGCAGGTAGCCGTATCTTTCTTACTGGGCATACTGGGTTTAAAGGAAGTTGGCTTACCACTTGGCTGCACCGCTACGGATGTAAAGTCACTGGCTACGCACTCCCGTCTTCAACAGAGCCTAATTTATTTACTCTTGGACGCATTTCAGATCGGCTTGCGAGGCATCATGAGGCGGACATTCAGGATCAGCTTTTATTGATGCAGACGCTTGCTGACGCCGAGCCTGAATTGGTTATCCATATGGCTGCACAGCCAATTGTGCGATACGGCTACAGCCACCCAACAGAGACATGGGCTACTAATGTTATGGGGACAGTGCATCTCTTAGAGGCTGTGCGCGCTTGCCCCACAGTAAAGGCTGTGCTAGTTATCACAACAGATAAGTGCTATGAGAATCGCGAATGGCGCTGGGGGTATCGTGAGATTGACGCACTCGGTGGGCATGATCCATACAGCTCAAGTAAAGCTGCAACCGAGTTTGTGGTGCAGAGTTATCGCAAGAGTTTTTTTTCGAGTGGTGGGCCGCTCATTGCCTCGGCTCGCGCTGGTAATGTTATTGGTGGTGGTGATTGGGGGCAAGATCGTTTGATTCCTGATATTGCCCGTGCAGTTGCTGGTGGTTGCTCATTAAGTATTCGCAGCCCAAAATCGACTCGTCCCTGGCAGCATGTGCTCGATTGTTTGCATGGCTATATACTACTTTCAGCAAAATTACTGGACGGGAAAAAAGAGCTTGCAACGGCGTTTAATTTTGGCCCAACTGTATCTAATAACGTCCCGGTAGAGCAAATGTTGGATTTATTACAAGCTTATTGGCCAGAGCTAAATTGGAAAATTGATCCAAATATCAACAGTGGTGTTTTGCGAGAGGCAAATCATCTCCATCTGGACTCCACTTTAGCGCGTCAAAAACTGGGATGGGTGCAGCAGTGGGATTTAGATACAACATTGCAAAAAACAGCTGATTGGTACCGCTCCGTATTGCATGACCCTAATCTGGCATCAGAAGTCACCTGCCAACAATTGGATGAATATCTGGACGTATGAGTAACTCAATATGCCGTTCTTGTGGCTCTCGATTAAATTATACCTTCTGTGACTTGGGCCTTTCACCAATTTCTAATGCTTTTATCAAGTCTAAGAATGTGAGCGATGGTGAGATATTTTATCCTTTGCATGCTCAGGTGTGCAGTCAATGTTGGTTAGTGCAGCTATGTGATAGTCCTAAGTCACAAGCACACTTCCATGGCGATTATGTTTATTTCTCATCGTATTCTGAAAGCTGGCTCGCGCATGCCCGTGAGTATGTTGTATCAATGATGAGTCGCTTTGCTCTTGGGAGCCAAAGCAAGGTAATTGAGATTGCTAGTAATGATGGCTATTTGTTGCAGTATTTCGTGCAGGAGGACATTGCTTGTCTGGGTGTGGAGCCTGCAGCTAATACCGCAAAAGTAGCAAGAGGCAAAGGTGTGCAAACTAGGGAATGCTTTTTTGGATGTGATACAGCAATGCAACTAGTTCAGGAAGGTTGGCAGGTTGATCTGCTCCTCGGCAATAATGTTCTAGCTCATGTTCCAGACATTAATGATTTTGTTAACGGGATGACTCTGGTGCTTAAATATGATGGGGTTATTACCTTGGAGTTCCCTCATCTCTTGCGTCTTATAGCGGAGAATCAGTTTGATACAATTTATCATGAGCACTATAGCTACCTTTCGCTAATTGCTTTAGTGCCTGTTTTTGCTCGTGCAGGACTGCGTGTATTCGACGTTGAACGGTTGCCAACGCATGGTGGCAGTTTACGATTGTTTGTTTGCCATAAAGCCGCCTATCATGAGCAGAAGGCGGCTGTTGCTGAGTTACTGAGTCAAGAGGCAGAAGCTAAACTTAATAGTCATATGACATATGAAGCGTTCTCAGAGCGAGTTCGTGCTACCAAACGAGCTCTTCTGGATTTTTTTATTCAAGCCAAGGAAGAAGGTAAGAGCATTGGTGCTTATGGTGCTGCGGCTAAGGGAAATACACTACTGAATTACTGCGGTATTGGGACGGATTTTATAGATTTTGTAGCAGATAAAAACCAAGTCAAGCAAGGACGTTTGTTGCCAGGTAGTCGAATCCCTGTTGTTGATCCAGAGTATATTTATGAAGCCAAGCCTGACTATTTGCTGATATTACCTTGGAACATTAAAGATGAAGTTATGCGGCAGATGGCTGGTATCAGAGAGTGGGGTGGAATGTTTGTTGTGCCAATTCCAACTGTAAAGGTCTTTGAATGATATTCCATCCATTGCCTTTGGCTGGTGCCTATATTATTGATATTGTGCCACATAAAGACGAGCGTGGCTTTTTTGCTAGAACAGTATGCCATGAGGTGTTTGAAAAGCATGCTTTAAATGCAAACTTTGTTCAACAAAGTATCTCTTGGAATAAGCATTCTGGGACATTGCGAGGATTGCATTATCAAGCAGGTCAGTATGCGGAAGATAAGCTAGTAAGAGTTGTTCGTGGAGCAGTTATGGATATTATTGTTGATATCTGCCCAGAGTCTCCGACCTATAGGCAGTGGTATAAAGTGGAGCTGTCTGAGGAAAATCATCGTCAGATATATGTTCCAAAAGGGTTTGCACATGGCTTTCAAACTCTTAGGCCTGAGACTGAAGTGCTATACGAAATGACAGAACCATTTCATCCAAATGCCGCATGTGGTATTCGTTGGAATGATCCTGCTCTTGGTATACAGTGGCCGGCATGTGATGTCCGTTTTATTTCATACCGTGATCAAGCATACCCTGACATTAAATGATGAGCGTATCGCGTCAGCTGATTTTGTGGGGGGCGACAGGCCATGTGAAGGTGCTGGCTGAGTTGGCTAGGAATCAAGGTATGGAAATAGTTGCGGTTTTTGATAATAATCCTGTAGTGAAGACACCTTTTCCTGATGTGCCAATTTATATTGGCGAAGCAGGTTTTCTGGACTGGAAACAAGCGTCTAGTCAATCTGTGGTGGGGGCAGTGGCTATCGGTGGGTGGCACGGAGAAGCGCGGGTTGAAATTCTTGGTATGATGAAGCTTCATGGAGTGAAAACAGTCACGTTTTGTCATCCAACTGCATTTGCAGCTGATTCAGCAGATCTTGGCGAAGGATCGCAGTTACTGGCGCATGCAACTCTTTGTGCAGAGGTGAAATTAGGCGCAGGTTGCATCATAAATACTGGGGCTAGTGTCGACCATGAGTGCGCCCTTGGTCAGGGAGTGCATGTCGCGCCTGGCGCTGTGTTGGCAGGCTGCGTTTCTGTGGGAGACTTTTCATTTATTGGTGCAGGTGCTGTGGTACTTCCGCGTGTTAGGATTGGCCGTAAAGCGATTATTGGGGCGGGTGCTGTTGTCACTCGTGATGTTGATGATGAGCAGGTAGTGTATGGCAATCCTGCCCGGCCAATGTTGATAGATATATCTGGGGATTGAATAATGTCTGTTTGTGATGTTGCTGATCTTAAGCTTGCGACTAAAATGAGTATGGATGAGAGAGTAAAAAAATTACGAGATGAGCTGTTTCTGCTTTGTTGTGATTATCGCTATTCTTACAATTTCACCTGGATGGGTCGACCAATTATCCAGTACCCACAGGATATGATTGCGATTCAGGAGATCATCTGGCGAGTTAAGCCGGATTTTATTGTGGAGACGGGTATTGCTCATGGGGGGTCGCTGGTGTTCTCAGCTTCGTTGCTGGAGTTACTCGGCGGAGATCGAGAGGTTGTTGGGATTGATGTTGATATTCGTTCTCATAACCGTGAGGAAATTGAGAGCCATCCTTTAGCCCACAGAATTAAAATGATCGAGGGGTCCTCAGTTTCAAAAGGAGTTGCCGAGCAAGTTTATGCGCTTGCTAAGGGGCGTGAGCGTATATTGGTGATTCTTGACTCCAACCATACTCATGACCATGTGCGAGAGGAACTTGAATTGTATTCTCCGCTGATAAAAAATGGCAGTTATTTAATAGTCCTGGACACAGTGATTGAAGATATGCCAGATGAGTATTTTCCTGATCGCCCCTGGGGGCATGGAAATAACCCTAAGACAGCTGTTTGGGACTTCATCAAATCAAATAATCGATTTAAAATTGATCATGATGTAGAGCATAAGCTGCTCTTTACGGTTGCTCCAGATGGTTACTTGAGCTGCGTAAAGGATTGATCTCATGAGTGTAGAGCGAATCCCGGTATTTAAACCGTACATTGGTGTTGATACGATCAACCATGTGGTTGATGCTTTAGATATTGGTTGGCTAGGGATGGGAGGTGCTACCCAGGAGTTTGAACGGTGTATCGCTGATTATCTTGGGCTTGGTGATCGTAAAGTTGTTGCGACCAATACAGGCACATCTGCCCTCCATATTGCTCTTCTGGTTGCAGGGGTTGGTTCAGGGGATGAGGTTATTACTCCGTCGTTTAATTATGTTGCTGATCATCAAGCAGTGCGTATGACAGGTGCGCAAGTAGTGATGTGTGATATTGCAGATGATAATCTAGGGATTAACTGTGAAAAAGCGGAGAAGCTAATTACTCCACGAACCAAAGCTATCATTCCTTTGCATTTTGCTGGGTTGCCCTGTGACTCAAAAGAGGTGTACCAGCTGGCCGAGAAGTATGAGTTGCGAGTTATCGAAGATGCAATGCATGCATTTGGAACTAAGATAAATGGCCAGATAATTGGTTCTTTTGGAGATATAGCCTGCTTTAGTTTTGACCCAGTAAAAATAATCACCAGCATTGATGGGGGTTGTGTTGTAGTTAATTCTGAAGAGGAGTTGATAAGACTTCAGCATCTGAGGCTGCTTGGCGTAAACAAAGACACTACAGAGCGGTACAAGAACAAACGAGCCTGGGACTATGATGTAACAAGTGAAGGGTACCGTTATCATCTGACAAATATCATGGCGAGTATTGGTGTATCTCAGATCAAACGAATCGATGAGTTTATCTCCTCTCGGCAAGATGTGTGCAGGCGTTATAACGAATCGTTCTTATGTCTTGAAGGCATAAAAGTCCCTCCAACTAATTATTCTGATGTCTCTCCCTTCATTTACAGTTTGCGTGTATTAGATGATCAGCGAGAGAGATTTATTGCTCATATGGACAAGTGGGCAATTGATGTAGGTATTCATTTTGTCCCGGTTCATCAACACACTTACTTTTCTAATGCGCCTCGTGGTGATATGTCGGTTACTGATGAAGTGGTTAAGGAGGTGGTGACTTTGCCGCTGCACTCATTGATGCAGGAAGCCCATGTTGAGCGCGTAATTGAAGCTGTTGAAAGTTTTTTCAAGTAAATTGTAGATTGCCAGAGAATGCTAAACATGAAGGTGCTTTATAAATGATTGAGCTTCACCCCTTGCTCAAGGGTCTGCTTCGTCCAATTTGGGAGAAGCAGCAGGTTGCGATTGGTAAGCGGAAAGCGAAAGGCAAACTGCCAAACTGGTCAGAAGTAACGACGCAGGATCATGAACTGTGGTCTCATGCTTTGATGGGAGTCAAAAATGGTTCTCGAGTATTGATGGCTACTGCTGTTGGTGGGCACTCACAGTTTACGGTACTGGAGAGCGCTATTAACATTGCTTTGACGCTACGAGGAGCTAAAGTAGACACATTGCTTTGCGATACTGCTATGCCAGGCTGCCAGCGTGCAAAGATATCTGCTATTACACCACAGGCGCTTACAGATTATGATTTGAAGGACGTATTCTGTCCAGGATGCGTAGCCACAGGTGAGCATGTATTTTCAATCCCTGGTCTTAGCATCTTACGAATGAGCGAATACATTAGTGATGAGGAGCGGGAACAGGCGCGAGAGACGTCATTGGATGTTCCAGCTGATGATATCGTAAACTACACTTTGGATGGATTGCCTATCGGAGAACACGCTCTGGCAGGCGCACTGCGTTACTATGGTGTTGGCGATCTGTCTCTTGAGCCAGAGGGTGAGCTCGTATTGCGAAGGTATCTCGAGTCATCATTATTGACTGCATACTGCATACAACGCTTGCTGAAGGAAAACAAATATGATGTGGTCGTTAATAACCATGGGATTTATGTTCCCCATGGAATAGTTAGCGCCGTGTGTCGCAGCAATAATGTGCGTACAGTCTCATGGAACCTAGCCTATCGAAAACAATGTGCCATTTTTAGTCACAATGATACCTATCATCACACACTGATGAATGAACCAACTGGTGTCTGGGAAAATATGCAATGGTGCCAGAAAAATGAAGTAGATATTATGGACTATCTGAAGAGTCGTCAAAATGGAAGCCGGGACTGGATCTGGTTTAACCGTGATGCAGATGGTGATATGAATAGGTTTGCCAAGGAGGTTGGATTGGATTGGTCTCGGCCAGTCATTGGCATGTTAACCAACGTGGTGTGGGATGCACAGTTGCATTATCCGGCCAATGCATTTCCAAATATGGTTGATTGGGTGATGCGCACGGTTTCTTATTTTAGAGATCATCCCGATTTGCAGCTATTGATTAGAATCCACCCCGGTGAATTGGCTCCCCCGGGTGGATCGACCGTCTCACGGCAGCCTATTGCGGAAGAAATTGTTAACACTTTCCAGGATATGCCAAAAAACGTCTTTATTATTGGGCCAGAGAGTACGATTAGCACTTATGCAGCAATGGAGAAATGTGATTCAGTGTTGATCTATGGCACCAAGACGGGTGTTGAGCTTAGTAGTATGGGTATCCAGGTGATTGTTGGTGGTGAGGCATGGATTCGAAATAAGGGAATTACGATGGATGCCTCTAGTTTAGAAGAGTACTTTAATCTTCTCGACAATCTTCCTTTGGGTGAGCGTATGGATGAAGTGCAAATTCAACGAGCGCGCAAGTATGCTTACCATTTCTTTTTTAGACGAATGATTCCGTTGCCGTTTTTAGAGCCGCGCCCGGAGGCTTGGCCACCATTTGAAGTGGCGGTTGATGAACTCAGTGATCTTTCGCAGGGTAAGCTCAAGGGATTGGATGTGATCTGTGACGGGATACTTAATGGTACTCCATTTATCTATTCAGCAGAAGAAGTAGGGCTTCATGATAAGTAAAAATAAAAATCTTTCCCGCATCACTCGTGGTCTGAAGAAGGCTTTTAGCGGCGGTAATCCCGTGACGAATGTAAAGAACATCTCCAATTCGCTCAGCCTGATAGAGCAGTATAAGAAGAATGGCTACATTCCTTGGACACCAGGATATGCAAAGTTCAAAAATGTTCTGATGATCGAAACACTCGCCGACAAGGGCCAGATGGAGCTGTTTCGTCAAGGCAAGCCGCTCCCTGCTGGCTATGGCAGGCGTGTTGATGAACGAGTGGTGGAGTGTCCGTGGGCGATTTCTAAGGTCAAGCCTGGCCCTGGCTTGTTGCTGGACGCTGGTTCTGTATTAAATACACCGATGTTCCTTGATGCGCCAGAACTCAGCCAGCAAAAAATTATCATCTACTCGCTGGAAATGGATTCGGTGCGCCTTAATCCACGCTTGTCCTATCTGCATGGTGACTTCCGTGAGCCGGTACTGCGAGACAACATCTTCGATAATATTGTGTGCATCAGCACGGTGGAACACATCGGCATGTGGCCCATCCCCAAGCCTCCTTATGAGGTCACACTCAAGCAACCTCAGCCAGAGAAGGACTTGTTGGCTTATCATGGAGTCATGAAGACTTTCCACGATTTGCTCAAGCCGGGTGGACGTTTATTGCTGACTGTACCCTATGGTAAGGCGGAGGATCAGGACTGGTTGCAGGTCTTCGGCGCGAAACAGATTGAAAGCGTAAAACAATCCTTTGGTGGGGGATGCCTTTCCGAAACCTATTATCGTTATGCTGCTGACGGCTGGCATACGGCCACGCCAGAAGAATGTAAGGATCTAGAGTATTTTAATATTGTTCGTACGCCTGAGTTTGGGCCTGATTTTGCCGCTGCGGCACGTGCAGTCGCATGCTTGGAGCTCGTTCGAAATACATGAAACCAGAAAATAAAAAAAGTGTTACGGTAGCCATTGACTCGCAAATATCAGCAAATGCTTCAGGTGGAACAGAGACTGCTCTGCTCTCTCTTTTGCTGGCGCTCGGCGCATCAAAAACCTGTGACCGCTTTGTTCTATTAGGGTTGAAAGGGCACGATCAGGAATTGGTTCCCTTTATGGGGGCGAATATGAAAAAGATGGTCTGGCCTGCAAGTTATCGCTGGTACGACCCGGCAGCAGCAAAAACTGCAGGCATGAAACCGCGCTGGCAAAAATTGCAGGCAGCCTTGGGGCCACTGGGCGGGATTGTTCTAAAAATTAGTTATTACTACGCCCACAATACGCCGCTGACACCTAAGGCGCAACGGCTGGCTCGGAGCGCCGGGCCTTTGCGATTCATGGTGCCACCTGCTTATCGTCTCTATCGGGGCATACGCGATGAGGCCACCCGGCCCATGGTGGCTGCTCGTGCCGATAAGATCCTCCGGTCAAAAGGGGTTGAGGTCGTTCATTTTCCTTACCCGTTGCATTTTGAAACCTCCTTGCCGTATGTATATGAGCCCTGGGGGTTGCCGCACCATCACCAGCCGGATTGTTTCCAACCTGGTGAGGTGGGATGGATGGATGAGCTTTTTGGCAAAGGTTGCCGCCAAGCTTCAATGGTAGTCACCGCCACACGCTGGGTAAAAAAGGATATTGTTTCAAAATATGGTATCGCGCCTGAGCGAATTGCGGTGATCCCACGCCTGCCACGGTTTGATCATGCTGAACACTTCATGGACAAAGCAGCAGCACTTGCCGGCCTTCCCGAGTCATTTGCGCTTTTCCCTTCAGCTGCATGGGTTACCAAAAACCATATTCGGTTGATCCGTGCCTTCGCCAAATTACGCGATGATCATGGCGTATCGTTCAATCTGGTCTGTACGGGTCGCACCAACACGCCAGAGTTCGCACAGATCAAAAAAGAGATTGCACTAAATAAGCTTGAAAAGAATGTGCAGTTTCTGGGCGTGATTTCGGTTGAGCACCTCAACACTTTGTACAAAAATGCTAAATTTCTTGTGCACCCTTCCATATTTGAGGGTCTTGGATTGCCCTTGCTGGAGGCCTTCCATAATGGATTGCCGGTATTAGCTTCGACTGCTGCTTGCATTCCCGAAGTAGTAGGTGACGCTGCTATGCTATTCGATCCATTCGATGAAGCTGATATCACGCGAGCTTTATTAGAAGGGGTGCGCAGCCCTGAAATGCTCAATGATTTGCGTGCCAAGGGAACCCATCGCATTAAACATGAGTTTCCAAACCCGAACAAGATCGCAAAAATGTTCATGACGGTATACCGGCATGCGGCAAGCCAGCCGCTGGATGATGCACAAGATGCATTGCTCCAAGAAATGTTAGCGTGATATGCCGACTTGGCAATTAGGTGGCTAGTATGGGTTCAAAACTTCACCCTGAGGATAGTGCTAACCATTATCGCAATGTCTCTGCCAGCGACGATGCCCCCTTGGAGGGCGATGATGTAGTGGTGATTCAACCAGGGAGTACGCTGGGTCGCCTCGGTATACCGCAGGTCTGGAAGAACAAGTATCTTCTAAAATTCTTCATACTCCGCTCTATCCGTGGTCGTTACCGACCAACCAGCATGGGTTACGGCTGGATAATTTTCAGGCCACTCCTCCTGAGTTTTGTATACATTGGGGTGTTTGGTTATCTGGTTGGGATTGAGACTAGCTCGGTTCCGTTCCCGCTATTTGTTTTTCTTGGAATTAGCCTCTATCTGTTCTTTTCTGGCACCGTCTCGGATACCGCAGCATCGCTGACCAGTAATGCTGGAATCATGAGTAAAGTTTATTATCCACGACTGATCATCCCGCTTACATCATTGTTTGTAAACATTGTGGACTTGGGTGCATCATTCGTGGTTGTTATAGTTTTGATGGCAATCTATGGGATCTTGCCTGGCTGGAATATTGTTTTTTTTCCGTTGTTTATTATCGGGTTCGCGGTTTCATCATTTGCTCTGGGGCTGATCCTTGCATCTCATTCCATTGAGCGTAAGGACATCATGATGGCTTTGCCGGTAATTATGAGGGTGATGGTCTATGCAATGCCGTGCGTCTATCCGGTTACAATGGTTCCAGAGCACCTGATTGATGTTTATTTTCTCAACCCCTGGGCATCAATTATCCAGGGCATACGCTGGTCATTATTGGGCGATATTGCCCCGCCTGTGTGGTCACTGTGGTGGGCTGGAGTGATTATGGTGGCTGGTTTGTTCTATGGTTTGGTCGCCTTCATTCGTACGGAGCGAACCATGGTTGACTCCTTGTGAGAAAGCAATAAGAATGAGTGCTACAGTAATTAGCGTAAATGGCCTGGGAAAACGCTATATGGTGGGGAAGACCCCCCATTGGGCGTTCCGTGATATTTCCTTTGAAGTGCAGCAAGGGGATGTGCTGGGCATTGTCGGGCGGAACGGTGCGGGGAAAACAACTCTTCTTCGTGTGCTTTCGCGTATTACGGATCCAACTGAAGGAAGCGCTCGCATTCGGGGGCGTATCGGAACTTTACTTGAGACCGGAACGGGCTTTCATCCAGAACTCACTGGCCGAGAAAACATATTTTTAAACGGTACTATCCTCGGAATGCGACCGCATGAGATCAAACTGAAGTATCATGAAATTGTGGGTTTTTCCGGTGTTGGAAAGTTCATTGATGCTCGTGTGAAGACCTATTCCTCTGGAATGCGTTCCCGTCTGACTTTTGCAGTTGCAGCTCATCTTGATACTGAAATATTGATGGTAGATGAGGTGTTGGCGGTTGGCGATATTGCATTTCAGGAAAAATGTCTAAATAAGATGGATCAGTTGACACAGCACCAGGAGAGAACCATCTTGTTTGTCAGTCATAGCATGGGAGCTATTCAATCATTGTGTAACCGAGCTATCTTGATTGAGGATAGCACGCTACATACTGAAGGCTGCACAGAAGCTGTTATAGATGCTTACAACCAGCTTTTGCTTGGGCCCCAAGGGGAAGCCGACTTGAAGGCGGCTCAGCGTCGCCCTGGCTCTGGTCAAGTGCGCTTTACCGGTATGCAGATTGAAGATATAGATGGAAACTCTGTGAGCACTATTCCTGCAGGTACAGGTGCCCGTGTCGTATTTGATTATGAGAATAATCTGGAGCAGCCGTCTGATGATGTTATCTTGACCTTGGTTTTTGTTGGTAGCAGAGGTACGCGCTTGTTTGGCTTGCCCAGTGATATTGTTCGTTCGGAATTATCTCTGGACAAGAGATGTGGCCAGTTTATTTGTACTATTCCAAAACTACCCTTGTTACCAGGTAATTATGATGTAGTGGCTAGTTGTATAGTTAACCGTGAACTGACTGATAAAATTATAAACACATGTCATATCACAGTGTCTGATAATGACTATTTTGGCACCGGGCGGCTTCAACAGGGGAACTTTGGAGATATACTGGTTGATTTTAAATGGGATTGTATCGGGGCTTAATTAATAGGGTGCAGATGGGTGCTTTATTTGCTCATGTTGATGCTGCTTATTAAAGTGAAGAAGGCTGGTTTATTGTTTATTGTTTCAAACCGCTAGTCAAAACTATGCACTTTAGTGCACCAAAAGTAGGCGTTCTAGGCTAGGCTTTAGCTGCTACACATCTTAATTTGGCACAGAGAACGCAGAGGCCTCAGAAATATAATGCATTTATAAGTTATTTTCACTCTGTGATCGCTGTGTTCTCTGTGTCAAAAAAGAAAAAGGAAAGGATTAGTGTTGATAGCAGAATTATGTACTACGAAGATATCAACACAATTCTGAAGCGACTTTCAGCCGTTCTGAAAACAACTATGGACTTTTAGTCCATAGTTGTTGAGTTATTGCTCAATACAGGCTGTTGTTGATCAATAAAGTAAACTATTTGTAACTTAGAGTTGGGAGGGGGTGGTGAATTGGCTGCGGAATACGGTATTTATGCAACCCAGTAATAACATTTCAGCTACTCAGGCTGTGGAAGTTTTACTACTACAGCTCAAAAAGATGAGTGATCAAGAGCGGAATCAATTAGTGTTATCGATAGTCAATCATTTGACCACGAAAGAAAAACTTGATTTGAGTGCTTCAATTGATGTGGTCGAAACACTTGACTATGCTGCCTGTGAAGTTTTTCTTAAAATGTTTTTGCCGACAGAGTATCCCCGGCGACTTGCATGTCAAAAGGAGCCTATGACTGTGCGTTGGATAGAGAACCACTTGAAGCCTGGTGATGTCATGTGGGATATTGGGGCGAATGTTGGGGCTTACTCGTTACTGGCAGCAAAACTATTGAAAAAAGAAATACAGGTGTATGCTTTTGAACCATCTTGTGCAACATATGCATCTCTTTGCCGTAATATTAAGCTAAATGGGCTCGATGAAAATGTACGGCCATTTCCGATTGCATTAGGTAACGATACAGGAGTGATGTTTTTTAACTATACAAGTATGGATGCAGGAACAGCCATGCATACACTGGGTGAGGAGATTGACTATCAGGGTAAACACTTAAATTCTGTGTACCGCCAAGAAATGCTTTCATTTCGAATTGATGATTTAGTTAATGATTTTGGTTTAGCGGCCCCAAATCACCTCAAGATTGATGTGGATGGCACGGAGATGGAGGTGCTTGAAGGAGCTTCGGGAGTCTTTGCAAAGGAGGGAGTAAAATCCATTCTGATCGAAATTAGCGAGCGCCGTGCGCCAGCTGCAATTGTGGCTGAATATCTTTCAGAGTATAAATTTATTGTGCATGATCAATTTGATCGGCCTTGTAAAAATGGGCAAAGCGATGTGTCATATCGTCTTTTTGTTCGGTAATTATGGGTCAGCATTAAAAATGTTTTTCTCTAAAACCGCATGCATTTTTCATATGCATTCTGATTATTTATTTATTTTTTACGATTAGCGTAATGGCATTGTAATGAGCTCTGACAAGCATAAAGAGATGTTGCCATTAATTACAGTGGGATTGCCGGTATTCAATGGAGCTAAGACAATAAGGGTTGCGCTTGAGTCGCTTGTTTCTCAGGATTATCCAAATATTGAAATCATCATATCAGATAATGCGTCTGACGATGGTACGATTGATATCTGCAAAACATTTCAACGACGTGATGCTCGCATTCGCCTGATACAGCAATTGGCAAATATGGGGCCCGTGCCAAATTTCCGAGCAGTACTTGATGAGGCTCAGAGCGAGTATTTTATGTGGGCGGCGGCTGATGATTTCTGGCTACCTAGTTTCGTAAGTCGAATGTATGAAGAATTGCAGGCGAATCCTGACGCGGGCGTTGCAATGTGTGCGGTTAAACGTGTATTTGAAGATGGCACGCAACTCGATGTTGTTCGCTTTCATGGGCAATTAAACCCCAACAAGCTAGGCCGAAGACAGCTGCTTAAGCAAATTCTCAGAGGTGCTAAATATAATTTATTTATCTACGGATTGTTTCGTACTGATTTAATCAAGCGGGCAATGTTACATTTTCCGTTGGTGCTGGGAGGTGATCGTCAGTTTATCTGCCAGCTTGCCTTAGCAACGCGATTTAGATACGTGGATGAGGTGCTACATATCAGACTCCATGAGCCTTCGCATGAAATGTATTACCGCCATAAAATGCGCAACCCACGGGTTTGGGCGGCTCAAATTTACTCATTTGTTAAACTTATGCTGGGTTCTAGTGTAATTCCGTGGCGATATAAGTTATTGATGCCCGCTGCTGTGGCAAATTATGCATTTTTTACATTTAAACAAACACCATTTGGTAAACGGTTAGCCATGTTTAAGACAATTCAAAAGAGACTTTATCTCTCAAATACCCTTGCCGCTATTCTAGCTTTGATTCTCGGGAGTGCCGCCTTGGTGTCGTGGCTTCTGATTCGATCAGAAATATTCTCCATAGGGGACGGCATAGTTATTTTTGGGTTGACCTTTTCTAGCATGATTCTTTATCTGGTGAATCGGAAAGGGTTGATTGCCTTCCAAAAGGCTGCTCGAATTTCAATAGTGCAGCTGGAAACAGTTAGTGATAAGTTGCACAAAGAGATTCGCTACATGACAGATATGGTTATTGATTCAGATAGCCATCCCTCAAAGGATCCGCAGAATCTCCTTGCAGTATATGCCTGCCAAAGGGTACAGAGGCATAAAAAAACGGTAGCTTTTGTCCGTGCTCTTGAAGCGAGCCAAATCCGTGAGTTGTATCTCCAACAGCTTTTCCCAGGGATTGAAGAGGTGGAGGTGGCTGTTGGTGTAATCAATGAATTGAGTGGACATGCAAATAAAGCAGACATGCTGTATGTTTCTGCAATTACTAAGCATCTTGGCGCTAGCAAGGTATTTGAGTTTGGCACTTACATGGGGCGAACCACCTATCATTTGGCGCGCAATGATCCTGCAATAGAGATTTATACGTTAAATCTTTCACCGGATGAGGATCTCCGTTATGGGCGCTACCTTGGGGTATTATTTAAGGGTACTGAGCAGGAGAAACAGATTCATCCAATCTATTCTGACTCCAGGGGTTTTGATACTACCCCATACAAGGGGCAATTTGATTTAGTCTTTGTTGATGGCGACCACAGCTATGAGATGGTCAAAAATGATACAAACAAAGCCTTCGAGCTGCTTAAGCCAGGAGGGGTTATTATCTGGCATGATTATGCGCCAAAATCAGATGGGTTGGTAAAATTCTTTCAGGAGTTCACCAAAAATACCCCGTTATTTCGTATCATGTCCACCTGCCTGTTGGTCTATATTGATGGGGTTTCAGTAGACAAATTTATTCCTGGTGAAATGCCTTGTAGTCTTGAGCAGGAGCTGCGTGATCGTGCTCCTTATCTTATTGAGTCTATCTATCATTCATGATTTTACGGCACGTTTAGGCCGTAGGAGTGCGGGGCAACCAAGGCTGTCCCGTCTATAAAGGAAGTCAGCAGAATTAAATTCAAATAAGCCAATCAAGCGTAAAATCTCGCTGAAGTATAGTCAGTGGTTTTTATTATTGCAAGGAAAGCGATAATAAAGAAGACCTCTGTTTTTATATTGCTAATGATATCTGGTTGTGCAAGCATTTTTACAATGATTAATATGTGAATTAGACATTGAATAAGTTATTTGTTGTTGCTTTTGTACGCCTAGCTAACCCTAGCATTAAAGCTATTAAAAGCCGACTTCAGGGCTGGCGCGGCTATCGTTATTTGCACATGGCGTATGCGGGGTGGAGGGCGCGCTATCTTGGCCTCCCAGACTGGGTTACGCTGCTAAAAAAAGATAGCGCTCAATGGAAATATGCACAAAAAAAACATGATGGTCAAACAGATCGAGTATTAATAGCAACTGGTACAGCGGGTCACTTGCCTTCTATGACAATAGAAAGTTTATTGGGAGTGGCATTGTCAGTGAGAGGGGCTGCGGTTGATTTTTTACTTTGTGATGGTGCATTGCCGGCCTGCATGATGTGTGAGATCAACTGGTATTCAAATGTAAAAGATTTCTGTGATCAAGGTCCTTTAGACAGATGTCAAAGTTGTTATCATCCAGCAGCAGATATGCTAAGCAAAGCAGGATTTTCTCCTGTTGGTTTAAATTCGCAGTTGCCAGAGCGCAAACGTAAGCAGGCAAAACTACTGGCTATGACGATACTGCGTCAAGATATTGCGGCCTTTGCAATTGACGGTATACTGATCGGTGAGCATGCGATGGCAGGGGCTTTGCGCTTTTATGCGCGTGGTGATTTTGGTTCTGAGGCTGGCGCTGAGAACGTATTAAGATGTTATTTTGAAGCAGCACTTTTAACCTACTACGCATGCAATTCTCTCTTCTCCAATAGAAATTATGATGTGGTTGTCTTAAATCATGGTATCTATGTTCCACAGGGCGTTATCGCAGAGACCGCAAAGCAGCTCGGGGTGCGCATTGTAACTTGGCATCCGGCCTACCGCCGAGGATGTTTCATTTTTAACCATGGTGAAACATATCATCATGGCTTGCTTAAGGAGCCTGTAGTTTCGTGGGATAAAATGTTATGGGGCTATAAGCATAAAGAGCAGATTGAAAGTTATTTGCATAGTCGCTGGACAGGAGGTCAAGATTGGGTGCAATTCCATAGTAACCCTGAATTTGATGTTTCTACTATACAGCAGGAAACAGGTATTGATTTCTCTCTTCCAACAATCGGTTTGCTGACTAATGTGGTTTGGGATGCCCAGCTACATTATAAGGTTAATGCTTTTCCAAGCATGCTGGACTGGTTAATTAAGACAATAGAGTATTTTGAGGGCAGGCCTGATCTCCAATTGTTAGTTCGGATACATCCAGCAGAAATTTCTGGAACGGTTCCCTCAAGGCAGCTAGTGATGAAGGAAGTTCAGCGAGCCTTTACTCGATTGCCAAAAAATATTTTTATAATCTCTCCAGATAGTCGGTTAAGCACGTATGTTGCTATGGCAGAGTGTAATGCAGTCATTATCTATGGAACTAAAACAGGGGTAGAGCTTTCTGCTACAGGTATACCTGTTATTGTTGCAGGAGAGGCGTGGGTGCGCGGGAAAGGGGTTACACTTGATGCAGAATCTGAGGAGGGCTATTTTCGGGCACTTGACGCCTTGCCGATGTCTGAAAGGCTGGATGATGTTACTCGAGAGCGTGCGCTTAAATATGCCTATCATTTCTTTTTTAGACGCATGATTCCGCTAACTTGCGTTAAAGAAAGGAAAGGCTGGCCGCCTTTTGACGTGGATATACAAGGGTTATCAGATTTGGAAAAAGGGAGTTCAAAAGGACTGGATATTGTTTGTAATGGAATCCTTGAGAATCAACCATTTATTTACCCTGCTGAAGAAATGGTTGTATGAGCACGCATGTCGAGGAACAAATGCAAGCCTCATTATGTGGGTTAAATTTACTTTATATCAGGCCTGGATATAAAGGTGGTACAGTTCGGTATGCTTTTCGATTGTTTGCCGAGTTGCTTGCGCTAGATCATTTTGAGTGGTGTGTATACGTGCGGACTGGAGTTGATCTACCATCAGAGTTTTATCAGCCAAAGATTCGGTTGCATGTAATTAAAATTCATGGCTCATTGGTTGGGCGCGTAGCTTATGAGCAGCTGTTTCTGCCTCTAAGAGTCAGGAAAGATGGAGTAAAATTGCTGTTTTCTCCGGGATTTATAACTCCTCTATGGGGTGCGTTTAAAAAAGTTACGACCATCCATGATCTATACTTTAGGCTTTTTCCTCAATTTGTTAGGAAATGGCAATGTTACTATTGGAGGTTCTTCGTTCCACTAAGCCTAAAGTTTTCTGATGCAGTGATTACAGTTTCAAAAACCACCCACCGAGATTTAATAACATACTACCCATGGGTGGCGGATAAGTCGCAGACAATTCTCTTAGGTGCTACTGGTGCTAGCAACTTGCCGCCAGCTCAGCCTGTACAACAGGATGTGCCTTATTGCTTAATGGTTGGCAATCTTACCCCAAACAAGAATATTGGAGTGGTTGTTGAAGCTATTAAGTGTATTAACAGCAATGGGATACAGTGCCACTTAAGAGTGGTTGGGCAGGATTTAGAAGGTGAGCTGGCATGCTACCTGAAGTGTAATGGTGGCTCTGAGTTGGTATTTTTGCAGGCGGGTATTAGTGATGATGATTTATGGGCCTACTATTCTGGAGCTTTATGTACCATTCAGGCATCAATTTATGAAGGTTTTGGGCTTCCTGTTCTTGAGGCTATGGTACAAGGCTCCCCTGTGATTGTTAGTGATGCGGATGCTTTATTAGAAGTAGCAGGTGATGCAGCATTAAAGTTTCATCGAAATTCGGCTGATGAACTGGTTTTTGCTATTATGCGGTTATTGACTGAAGATGGGTTATGCGATGAGCTTAGAAAGTGTGGACTAAAAAGAGTAAAATCTTTTTCTTGGGCGAATAACGCAAAAAAAACATCGCATGTGTTTAAGGAGCTACTAAACAACGCAAGGTTGGGTTGATAGAGGATTAACAGGGTGCTGATGTTATCTACTGAAGAGAAGGCAGATCCTGTAAACGAGTTACTAAGCAGTGGTGCCACATGCTCTGGTATGTCTCAAGTATCGGTTGTGATAGTCAATTATAATGCTGGTTCACAGCTGACAGAGTGTGTCCGTGCAGTGTTACCCACGGCCAGTGAGGTTATAATTGTTGACAATGCCTCAAGTGACTCCAGCGTTGAAGATTGTCTGCAAGAATTTATTGGCATGCAGCAGATCAGGGTCATCTGTAATGATGTTAACCTGGGATTTTCAGTGGCCTGCAATATTGGTGCTCATACGGCCGACAACCCTTACCTGCTATTTTTGAACCCGGATTGCCTGCTTGCTCCAGATGCCATTTCTCAATTGCTTGAAGTATTGGATGCAAATGCGGATACAGGCATGGTTGGTGGCCTGCTCATGAATTCAGATGGCACTGAGCAAGGTGGTGGGCGTCGTGCAGTGCCTACACCCTGGAGAACCTTTGTGCGGGTGTTTGGCCTGTCGCGTTTTGAAAACAGATGGCCAAGAATATTTTTTGATTTCCATCTGCACAAACAACCCCTGCCAGCACAGCCAATTGAGGTAGAGGCCATTTCTGGCGCATGCATGCTGGTGCGCCGAAAATTGTTTATAGAGATCGGCCAATTTGATGAAGGTTACTTTATGCACTGTGAGGATCTGGATTGGTGCATGCGTGTACGCCAGAAAAACTGGAAGATTCTTTTTACTCCTGATGCAAAGATCATTCACAGCAAGGGGGCTTGCAGTCAGCGCCGACCCATATTTGTTGAATGGCACAAGCATAAAGGGATGATGCGGTTTTACCGCAAGTTTTTCCGTCACCAATACCCTGGCGCCTTGATGTGGCTGGTCTGCATAGGGGTTTGGGGTCGCTTTTGTCTGCTTTCTGTCTACCATTTGGGCAGCCGATTGGTTTTTTGGAAGTAGAAATATGGCTAGTCAGGCCGTTGGCGTCTTAGGTGCTACCAGCCTGGTTGGTGATTGCCTGCTGTCACCTGATCTGATTAACAGTATCCCCCCCCATTTGAAAATCCATGCTTTTTCCAGGCAGGCTGCGGATCCTGATTTCGCTGTTGGTGATCGTCTAAATTGGCACCATTTGACTGATCAAAGTAAGCATGGGTTTGAAGAGCCAATTGATAGCTGGGTCTCTCTGGCACCTGTCTGGGTGCTGCCAGACTATTTTCATCTGTTGGAAAGATGTGGTGTGCGCAGGATTGTGGTTCTAAGCTCCACGAGCCTGTTCACTAAAACCAATGCGTCTGATGCCAAGGACAAGGATGTTGCAGATCGCCTGGCATCAGGTGAAAAGCAGTTGATTGAGTGGGCAGAAAACTGTGGTGTTGATTGGGTGATCCTGCGCCCGACCCTTATATATGGTTTGGGCAGAGATCAAAATATAACCGCTGTTGCGGGTTTTATTAATCGATTTGGCTTTTTTCCACTGCTTGGAAAAGCAATGGGGTTGCGTCAACCTGTTCATGCCAAAGATGTCGCTATGGTCACTTTGCATGCACTTATGCAAACAGATATAAAAAATAGGGCATATAATATCTCGGGTGGTGAAGTGCTTGGCTATAAAGATATGATTGACCGTGTTTTTATGGCGTTGAGAAAAAAGCCGCGCTATTTTCCTGTTCCAAGCATGTTGTTGCATTTTGGCGTAATGCTGCTGCGTTTGCTGCCCAAATTTAAAGGGGTTTCTCCAGGTATGGCAGAACGTATGAATCAGGATTTGGTTTTGGAACATAGCGCTGCGACACGGGAT
>JAJRTX010000227.1 GCA_021545665.1 Zetaproteobacteria bacterium
CCTCATGAATCAGTGTTTGCAGTAGTTTTTCACTGCTGCACAAAGTCAGGCGCGTTTCATCATCAAGATAGAGAGCATGCTTTTGTTGCTCTTCAGCCAATTTCAAAATGGCTTTGCCCTGATTATCAACTGCCCTGGATAGAACTGAAAGTTTATCAATTGTTTCAATTAGATAACTATCCTTTCCTACAGCAACTTCCCGATTACTTTCAACCGATTGTGCCAGGCTTCGGACAGCCTCTGAATTTTCACTGAGCAGCGAGGCCAGATAGTTGAGCAGGGCTTCACTGTTGTTCAGAGCCCCTGTGGCATCACCACCTCCCGGCAGAATGGTTTGTACGTTAAGTGTACTCTCCACAACGGAGAAAAATGTATTCTTTGCCCGCTGTGCCTGCAGATAAATGAAACCGAGTATGAGTGAGAAGGCAAGTCCAAACAGGGAAGATGAAAAGGCGGTTCCCATACCGCTCAATGGTTTAGCTAAACCTGATTTCAGTATCAGCATTGATTCTGCAACATCCTGACCCGGCCCGATAGACATGCCGCCAACCAGATTGCCCACCGAACGCACTGTCTCCAGCAGGCCCCAGAATGTACCAAGAAGGCCGAGAAAAATAAGTAGGGCAGTGAGATATTTAGCTGTGTCGTTATCAGAGTTCAGCCTGATTGATACAGCATCCAGCAGTGTTTCACGCGCTTCGGAAGTAAGGCGCTGTTTTTTGACTACCATTGTGGCCAGTGGTTCAAGTATATTGGGAGTAACTTCCGGGATCCACGGGCTGTCGACACTACTCAGCCAGATATACTCTTTACGTAATCTGTAGACCATAGCCAGCGCGTGGGTAATGCCAATCAACCAAATCAGGGCGATGAAGCCATTAATCCACGGGTTGGCTAAAAATGTCATTTGTAGCTTGTTTCCCAGCAGGATAGCCAGTGTAATCAGTGCAATCATAAGAATGCCAATCTGAATGAAAAAGGCGCGAGTTCTATTCATTTTCTTCTCCCCCTGTCAGGAATTATCAGTGTGAAGTATATGTAAGTTAACAGGCAATTGCCCGAACTTTTGTTGTCCGAAAGTTTCATGACTATATTTTAAAAAAGAGAAGAACCAAACCTATACAAAGGTGGTATGTGGAAAAAGTGATTCTTATCATTGTCTTCCGTCAGTAATAGGGCAGGTTTTCTGACTTTATTATTATCGAGGTAAATATGAAACAGTTTTTTTTATTGATTGCTCTACTTTTTTTCCTGTCAGGCTGTGTTGGTACAGTGGTTGGAACAGTAGCTGATGTCGCCATTGAAGTCGTTGAGGTGCCATTCAAAGTAGGTGGAGCCGTGGTTGATGCTGTCTCTGATGATGAGGAAGAAGAGAAGGAGCAAGAATAGTCGGGTTTTCAGTCCTGTTCGCTGTTATTTAGGCCATCCATGGCATCATTGATCAAGCAGCCGAGTTCTTCGAGAGCACCGGCATTATTATTTTTCATCAGATCCAGCACATAATTTTCCACACCACGCGGAATGAGATCCGGTTCATCCAGAGAGCCGCGTGAATAGAGAATAAAACCATTGAAAAACTGTTCCAGTTGCTCGTCATTCAGTTCAACATAATTTTTGTTCTTTGATCCGGCCATAAATGCTTTGATCTGGCTGCTGCTAAAATTACAACCAGCAAGAGAAAATATTTCTCTGGCTTCAAAGTGTTTGAGGCTATTGGCAATCATGATTTTTTTAAGAATACTATTGTTGTTCATGAGGCGGACCTTCCATTGTAAACCATTATTTCTTCTCCAGTCGTTTTTTTCGCGGCTTTCCATAAAAGTGATGGCGGAACTCTATCCGGATTATGAAGAATCAGAAGAGGCTGAATATTATTTCTTCACATGGCATAGTGATGCGCAATCAACTATGGAGGGAGTTACAACATGTGGATACAGAAAATACTTCGATTGCGTGCTTATCCGCGAGGTTTTCATCTGGTTACGTCCGAAATAGTTTCGCAATTATCTGAATTGTCCCGTTTCAAAACAGGGCTGGCGCATTTCTTTATTCAGCATACCAGTGCCAGTCTTACCATCAATGAAAATGCTGACCCAACTGTGCGTAGTGATATGGAATCCCATTTCAATCATTTTGTACCGCAGAATCAGTCTTATTACCGCCATACGCTAGAAGGCGCAGACGATATGCCTGCCCATATCAAAGCAAGTATGATAGGTAACAGTATTACAATCCCTATTCGAAACGGCGGGTTGGCACTGGGTATCTGGCAGGGCATTTATCTGGGTGAGCATCGTGATCGCGGCGGTTGCAGGAAAATTGTTGTTACCCTGCAGGGCGAGTAAGCAAGACATCACCGGATACTCAAAATTCGACATTGACATGCAACGCATGCCGCTACCCTTTAATCCGTCTGGTCTTCCAGGAAAGAATTCATCATCAATGAGGTGATTATTTGGCTTATTGAAACACCATACGAACCGAATGCTTATACCAAATCGTATATTATAATATTATGTATTGCTAATGCAAATAGAGGGTGATATGTTTCGCCTTATGCAGCAGATACCGCAAGATAAAGTTAAAGCAGCCAGTCAGGGTTTAAGGGCGATTGCACATGAGTTGCGTCTTTCCGTGCTCTGCCTGTTGCTGGAAAGACCGATGTGCGTTCATGAACTGATGCAGGCCACTGGGGCGGCGCAATCCAATTTGTCTCAGCATCTGTCCAAGATGCGCATGCTTGGCATTCTGGATAATCAGAAGCAGGGGCAGGAAGTGTTTTACCGTATCGCCGATCCCGGCTTTGCAAATTTGGTTATAGCCTTGAAACAGATTTATTGTCCGGAATTGTGCGCCGCTTCTGAAGAGGAAGCATGATGGCATTTTCTTTCGCTAATATATCAGTACATTATTATAGATTAATGAAATATGCGTCGCTCCAGTTGCTGGCCGCTTTGCTGATTTCATCTGCCGTGGCAGGCGAGATCACAACACTGAAACAAAGTGTTGTATATGCTCTGGTACATAATCGCCTGCTGGCCGCTGATGCCAGTTCTCTCGATCAGGCCCGGGCTCATGTTGATGATGTGGCTGGCAACTTATTACCCAGACTGGATGTTTCCTCCGGCATCAACCGTACCGATTCACCGGGCGATTACTTTGGCATCAAATTGAATCAGCAAAAAATTACTGCTGCCGATTTCACCCCGGCACGTTTGAATAACCCCGGTTTTATTAATAACTACCGTACCCGCATTGGCCTGAGCATGCCCATATATCAGGGTGGCGGCTTGTGGGCTGCCAGGAAGCAGGCCGAACATCTGGCTGGTTCCAGCGACTTCAACCATATTTTCATGCAACAGCAGGTGATTTACCAGACCATTTCTGCCTATGTCCGGGTTCGTCAGGCCGGAGCTCAGATCAAGGCAGTGGAAAGTGCAGTCGCTGCTGCCGAAAAACGATATTTGGATACACTGGCCATGCGTGAGCGCGGTTTACTCATTGATAGTGATGTGATGGATGCGCATGTGCACCTGTTGCGTTCAACCGTTCAGTTGCAGCAGGCTAAAAATGCCCATGCACGTAGTCGCGATGAATTGCGGCGAGTATTGGGTTTGGATCAACAAACAAATTTAAATGTCGATGAAGAGGTTCATCTGAATGAAGCCCGGCAGACATTGCCGCAAGCTGTGGATTCGGCTCTGCTCGAAAGGCCGGATTTAAAGGCCCTGAACGAGAGTTATATGGCTGCCGGATCTGCACTTGAGCACAGTGATGCTTCTTTTCGCCCCCGTATTGATCTGATTGCGGCACAGGAATGGAATGCTTCAACACCGGCTTTGCGGAATCCCAACACCATGGTTGGCGCTATAGTCAGTATGAATCTTTATGCCGGCGGAACGGATCAGGCCAAACAGCGCGCCGCAACGGCAAAGATGATTTCTCTGGAAATGAAAATTGGCGATTTTAAACAGCAAATTCGCAATGAGGTGGCACATGCTTTTCGCATGCTGGGTGAGACCAGACTGCGCCATCAGAGTGAGTCTGAGGCCTTAAAACAGAGTGAGGAGTCACTTCGCATTAAATCGCTGCGTTATAAACAGGGGCTGGCCACCACAACAGACCTGCTTGATGCTCAGCTTCAGGTTGATAATTCCAGACTGGCCAGTATTCAGGCCGAACATGATGTCATCATTGCCAGAGCCGGTTTGTTGCTGGCTACAGGAACGTTGAACGAGGAGATCATTCGATGAGAACTCCCTGGATTATTGCCATAACAGGTCTTGCGCTGCTATTTTTGCAGGGCTGTGAACAACAGCAAAGCAGCGGGATTCAACCTCAGTCGATAGTGACGACACAGGCTGACAGTATGAATGTGCAGAGCATCGAGATACCGACCCGCCATGTGACCAGTGGCACGGTCACTTCTGATCATCGGGTTTCGATCAATTCACGCATTTCAGGCTATATCCGCAAATTGACCGTACGCGAGGGTGACAAGGTCAAGAAAGGTCAGGTGCTGGTGCGCGTTGACCCGGTCAATGCCAATCAGGCTTTGGTGCAGGCGCAGGCCGATCTCTCCAATGCCAAAGCGGAGCTGGGGCGCTATGAAGAACTGTTCAGGGCGCGAGCTGAAACGCAGCAGCAGCTGGATCGCGTCCGTTTGCGCTATAAGGTTGCCAGATCACAGGTTGCGCAGGCACGCAATCAGCTAAGTTATGCCGAAGTGCGCTCGCCTGTGGACGGCGTAGTGGTCGAGAAACGACTGAGCAAAGGTGATCTGGCATCACCCGGTGCAGCGATTCTTATTCTCGAAGATCCGACCAGCCTGCTGGTTGAAACGCATGTGTCTGAGTTGTTCGTCAGTGGTATTCATGCGACTGATAAGGTTGAGATAGAAATTTCCTCTCTGCGGCGCAGTTTCCCCGGCATTGTGCGTCAGGTTGTGCAGGCCGCCGATGCGATTTCGCACCAGTTTTTAATCAAGATTGCCTTGCAGCCTTATGAAAATGTGCATCCGGGCATGTATGCTCAGATTGGATTCAGTGTTGGTTCCCGCAAGGCGCTGATGGTTCCTCTGGCGGCAGTGATCAAACGTGCCGGTTTGAATGGCATCTATATTGTGGATGGCCAAAATATTGCGCGTTATCGTCAGATTCGTATCGGCCAGGTCAAAGATGACAGGGTAGAAATTCTGGCCGGTTTACATGATGGTGATACCATCGCCTGGAATGGTAGTCCATCGCTGCGCACCGGCATGTTAGTGCAGGCCAGATAATCGATGACAGATGATGTTCAGAATCTGAATATTGCCGGTCGCCTGGGCAAGGTGGCTATGCAGAGCAATATGACGCCGATTATCAGTATCCTGATCTTCTTGATTGGTGCTGTGGCGCTGATGATTACACCACGCGAGGAAAATCCGCAGATTGATGTGCCTGCTGCCAATGTGATTGTGCAGATGCAGGGTGCCAGTCCGCAGGAAGTGCAAAATCTGATTGTGCGCCCGCTGGAAATGATATTGCGTGAAATCACCGGCATTGATCACACCTATGGCATGGCCATGGATTCAGTGGCCGTGGTGACCGTGATGTTCAAGGTCGGTGAGGATAAAGAAGCCAGTCTGGTTAAACTTTATGACCGCATCATGCAGAATCTGGATCGCATTCCAGCCGGAGCCAGCCAGCCGCTGGTGAAACCACTGGATATTGATGATGTTCCGGCCTCGGTAATTACCCTCTCTTCGCCTGATCTGGATGGCTTATCCCTGAAACGACTGGCTGAGCGCGTTCGTGATCAGCTGGCGCCGCTGGAGGGTGTTTCTGTCGCCCATATTATCGGCGGCAATGATCACCAGATTCGTATCCAGCTTGATCCGGTTCGGCTCGCCGCTTATCACATTGCACTGGATCAGTTGCATCAGGTGTTGATCGGAGCCAATGCCGGTGGCCCGGTCGGAAAGCTGGTTGGCAACAATCAGGAAGTAAAAATCTGGCTCGATGGCTATCTGAAATCAGCCGCCGAAGTAGGGCGTCTGCTGGTTGGAAAGTGGCAGGATAAACCGGTTTATCTCGGTGATATCGCAACCATTACCGATGGCCCGTCGGAAGTGGTTAATTTTCATCGCATCGGTTTTGGCGATTCTAATGCTGACAAACCACGCAATGGTGAAGCTGAATTGCCGGCGGTTTCTATCACGCTGGCCAAGAAACGGGGTACCAATGCTGTTGTGGTTACCCAGCGCATCGAAGATAAGTTGAATGAACTCAAAGGTGATTTCATTCCCGATAATGTGCAGGTCAATATCACACGCGATTCCGGTGAACGGGCCAATGCGGCAGTGAACCTGTTGCTTGAGCATCTGGGCATAGCTATCGGCACTGTTATTATTATTCTGTTACTGTTTCTGGGCTGGCGCGAAGCCGCGATTGTGACGTTGAATATTCCGCTAATTCTGTTTGTCGTTCTGGCGGTCGGTCTGATGGCTGATCAAACCATCAACAGGATCACCCTGTTTGCCCTGATTCTCTCTCTTGGTCTGCTGGTTGATGATGCCATTGTGGTGATTGAAAATGTCCACCGTCATTTGCATAAGGGTGTGGAATCCATGCAGGACAAGGCGAGGCTGATTGTACTGGCCACCAATGAAACCGGAAAACCGACCATTATTGCCACCATAGCAGTGATTCTTGCTTTTATTCCGATGGCTTTTGTCACCGGCATGATGGGGCCATATATGGGGCCGATTCCGTTTAATGCACCGGTTGCTATGGCTGCTTCACTGGTGATTGCCTATATGTTTACGCCATGGATTGCGCGTCGCTGGTTGCCGACTAAAATGATTACCGAGGTTATGGAAGATTCACATGAGCCAGCCAGAGATCGGGTTCATCGTGCTTATACATGGCTTGCCAGACCGCTGATTGAAAACAAGTGGGTACGTCGTTTGTTTGCTCTGGTCACTTTGCTGTTGTTTGTCGCAGCCATGTTGCAACCGGGTTGGCAGTTCCTGCGCGCCGAAGGCATTAACGGGCCACTGACAGAGGGCGGCGTTGAATTGAAGATGCTGCCCAAGGGTGACAACAACACATTCAATATCACCATAGATTTGCCTGAAGGATCTTCGCTGGAAGAAACCGATGGTGTGACACGTGAAATTGCTGATGTGCTGCGCTCGCATCCAATGGTGAGAGATTATCAAAGCTTTATCGGTCAGGCCGGGCCCATAGATTTTAATGGCATGCTGCGAGGCGCGGCTTTGCGTCAGGGTTCTCAATTGGCGGAAATCAGAGTCAATCTGGTTGATAAACATGATCGCTCCATTCGCTCCGATGGTATCGTACTGGAGCTCAGGAAGATGTTGGAGCCGGTCTTGGCAGCGCATCCAAAAGTCAGCATTAAACTGGTGGAAGATCCGCCGGGGCCACCGGTTCGCGCCACTCTGCTGGCTGAAATTTACGGGCCGGATTATGAAACGCAGCGTGCAATTGCCAAAGCTGTGCGCAAAACATTCGAGCAGACTTATGATGTTACCGATATTGATGATTCCGCAGGTGAAGATCAGTTGCAGTTGAACATCAATGTCGACAAGGAAAAAGCATCACATCTGGGCGTTGCAACCCGACAGGTTGAAACCGCCTTGCGCGACTTTTTGCAGGGTTATGATTTCGGCGCTGTGCATGTCGATCATGAACGCCATTCGGTGCGCCTGCATGTGCAGCTGCCCAAGGCGTTGCGCGCCCATGCTGAAGATTTGTATCGCATTTATGTCAGTGGCGCTCAGGGCCCTGTGCCGCTGTCTGCATTTGCCACCATTGAGCAGGAAATTGTATCAAAACCGATATATACGAAAGACGGTCATGCTGTCACTTATGTGATGGCCGAGCCCAGGCAGGGTGCACAGGTCTATTCATTGCTGGAAATGGATGCAAAACTCGATGGCAGTGAAATTCTGCCCGGTGAAATATTGAAAACCGGCGGTATGCGTTTCACCGACACAGCACCGGATAATACCTTCGGTTACCACTTGCTGTGGGATGGTGAAATGCGTCTGACTCTGGATGTGTTCCGCGATCTTGGCGCAGCCTTCATTGTTGCTCTGGTGCTAATTTATCTGCTTATGGTGGCCTATTACGGTCAGTTTATTCTGCCCATGATGGTGATGGCGCCAACAGCACTGACCATGATTGGCATATTCCCTGGTCACTGGATTACCGGCCAGCCGTTCACGGCCACATCGATGATCGGCATGATCGCTCTGGCCGGCATTGTGGTGCGTAATTCAACCCTGCTCGTCGATTTTATTCTCGAATACCGAAAACAGGGCTATTCAGTGAAAGAATCGGTGCTTGAAGCAGGCGCGGTTCGTGCCCGCCCCATTGTGCTTACGGCACTGGCAGTGATTGCCGGAACTTCCGTAATGATTTCCGATCCGGTGTTTGGCGGGCTGGGCGTATCGATGGCCTTCGGTACACTGGCAGCAACGATTTTAACCCTGTTTGTTACGCCGCTGATGTATTACCTGTGGCAGAAAGACAATACTGAAAACACTCTGAGCAGTGATTCAGCAGTACCAGCTATAAACTAATATCAGGAGTAAATATGACTATTCAGCGGTTGATTCGCATTATCGCAGGCAGTTTTATCCTGCTCAGTCTGTATCTGGCTTTTCGCTATAATGGCGTAAGCTTAAGTGAACCAACATGGCTGTGGTTTACCGCCTTTGTCGGTGCAAACCTGTTGCAGTCGGGATTTACACAATGGTGTTTGATGGAAATCATCCTCTCGAAGCTTGGCTTCAAACATGGATAAACAGTTGGCGGGCGCAGGCAGCCAAGCCTTTTCTTCTCCCTGTACGAACGCCGTTCGTGCCTGCCACTTTATTATGGATATGCCGGTATGATAAAGCAGCCCA
>JAJRTX010000228.1 GCA_021545665.1 Zetaproteobacteria bacterium
ATGAAACACCACAGGGTGGAAAAAACTATGCGGGAGCGTTGTTTGTTTCATATTAAGTATCTGATTTTACTGGCGGCCATGATGCCATCGGCGCTTTATGCTGCAGAACCGGCCAGTTTTGGAGATGCAGGGCTTGCAGCCCTGTTTCTGAAATCAATGGCGGGGCTGGCGCTGGTGCTGGCATTGTTTGCGGCTCTGGTCTGGCTGGCCAAGCGTTTGAAGTTGCCTGTTATTCCTGCATCATCGGATGATTCGCTGCGAATGGTGAAGCGACTTGCCGTTGGCGGGCGTCATTCTGTGATGGTTATCGAGTATGAGGGCCAGCGGTGGCTCATTGGTGTTTCGCCGCAACACATCAATGTGCTGGGGGAAATTGAGGCAGGTAAAGGGCAAAAAAGGGAATATCCATGAAAATACTTGCTGTTTTTATGAGCCTGTTTCTGTCGCTTCCTGTGATGGCTGCTGAATACCCTTCCGTTCAGCTGTCACTCGGATCATCAGATAATCCGGGAGATTTTACGACGGCATTAACCATCGTCATGATTCTGACAGTTCTGGCGCTGGCACCATCTATTCTGGTCATGATGACATCATTTACCCGTATTCTTGTCGTGTTTGCCTTTTTGCGCCAGGCACTGGGCACACAGCAGGCGCCGCCCAACCAGATTCTGATTGGTTTGGCATTGTTCATGACAGTATTTATTATGATGCCGGTGTGGAACGAAATCGATTCACGTGCGCTGACTCCTTATATCAACGAGGAGATAAGTCAGAAGGAGGCATTTGAAAAAGCCAAGGCGCCGATACGTGATTTTATGCTGAGGCAGACCCGGGATGAGGATTTGCAGCTGTTTTTAATGGCTGGCGGGCGACAGCAGGTTCAAGCGGATGAAGAAGCTCCATTGGTTTCCGTGATTCCGGCATTCATTATCAGTGAGCTGCGGACTGCCTTTGAAATCGGATTCCTGATCTATATTCCCTTTGTTGTGATTGATCTTGTGGTGGCATCCGTACTCATGAGTATGGGTATGATGATGTTGCCTCCGGTGATGATTTCACTGCCCCTGAAGATTATTCTTTTTGTGCTCATTGATGGCTGGCACTTACTGACTGCCAACCTTCTGGCCAGCTTCAGGTAACTCCGTGATCGGCAGGTAGCCCGCCCTGCGGACCAGTCTCTGTCCCTGCGGTGAAAGAACAAAGCTTACAAACTTCTGTACGTATGCAGGGGCATTTTTTGCAATGATCAGGTAGAGCTTGCGTGATAGTGGATATGTGCCACTCCGAATGTTTGCTTGGCTTGCATCAATTGACTTCCCATCTGTTTCAATGCTCAACACCCGAGCGCCTTGCTCGAGGTAACCAATGCCAACATATCCAATAGCCTGATCGCTGCTCATAATGAGTCGCATTACATCATCATCGGAGTCCAGCTCGAAGGACTCCGATGGCTCATCAGCACTATCTGGCCCCAATACATAGTTTGCGAATATAGCACGCGTACCATGGTAGATATTTTTATCGACAACCATGATCCGACGATCCGGGCCTTCAAGCTGTTTCCAGTTTCTCATCTGACCACGATATATCTGGGCCAGTGCTTCCGGTCTGATTTTTTGCACGCCGGCTTCATATATTTCCGGCGAAACTATGGGCACCACGGCATCCAGCGCTATAGTGATTTGTTGGACATCAACGAGTGCATGCTTTTCCCGCGCTGTCAATTCACGACTGAGCATGCCGATTCGGATTCGTTTATCGACAACCTGAGCAATACCGGCAGTGGAGCCGCCCCAGTGAATGCTGAAGAATACTTCAGAGTGCGCAGATGAATACGCCTGTGCTGCCAGCCTGATGTATTTCTGAACTGTAGTGGAGCCGGCCAGAGAGATGGTCTTAGCCGATGCCGGTTGCAGCATCAATACTAGCATTATCGCAAAGGTCGGGAGGTGTTTGGCTATGTTCATATTCCACCCCCGAGGATTTTTTTCACTTCCGCGCTAAGTGCCCTTTCCGTATAGGGCTTCTGGATAAACCCGGCCAGGCCCTTGCCCGAGAATTGTTGAATGGCATCCTGTGAGTTGTAACCGCTGCTCAAAATAATGCGGCAATCCGGATTGATCTGCTTTAATGCCATGAACAAATCCCTGCCATCCATGTGCGGCATGGTCAAATCTGTCAGGACAAACAGAATGTCATGCTGGTGCTTCCTGTACAGAGAAAGACCTTCTTCGCCATCTCTTGCTGCGATAGTTTTAAATCCCAGTTCCTCCAGCATCATGCACGCCATTTCACGAACGGTTTCCTCATCATCTACTACCAGTGCAGTGCCGCCTGAAAAGTGCTGAACAGGTGCATTGTTCTGAGCTGCTGTGCCAGCCGTATGAACCGACTCATCGACAGGCAACAGAAATTTGAAGGTTGTCCCCCGACCCGGCTCCGAATACACCTTTAGCGCACCATGGTGTCCACGCACAATGCCCAAGACAGCGCTCATGCCAAGTCCCCTGCCAGTGACCTTGGTCGTAAAGAAGGGGTCAAAGACTTTCTGAATGGTCTCCCTGTCCATCCCACAGCCTGTATCGCTGACTTCCACATAGATAAACCGCCCCGGCTGTACGGCATTGGTAGCGTAGCAGCTTGCAAGGTATTCCACATCGGCATGCATCATTCCCGTGGTAATTGAGATCACGCCACTCTTGCCCTCAATGGCTTCATTGGCATTGGTCACCAGATTCATGACGACTTGTTGAATCTGCGCTTCATCAACCATCACGACCGGTAGCTGTTCGGACAGGTGGTACTTGATAAATACCGATTTATCAATCGACACTTCCAGCAGGTGGGTCATTTCCTCCACCACCGTTGACAGGTCGACTGGCTTCAGAATGAACTGCCCCTTGCCTGAATAGGCCAGCATCTGCTTGCATAGCACGCCGGCCTTTTCCGCAGATTTGATGATGCGGGCAACACGCTCCTTGGCCTTCAGAGGATCCTTCAGCAGATTGGATTCCACCAGAGAGGCATTGCCGAGAATTGCAGCAAGCAGGTTGTTGAAGTCATGTGCAATTCCGCCTGCCAAAACACCAAGGCTTTCCAGCCGTTGGGAGTGTTGCACCTGTTTTTCTAGCTTTTCCCGCTCTGCTTCGGCGGTTTTTTTATCAGTTATATCCAGAAATGTAGCAACGCTCCCAAGTACCTTATCGCCCTCAAACAGAGGGTGAACCCAATACTCAACCTTGATTTCACGTCCATCCTTGTGCCAGAAAGACTCATCATCCCGGTGAATACGTGTGCGTTCAAGATGCGCTTTATAGATATTACATGCTTCAACAGGATAAGGTCCGCCATCAGGATGTGAGTGATGAATGAGGTTGTGGATGTTTTTTCCTATCACTTCACTTTCTTTATACCCCAGCATATCAAGGAAAGCCCTGTTGACAAAAGTGCAGTTGCCATCCACATCCATGCCATATATGGCTTCGGCCGTGGATTCCAGCAACAGGTTGCGATGCCTGTTAGTTTCGCGCTCTGAGCGGATTCGCAAACGGGAATATGCCATTACCGCGATAAAGCTCCCCACGAACACGAGCAGCAGCAGCACAAGCATGATGTTGCGCGCATAATAATATGTTTCCATGGCTTCGGTCTGATCAATCTCGGTAATGATCGCTGCATGTAGCATATCATCCCACTGCCATGCTCCGAATACAGGCGCACCGCGATAATCCCTGTATGCATCCGTACTCCAGCCCGATCGGTGCGTTCTCAGCGCCTGAGTTACAGCCAGCGTCAATGGTCGATCTATTGCCGGTCGCCCCTCATCTGGGTTGGTCAATAGAGTTCTTCCGGGCTCAGCGACTCTGATGTTCAATGTGCTCATTTGTCCGGGTTTCAGTAACCCGATTTCAACTAATTCTTCATTAAAGCGAGACTCTGACAGCATCCGGCCTTGATTATCCACCAGATAGGTCTCTCCTGTTTTATAGCTAATACCTGTAGACAATGTCGTTGCGGAAAAACGATGATCTTTACTCAGTACCAGAGCGAGATAACCCAATGGGCCACCTCGATCATTGCTGATTGAGCGAAGCAACCACATACTCACAGCTCCCCTAAACTCAAAGGGGTGTGTAATCACAAACGGTTCTCCCTGATCCAGCCGTTGAATGGCTTTGCGAATGGTGGCTGGCACAGGCTTGCCTCGGTCGCGTTCTTTCATGGAGGCCACAATCCGTTGCTGTTTTCCGATCAGGTAGAATCCGCCATAATGTCGAGGGAATATGTGCTTTGCCAATGTCATACGCAATATAAAACGCTCGTCTGATGAGGCGGCTTCTTTTTTCAGGGCATTAGCCAGAATCTGATATACTTCATCATCCTGGATAATCTGTGCGATAGAGGTGGCAGTGGTATCTATTTGCCTGTGCAGGGCGCGTTGAATGTTTTGATTGACTGTTATAAGATTATCCAGCGCCGCATCACTCAGGTGCGACTTTAGCTGAAATAGTGCCACAGCCACAGCCACAGCCACAGCCACAGCCACAGCCACAGCCACAGGGGGTCTGAAACTAAAAATGTGGCTTTTTATTGCCTGCACAAACTGCCCCCTCAGCAAATATCGAACACAAGCATGATGCGAAACTTGCGGGGGGGCAAGAAAATTCTAATCTCTCAAGTTTTTCAGTTATCACCCGATAAATAGCTTTAATCAACAGGCCCTCTGGCCTGAAGAGGCCCCTTAACCCCACTGCTTCACGGCAGCTTTTTTTATGGCGTTTACCTATTCACTTTACAAAGGGATACATCCGACGAGCTCGAGCGGGCCAATGGCACGGTCTATCGGGAGCTGGAGATTCGCCAGTCTTGGGAAACGATGTGCAACAAGGCGCTGGCAGCATTTGGCAGTAATGCTCGCACCGACCACCGCAGCAATGAAGCGCGAGGGATAGAAACTTCTTTTCCAAATGGTGGCCATATTGGCTTGAGGTTGGCGCGTAATTTGCTATATCTTTGAATATGAACAGCGATATGATTGTAAGTCTGTCTACTCAGGCGATTCATTTGATGTTATGGCTCTCTATGCCCACACTGCTGGCTGCATTGGTTATTGGCGTGGCTATTGCGCTGGTACAGGCGGTCACCCAGATTCAGGAAATGACATTAACATTTGTG
>JAJRTX010000229.1 GCA_021545665.1 Zetaproteobacteria bacterium
TAACAATCGCCGCCATAAAACGGTCTCGCCTCTCCTGAATGTATCTACGCGTGCAATGTGTTCAATACAGTTGATGCCTGACATCAACCTGAACCCTGTACGCTTCGTTGACAGGGGAAGCCATATCAGCGCAGAGTTTTGCCTGCTGCTTATCTGATAACAACTCTGCAGCATGACCTTTTTTATTCATGGCACATTTGTTCTCTCCGGAAATGCAGCTCTGAGCATGTCCGGCTTGATTTGTACATTTCTTGGAAGAACATGACTTACTGCCACAAGCAAGAGCGGGACTAGAGATAAGGAAGAGCACTGCCACCATGCCAACCAGGTGTTTAAGACATTTGTTCATAAATTCTCCTTTTATCAGAGTTGGTTAACACTAATTATTCAATATTCAGAAAAACTCCCGAAAGGGGAGTACAAACAGGAATGACAGCCCCCTAATGGTGGTGCCCCTCCTGATGATCCGGCATTGTACGCATATCACGAACTTCAACATGCACATTAACAGTATGTCCATCAGAAGTATTCAACTTCAGCATGACATAATCACCTTCTTTTAATTCTCTTTTCAAGTCTTTCAGCATCAAGTGATTGCCACCGGGTGAGAATTCAAGTTTACCATGTGCTGGCACAATAACTTTTTCCATCTTTTTCATATGCATCATGCCTTCATGCATACTCATGCTGTGGAATGCAGATTTGTTAGCAGCATCACTCTCAACAGACGTAATACTCACATCAGTATCACCACTATTATTTAACACAAGATAACCAGCCGCTGTATCTGCAACCGGCGGCGGCATGCGCATCCATGCACCTTCCACAGTAATTTCAGCCTCAGCCAGAGATGGTATCAATAGTAACAACGCCGGAATGATAATATTCTTTATTCTCATAATTAGTTCCTCTTCCCGTTTATTGTAACATTCAGGGCAGCCAAAGCTACCCCTGCCTCAGCCATTCAGTCAGTGAAAGATTTACACGCCCTGACGCAATCTGCACATGGCGCCGGTCTTGTGAACTTCTCATTCCTGATTACTACTTTGTTGCTTCGATTGAATCGTATTATTTATTCTTTTCTTTATTTGCATCCAGCAACGATACCAGCATCGGTGCTGCTTTATTCCAGTCCCGCTCTCCCAGGATGTAGCCGGAAAACTTGCCGTCACGTCCAATCAGATAAGTCGTTGGCAAAGCGCGCACAGCATAGGCCTTGCGTACCTCCCCGTCCGGATCGAGCAGGGAATCAAATTGCAGTTCTATTTCTTGCATGAATGTCTTGACGATATCCCGATTGTCTCGATCTACATTTACACTCAGTAGTTTAAAATCACTACCCTCAAAACCCTTACGAAACTTTTGCAATACAGGCATTTCCCGACGACATGACACGCACCATGTGGCCCAGAAATGCAGCATCACAATTTTGCCCCTATAGGAAGAAAGGGAGTGCAACTTGCCATCCATGCCGGTCAGTTCAAAATCAGGAGCCAGCATTCTGGCTTTTGGCTGAATAACACCAAAATCGTCCAGCGGGTCGGCCTGGGCGGAAAACGCCCAGACCAGCATCACAAACAGCAGACATATCTGAGTCAATGGCCAAACTCGTGAGTGGCGATTGGCCTCCCCACTTATCCACCCGGACTCTTGCGGTTGGCTCACCTTATTGCGCATGGGATTTGAGATAGCGGGCGATGGCCTGCCAACCTTCAGGCGTTGGTTTTTCAAACCCTCGCTCATCCATTCTTCGCTCCATCAAATATAATATGTTTCTCCAGCCCTGCCAGTCCAGCCGCGCCGGATGTGGCAATACATGGCAAGCCGAACAAAAGGATACATACACCTGTGCATCCGCCGAGCTTGCATCGGGTATATCTGTCGCCTGCGCGCTTGAACTCACGACCAGCAACATCACAATCATCAGGGACTTCATCATTAATTTATTCATTCTATCCTCCTAAAAGCCAAGATGGCTGGGGGCATAGCCCTGCCTCTTTGATCGGATACTCTTGCTGGTTGGAAATTCTACATACCAGGTTAACGATGCCCTCCAGTCTGTTTCCATCTGCACGCCGTTAAGCCTGCGATAAATCGGCAAACTCACTTGCAGGTTGATAATATGAAGCGGCATCGGTTGCCATTGCACACCCAATGTAGTGAAAAGCTGGGTGCCACCATAATTATCCGGATTCCATAATGGTGTCATAAATGGCGAAGCAGCATTGTTTTGCACAGCATGGCCGGATGCACCAGACAGCGCTTCATTATCCTGACCCTTGATACGACCACTCCATTGACCATTGAGCTGTAGCTCAAATACCGTATCTACACGTGGCTGAAACATCAGATATGCATCGACGCGTCCTTCACTGCCCTTGCGATAGCCCTGGTTATTATCGTAAAAACGACCTGTGACCATAGCATTGAGTCCCCACCACAGCGGTGAAGATGAACCTTGATATAACAGTCCCAGTGTTGGATCAAATGTACCTGAACCAAGTTGCATGCCATAGGGCAGCAATTCTTTCCTGCGCATAGCCAATGGATGTTCCGTATTACGTTTGGTAATTGAACCGGTAGGCAAACTCAAACCGCTAAACAGTGAAAACTGGCTTGTTGGAATCAATGGATCATCAGCATACAGAAGATACTTTGTCATCAACATGGTATCTGCAAAGCCCCGTGATTTCATGGTAAATCCGGGTACGCCCGTACCGCCCATCATTACTGGCATACTCATCATCGGGCTGAATTTCATATCCATTTCCTTGTTGCTGTACATACCCATTATACCGGCAAAGAATTTCTCACTGAAACTATAGCCGACAGAAAGATTGAGCATGCTCATATCCATCCGTTCCTGCACAGCCATAAATTTTCTTGCTGCGGGCATGCCAAGCAGGCTGCTTTCATTCACAGATGATGTGCCACTGCGCAACCCTTCCATACGCATAAACTCCGGGTTAATTTTGATACGGAATTCATAGGTTTCCGGCACTCCGCCGCCGGCAATATTCATCGGCATATTGCCGCCGCATTTACTACAGCATATACCCATATAAGCTTCTGCCTGCTGTGGCATGCCGGACATAAGCACGCCTGCCAGAAACAGGAAAAATCGTATTTTCTTCATTATAAATCTCCAATTAATATCTAAAATCAGGCGCGGACGCTTCATGAAACAGCAATAACGTAACGCGCAAACTAGCCACCTTTACAGACAGCTGACTAAAATCAGGAAAAGATCAGATATTGTGGAGGGGGAAGAGGAACACGGACAGCAGACGCCTGCCATGCCATTTCAGTCTGAACAGAAACAGGGACAGAAGCTGGTTCTGTCAATTGTATAATGTCACTTGTCATGTGTGGGGCAAAAAGTTGCGGCAGTGAATCAATACTATTATGGCACCCACAACCACACTCAATGCGATCATACTGCCAGTCACTGTTAAGTGACATGCCATATTCATGGTTAGCATTTATATCATTTGCAACGGATGGGTGAACCGGGATGGCGCAACTGGCTGCTGAAGCAGACATCGGCACACTGCTGATAATCAACAGAGTCACAGACATAAGCATTACAAGTAGCTTTTGCATAAGTGCCAAGCATGACGAAAAAAATAATCCTTCGCAAGATTCAACCTTTTCAACTGAAATCCCAATCTCAAAGTTCTCATAAACACCGGGAAGTTCTTGTACAACTGCTGATAATGTTCTTTAATCGGAAGTATGAAGGAACGATATTGTTATTACTGCGACAAGCGAACAGAACACAAACCCCTGATCGGGATTGGCTCATGGATTTTGATTATTCTCACACTTGGTCTGTGGGCGCTCATCATTATGTTATTTTATCCAGATCGCTGTTCAGGATGCAAACTGACAAGGAAGCAGGCTAATAAAATTGCTTTCCCTGCTGAATACTGGGCTCCAACTATTCTTCTACTGTGTTTTCTTTTATTTATAACAGTTTTATGGATCGCTTTACCTTAAGAAATTTATTTTGAAGGAGGCACTGTACCAACAAAAAGCTGCAGAATCTTCATCCAGAGCTAACGTAATCTGCGCTGGCGTCAGTATTTTAGCCATATCGTAACCCTTTTCAGCAGACACATTGAACAGGTAAATGGCGCTGTCCATGTCACCTTTAGTCTGGCTTATCAAAGCATATATATATCTGCTCTTTATTCTGTTCTCGAGCCAACCCGGAATCCGGCTGAAAGCCAAGAGAAAAACAGGCCAGGATAATGAGCATAAATAGAGTTAAACAGTTGTGTTTTATAGAATGGTTTATATATTTTGCTTGGTCATGCTTGTCTATCAGAGCAACAGAACTCAACTTACCGGCCAATGGTTGAATATCGACAGGGTAATAGATAGGAATGGTTTCAAAAAGCAGCCAAGCAGGGTTTTGCTAAAGCTCAGGATATTCTCGGACTGATGTATAGCAACCGGCAAGGTCGTTCCCCGTGACTACATACAAGCCTACCTGTGGTTCCATCTGGCCAGCGTTAATGGCGAACCGGATAGCACCGTATCCCAAGATATCATAGCCTCAATGATGACCCCATCCCAAATAGATCGGGCCAAAAATCTAACCAAGGACTGGGAACTAAAAAAAACCATAAATGCCCCACAATTCGGCACTTCACAAAGAGATTATGTATCACGTCCCCGAAACTTTCAAGATGAAGCAAAGCGCAATGAAAAAATTAGCGTCTTAGCCTGCATTATTCATGAATCATCGTGATGATTGCGCAGGACCTTTATTTGCAACGGAACTTTTCGAATGGGTGCGTAACCATGTTTGCAGTCACTTGAGAAAAGATTTGTTGCGGATAAAGGAACAAGTAAGGGCGCGACAGTATTTATGAATAATGAGGTTAGATGTCTTTCACTTGCAAACGTCTTCAACGTCGTCAGACGATAATCAGTTCCTCATCTGCCATGAACCGTCCGATTGCCTGCAAGCCGTGCCGTAACCGCGTTCTTTTCTGCCATCAATCAGGATTTCAGTCTGATATTCGCGACAATTATCGCCACCCGATGTCAGATATGTACTGGTTGGCGTAGTCGTAAATTCGGCACCGCTATTGGGGTTTATCCACTGACTGGACTGGTGATCTCTGTTCATCTCAAGTGCTTTCTGGGATTTTAATTCATCAGTCTCATCCATATAACGACCCATTTCACTGCCAACCATGGCGCCAAGCAATGTGCCGCCGATAATGGCTGCGGTTTTGCCTTGTCCAGCACCAACCGTGGAGCCAAGCACGCCACCAAGCACGCCGCCCAGCAGAGCGCCGCCCTGCTGACGCTGGCTAGCATTCTGGCAACCTGCCAGGGACATTAAGAAGATACTGATTAGCATAATTACTAAGGATTTTTTCATGGCATTACCTCTCACTACATCTGAATGGTTTATATCCGTTGTGTTAGTCTTTGTTAAGAGACTTTATATAACACTCACTAATTATAGTTCAAGCCAGCCCAACTGCAACGTCGGCATCAGCTGCCTGGGTGACAGTTTTTGCAGTTTATTCAGCAGCGGTCAGAA
>JAJRTX010000230.1 GCA_021545665.1 Zetaproteobacteria bacterium
AACAATCGCCGCCATAAAACGGTCTCGCCTCTCCTGAATGTATCTACGCGTGCAATGTGTTCAATACAGTTGATGCCTGACATCAACCTGAACCCTGTACGCTTCGTTGACAGGGGAAGCCATATCAGTCCATGCTTTTCAAAATATTCGCATGCTTTGTCTGTTTTTCCGGATGGTAAATGAACACCCCAGATATTCGCCAGCGTGTGAAATGCCAACTCCTGCCTGCCTGCCAACTCAATTTCTTGCCATGAGTCGCTTATTTTCGGGGCTGATTCCGGTTTTGGCGCTTGAATTGCTTCCGTTGTATGAGATGTGATGTTTGCAGGTAATAAAGTTTCTGAATGTTTTGTTTCAGCTCCAGACAGGGAGTGTCCCTGATTTTCAAGTTCCGGAGTCGTGTTCTTTGAAGATTCTGGCGTAGCCGTCCGTAAGATTGCCGTTTCAGGAATAACATCCGTCTGGTTAGAGGCTTCAGACGGGTTTGAGCCTGTTGCCATAACCTGCTTGAACTGGTCAGGCAATTCTTGCCAGGCGCCGGTTGCCAGCAGGGTACTGACAATGAGTAGTAATATGATGACAGTAACAGGGATGAGGAAACTGCGTTTGGGAGTTTCTGTTTCACCCAGCACCTCTCTGCTTGCCTGTCGCACATGCACCGGTTTGACTATGTTTATATTTCAACTGTAAATACCAAGCATAGCGTGGTCGCATAACAGATTGATCAACCGTGGTGTGCCGTTGCTGAAATGGTAAATCAGGCGAATTGCATGTTGTGAAAAAACCGGTTTATCACAACCACCGATAGCCAGTCGATGGCGGATATATTCACCAGTATCCACCCGGCTTAACGGTTGTAAGTGATAACGGGTGGTAATGCGCTGGGCTAACTGCCTTAAATCTGTCCTTTCCAGCATTCGCTTCAGTTCAGGCTGACCAAACAGCATGATTTGTAGCGAGCTTGTGCTCGCTGGTTTCCAGGTTGGTTAACAGTCGCAACTGTTCCAGCACTTCGGCGGAGAGATTTTTCGTTCCATCAATCATCAGTACGACATTGCGGCCATGTCCGTGGGCGTCAATCAGGTAAGTACTGATCAGGTCGGTAAAAATTTTTACTGCTAACGCCATCCGGCGTACGTGATGGAAAGCTCATCACAAATTGTGGCCAGCAACTCTTCCACAGACAGTCTTGAATTCACAATCCAGGCAATCTCAATATTTTTCGGTATATCCTCAAGCGGTTTTCAGCTGATGGTGGTTTTACCGGTGCCCACTTCGCCAGTCAGCAGGATAATGCCTCCTTCTCCATGAATGCCGTAAATTAAATGAGCCAGTGCCTCCTGATGCTGATGAGTCAGGTAAAGGTAGCGAGGATTAGGTGCTATCGAAAACGGCAGTTTTTTCAGTCTAAAATGTTTCTGGTATATCGTTACTGTGATAATATCCACTGGCCGATTTGCCGGTAGATGGGCATAGGCTGGAATGCTGGGCGGGATTTAAACGGGTTAAACCAGAAGCTACGATTAATTATTTCAAAATGATCACATGGTAAAGTGGTCACATATTCTCCCCATATGGCTGAACTGACTGAAACCTGGCTATCATTGTCACCCTCACTTTGTTGAATTATGCGACCATATCTTCGCACGATCCACGGCTGCTGTGCAAGTGGCCGACTGGCCGAATAACTGCGATAAATAACTTTCGGGTGGTTTGGAATGTCGAGATTGAACTGTTTGATGGATTCAGTAGTCAGGTCGTGAACGCCATGAAATAGTCTTAATGGTGAATGTGTATGGCATATCTGGTCGGCTGCAGATGAACCCCGGTGAGGTGTTGCCAGTGTAGTCAGACTTAAGGTTTTTGCATTGCCTTCCATATTACTGATCCACAAACGGGCATCCAGTCCACCCATGGAATGAGCCAGAATATGGAGCGGGTCAGTTTCTGGCTCTAATTGTTTTGCCAATGCAAGGGCACGTTGTCTTATACTGCCGGCCCAGGGCAAGGAAGGAACAATTACCCGTAGTCCCATTTCTTCATAGAGTTGGCGAACACCCTGAAAATATTCCAGCCAGAGCAGGCGGCGGAAGCCAAACAAGCCGTGAATCAGGACGACTACAGGCAAATTGGCCATCTGGCCCTTTATTCCTTCCGGTTATGAATGCGCAACAGGGACAGTTGGGGTGAGCGCGGCCCTTCGATGGGAACAGGGTAGTTACCGGAAAAACATGCATCGCAGTGTGATTCGCGGGGCTTGCCAACGGCTCGATACATACCATCAAAGCTTACAAAGGCCAGGGAATCTGCACCAATGGCCTGGCGCATTTCTTCCAGATCCATTTTGTTGGCCATGAGTTCGTCGCTATCTGGTGTATCTACACCATAAAAGCAGCTATATTTTGTCGGTGGGCTGGAGATGCGCAAATGTACTTCTGCCGCTCCGGCAGCCTTGACCATTTCCACAATTTTACGACTGGTTGTGCCACGCACAATGGAATCATCCACCAGAATAACCCGTTTACCTTCAATCAGTTCCCGATTTGGATTGAGTTTCAATTTCACACCAAAATTACGAATGGACTGGCGAGGTTCGATGAAGGTACGTCCGACATAATGATTGCGAATCAGTCCCATCTGGAATGGAATACCAGCGACTTCAGCATAACCCATGGCTGGCGGTACGCCTGAGTCGGGCACAGGTATAACGAAATCAGCATCAACTGGCGATTCCCTGGCTAGCTCACAACCGATCCGGTAACGGGCCTGATACACGTTTACACCTTCAAGTGTTGAATCGGGTCGGGCGAAATAGACATATTCAAAAACACAAAACTTTGCTTTGGCAGGCTGGAACGGGCGCAGGCTTTCGATGCCGTCTGCATCAATCACAACCATTTCTCCAGGTTCGATATCGCGCACATATTTTGCCCCGATCAGATCAAATGCACAGGTTTCAGAGGCCAGTACCCATGAACCGTCCAGCTGTCCAAGCACAAGTGGCCGAATGCCATGTCGATCACGTACGCCGACCAGTCTTGTTTCTCCGAGAACTAGCAGAGAGAAGGCCCCGGCCAACTGACTCAGTGCCTCAGCCAGCCGGCCCTTCATACTGGTAGCCTTGCTTTTGGCTACGAGGTGAATCAGCACTTCCGTATCAGAAGTGGACTGGAATATAGAACCTTTTTTCTCTAACTGCTGGCGCAGTTCCGGAGCGTTGACGATATTGCCATTATGACACATGGCAATACCGCCGTGTGCATATTCAAAAGAAAATGGCTGGCAGTTACGTAATCCTGATTCACCGGAGGTGGAGTATCGAACATGACCAATGCTGTGTCTTCCGTATAGTTCCTTGATTTCGGATTTTTTGAAAATATCGGCAACCAGACCCATGCCGCGATGAGTATTGAAGCTGTGCCCGTCAGTACAAACGATGCCAGCTGATTCCTGCCCCCGGTGTTGTTGTGCATACAGACCGAGGTAGGTCAGGTTGGCAGCCTCCGGATGGTCGAATACGCCAAATACACCACACTCGTCATGGAAATGATCGTCCTCATCAAAATTATGCCAGATGTTCATGTCTGCCTCATTAGTTACTATTTTCGAGGATTGATTTTAGTGCCTGTTTATCTTTAACAGGAATAATATCCTGCAATCTGATGTTATTCATTTTTTGTGGAGAAGCTTGTTTTGCCGAGCCCTTTCTGGAAAAAGGATAACCCTCAGGAATCGCCTGGCCCAGCATATTACTAAGCTGGATGGCATAAGGTGTCAGGACACTTTGCTTCAGCCAGGGTGCATTGGGTTTGGTATAGGATGTATAAATAAGAAAGCAGAGTGCAATCAGCAGCATACATCGTGCAGCACCAAAAAAGATACCCAGTGTACGGTCGGTTGCAGTCAGGGCGGCAAGGTCAACCAGTTTTCGGATGGCAGCTCCGGTAAGCCCCGCAACAATCATGACAATAATGAAGATGGTTGCAAAACCTGCTATATCGGCCATTGTACTATTGGGTATCCAGGCACCAAGATAGTCGCCTGCCGGGCCTGAAATGCGACTGGCAACAAGGAATGCCAACACCAGACCAATCAGAGAAATAACTTCGCGCACGAAACCGCGAGACAATGACAAAACCATCGATAATCCGACAATGATGATGAGAATGTAATCAATAAAGTTCAAGGCAGTCCTCGTATTGCAAACTCAGTTCTTTCAGGTTTTTTTTACCAGCGCTTGCGCTGCTTCGGATAAATGTTTTACAGCTGTAAAGTGTAATGGTCTTTCTGTTCCGCTGCGCATCTTAGCAACGATATTTGCCTTCTGCACTCTTGCGTGATTTTCGCCTGGCAGCAAGATCTGAGTGAAACCCAGATTGACAGCTTCTTTAACGCGTGCTTCCGGCTGTCCGACAGGGCGAATTTCGCCGGTTAGTCCCACTTCCCCAAACACGGCAATATCACTGGCCAATGGCCTGTCCTGGTATGCGGAAACCATAGATAACAGTACAGCAAGATCAGCTGCTGGTTCATTGATTCGGGCTCCACCTGCCACATTAACATAAACATCATGCTGTGAGAGAGGTAGGCCGATGCGCCGCTCAAGCACGGCAGTCAGCATAGCTACACGACCATTATCCAGTCCGACTGCAGAGCGTTTGGGTGTTGCATAAACAGTTGGTGCAATCAGTGCCTGTACTTCGACCAGCAGTGGGCGAGTGCCTTCCATACAGGCCAAAACTACAGATCCCGGCGTGTCTTTGGCGCGCTCAGCCAGAAACAGACGTGAGGCATCGCGGATACCCAGCAGACCCTGATCAGTCATTTCAAAGACGCCAATTTCTCCAGCCGGACCAAAGCGGTTTTTGACTGCCCGCAGTATGCGATGGGCATGACCGCGATCACCTTCAAAATAAATGACAGCATCCACCATATGTTCGAGCACACGTGGCCCAGCCAGTGCGCCCTCCTTGGTGACATGACCGACAAGGATCATGGCATGACCTTGCCGTTTTGCATTCTGAATCAGCGCAGCTGCACAATCACGCACCTGTGAAACTGTTCCGGGAGCACTGGTCAGACGGTTGCTAACAGTGGTCTGTATTGAATCAACGACAACAGCAACAGGCTTGATCTTGGCTATGGTGGCCAGCATGGATTCCAGCTCACAGGCAGAAATAAGCAGTAAATTCGGGTGCAGGGCTTTAATACGTTCCCCGCGCAGATGTACCTGTTGAATGGATTCTTCGCCGGTGATATACAGCACCTGCCCGGATTTTTCAGCATGCTCCGCCAGTTTGGCTGCAGCCTGCAATAACAGTGTTGATTTGCCGATGCCGGGGTCGCCACCAATGAGTATGGCTGAGCCGGGCACCAGTCCTCCACCCAGAACCCGATCCAGCTCTTCAATATGGCAGGATCGGCGCGGACTGTTTTCTGCCGAAATATTGGTAATGGAGGAGGTGGGGAGTACTTTACCTTTACTTCCTATGCGTGTGGCTCCCGTTTCAATTACCTGCTCACAGATGCTGTTCCAGCCGCCGCAATCCGGGCACTGCCCCATCCACTTGCGATGTTCGGCACCACAGCTTTGACAGATAAAAAGTGATTTAGCCATGGCAGCAAGTGTAGCCGGAATTGTGCTCGACTCCATCAGAAAGATAGGATTGTCTGTTGGCGTTGATCTTTACCAAACCATGTGATGATAAAAAGTCTTTTAGACTCTCAGAAAGTGCTTTACTGCTAATAAATGCAGACCGGCCAGAGTTAGATAGGGTTCGTGATGATCAATTTCGGGTAAGTCAGACAGCAACAGCGGGATCAGACCACCTGTAGCTATTGTGAGACAATCTTCATAACCATCTTGCCTGTGTAATCTGCCAATAATGCCGGAAAGGCTGTCTACTGTTGCCCAGTAACTACCTGACTGAATGCTGGTGGCAGTATCACGGCCAATCAGTATCTCATTTCGCTGTAGCGATACTTCGGGCAGTTTGGCAGCGCGTTGACAAAGCGCTGCCAGTGCTACTTAGGCACCGGGTAGAATCAGTCCTCCGGCATAATGACCAGCTGGGGAAACAATATCGAAAGTCGTAGCTGTACCGCAGTCCATGATAATGACCGGGGCACCAAAAGATTCGCGTGCTGCCAGCGCATTTACAATACGATCAGCCCCCACCTCGCGTGGATTTTTATAATCTACGGCCATTCCTGTTTTGACTTCCGGATCTCCGACAAAGGCTGGTTTTTTCCTGCAGATACGTTCACATGCTTTTGACAGTGCGGCATCCAGATGTGGTACAACACTGGCTACCATAATACCAATAATTTGCTCGGCAGGTTGGGAGAATTGTTCAAACATGCCGTGAAGTTGCCAGGCCAGTTCATCAGATGTGAGCTGACGTTCGCTGGAGAGTCGCCAATGTGTAAGCAGTTGATCTTCTTCGTAGAGGCCAAAAACCATCTGGGTATTGCCGATATCAACAACCAGCAGACGTTGGATTTTAGTCATAATAACTCCAGGTCGCCAGCAATGATGCGCTCTATCCCGGAATCCGTTTTCAATAATAGTGCTCCATCATCATCCAGAGCACTTGCAATACCCTCAATATATCGCCGACCATCGAATACGCGTACCGATTGACCCGAAGAAGAATGAGCTTGCCACCAGGCAGCATGGACAGGGGCAAAACCATTAGTTAAATAAAGCTCATACCAATGATCAAGAGCATTCAACACTGCCGTGGCAATGTTAAGGCGTGATATTTTCTGACAACTAACGGATGTCAGATCTGTTGCGATATGTGAAATATCTTCTGGCCAGCCATCAGCAGGAGCCTGCAAATTGATGCCAAAACCCAGTACAACAGCATGTACAAAACCCGGTTCAGTCCGCATTTCTGTCAGTATTCCTGCCAGTTTTGCACCTTGATACAGGATGTCGTTGGGCCATTTGATGCGAATGTCAGCTGAAAACTGACTCAGAGCATCATGCAGAGCGACGGCTGTCAGCAGGGATAATTGTGGCACCTGTTCAGGAGGCAGAACAGGGCGCAGCAGCACACTGCAGGCCAGTGATTCAGGCAAAGTCTGCCATATTCGGCCCATGCGCCCTTTTCCCTGACTTTGTCTGTTGGCAAAAATAACCAGGCCTTCTTCAGTGCCCAGCTCTGCTTCCAGCATAATATCACGATTGGTTGAGGCGGTTTCTTCAAGTATTTTAATCTGGTTACCAATTCGTTTACAGTTCAGGCGTGCTTTCAGAGCTCCGACACTGAATACTTCTGACTTCAGCATATAACCCAGACCAGCAAAGGCCTGAATGTCCATACCGCTATTGCGCAAAGCTTCGATATGCTTCCATATGCCAGCACGGGACAGTCCCAGTTCGGAGGCCAGAGAATCTCGGGAAACCGGGCTTTCGCTAAGGCTGAGGCGGGTCAGAATATGTTCACGACTGTTATTCATGGTTCTTGCAGTACGCGCATGGAAAGATCAAGTGCCGGAGCAGAGTGGGTGATGGCTCCGATAGCAATACGGTCAACACCGGTTAATGCATAATCACGCACATTGTTCAGCGTGATATTTCCGGAGGCTTCGAGTAATATGGATTTGGGTATGATGGCTCGTGCTTTGCACACCGTGGCAATCGACATATTATCAAGCAGAATGATGTCCGGGCAGACCAGTAAAGCTTCCTGTACCTCATCCATTGTTTCACATTCAACCTCGATCCAGACATCATATCCGGAGTTAAAGCATGCATTAACAGCATCGCTGATTGAACCGCTGGCCTCAACATGATTTTCCTTGATCAGCATGCCGCTTTGCAGATCCAGACGGTGATTGATGCCGCCGCCATGCACCACCGCCTGTTTTTCCATATGGCGCATGCCAGGTGTTGTTTTGCGTGTATCTGCAATTTGACAGTTTGAGCCCATAACAGCCTCAACAAATGCGTGAGTAGACGTAGCAATCCCGGAAAGATGCTGAAGGAAATTCAGTGCAGTGCGTTCGGCAGCGAGCAGTGCGCGCAGTGAACCCGAAAGTTCACAAATGCTATTACCGGAAGTGATATGATCGCCATCATCTTTTTGCCAGTCACATTGTATGCTAATATCCACAGCAGAAAAAACTGCCTGAGCGATACTGATGCCGGACAGAATACCATCAGTTTTGGCGGTAATCCGAGCCGTTCCTTGTGTATCGGCAGCAATGGTAGCCTGTCCGGTCAGGTCGTTAAAGACAGTGTCTTCATCCAAAGCCAGTTGAATCAGAGTATTCATGCGGCGTAGTTTAACATGAAAAAAGCCGGGCGTGTTAGGGGCTGGTAAATGGTTGCACAAATGGAATTGCTATGAAAGGGGATTTATGAATTCGTTAAAAAAAGCTTGTGTAACTTTGTACTCTGATTTTACAATCAGCTTATGAATAATAATTTGAAAAATCAGGGAAGTAGAGAAGTAAAATTTAGAAACAGTATTCGCTGGAAAATGGAAATTACTATCGTTGGTCTGGTTGTAGCTCTGGTCGTGATGTTGACACTACTGCAGGTGACCAGTCAAAAAGCCAGTCTGAATAAGGCTCTGTCGACGCATAGCTCTTTTCTTAAAGAGCAAATGATAAAAAAAGCGGATAAGGCTTCTACGCATTTGTCCGGGCATATCCATGGAATGATAACTCCGTTCAGATTATCTGCAGTGCGTTCATTTATTCGTGAAGCAGTTAAAGATATAGATGACTTGCAGTATATTATATTGATGAAGGGTAAGACTCCGAGCGTGGCTTACGGGGCTGATTTTAGTGTCGAACTGAGAGAAAAAATTCTCTCCGGCGATATTTCTGCTTTTACATCCAGACAACGTGAGAGCATGAAACATGAATTTGAGGTAGGTGGCCACGCATTTATGGAATCTGTGGTGCCGATTAAGCTTGGTGATGAACACTGGGGAGTATTGCGACTGGGATTTTCGCTGGATGAATTAAACCAGACACTGGCTGATTCTCAGGTAATGATTGATGAGGAAATCAGAAACAGGGTGATGCAGGCCTCATTGACAGCTTTATTTTTCCTTATCGTCGGGACACTTGCCGTATTTTTTCTGACTTATAAGTGGATAAGGCCAATTCAGAAACTGGTTGTGTTTTCAAATGAACTGGCCTCGGGAAATTTTAATGCCACGGCGCATAGCAGTACGCGCACCGGGGATGAGATAGGAGTTTTGGCGGCTTCGCTGGAGGAAATGGCGATTAGTTTACGCCATTCCTACGCACAACTGAAAGATTACAGCCATACACTGGAACATAAGGTTGAGATGCGAACCAGTGAGTTGGCACGGGCTCGTGATGTGGCTATCAGCGCCAGTAAAAGCAAATCGGAATTCCTTTCCAGTATGAGTCATGAGATTCGAACGCCGATGAATGCGGTTATTGGCTTTTCTCACCTGATGCTGGATTCCGATCTAACCCGGCAACAGCGCAATTATTTGTTAAAAATTAATACTTCAGCCACATCGCTATTGGGTATTATTAACGATATTCTGGACTTTTCCAAGATTGAAGCAGGCAAACTGAAGATGGAAGTGGTGGAGCTTAATCTACAGGAGATTATGAGTAATTTGTCCAGTATCAGTTCCGATCAAGCTGAGAAAAAAGGTCTGGATTTGCAGTTTGATATTCCAAAAGAGATTCCGGTGCTTTTGGGGGATCCATTGCGTTTGGGGCAAGTTCTGGTCAATCTGTTAAGCAATGCTATTAAATTTACTGAAGAGGGCAGTATTATAGTTGCTGCCAGGATATTGGAACGGGATAAGAAAGAGATTCGGCTGCATTTTTCTGTAACAGATAGCGGTATTGGAATTGCTGAAAGCCAGCAGGCTGATTTATTTCAATCTTTTTCACAGGCAGATGCATCAACAACGCGAAAATATGGTGGAACGGGTCTTGGTCTGGCAATCAGTAAACAGCTGGTAGAAATGATGGGGGGTGAAATCTCTTTAGAGAGTGCTTTGGGTAGAGGGAGTTGTTTTAGTTTTGCAGTCAGTTTTGCGATTGCCAAAGGACAGACCGGGTTATTGCGGGATGAAGCAGGTGTACAACAGCAGGCTGAGTCACCGTCCCGTCTGCATGGAGTATATCTTCTGGTCGCCGATGATAATGAAATTAATCAGGAGGTTACCGAGGGACTTCTGGCAAGGGTGGGAGTCAGTGTTCGTATTGTAAAAAATGGTGAACAGGCACTGTCAGCTTTACGTGAAGAAACTTTTGATGCTGTATTGATGGATATGCAAATGCCGGTGATGGATGGGCTGGATGCAACGAGGGAAATCCGTAAAGATGAACATTTTGGTGATATTATAATTATTGCTATGACTGCAAATGCCATGCAGGGAGATAAAGACCAATGTCTTCAAGCAGGTATGAATGATTATATTGCCAAACCGATCAATCCTGATACATTATATTCAACCCTGTTGAAATGGGTGAAGCCTGTAACCCGGCCTAGATCGGCAGATGTTCTACTTACAGAAAAACCGGTACGACATGATGAAATGTTTGCCTTGCCGGAACTGAACGGGCTTGATGTAGACGGCACACTGCTTCGAATGGGTGGAGATTACAGCCTGTATCACAGAATACTCATTCGCTTTCATGAAAGTCAGGGTGATGTTATTACAAGGCTTCGTACATCACTGAACGATAGTAACAAAGAGATGGCTTTATACATCGCGCATACTCTGAAGGGTGCAGCAGGCAATGTCGGTGCTGTACAGGTTAGAGATATGGCAGCAGAGCTTGAGCAAATGATGATTGGAGGCCGTGATATTGATACAGCATTTCTGAATCAATTAGAAGCGGCACTTGCGGTGGTTTTGAGTAGTCTTGACCAGTGCCTGCCGTGCAAAGAAGATATGAGGAAACAAAGCAATATTTCTGAACAACCTGAAGCAGAGCCACTGATTGAAAAAATGCGTGAAATGCTTGAAGACTCTGATGGTGATGCAGTGGAATTGATGGATGATTTAAAAAATGCTCTACATGGTTCCAGTTTGTCGAAAGATGTGAGCAGGTTACAGACGATACTGGATGGTTATGATTATGAGGCAGCACTGGAAATGCTTAAGCGGTTGCAAAATAAAGTTGGTTAGTAATGGGATGGTCCGTCCCGCTCCCCAACGGCATCGCAATGTGCCAAAATAAAAATGTCCAGTGAGGGCAATTTATTTAAAAGGAGCGAGACGAACCATGAACAATTATAGCGAGAGAGAAGAGATCAAGGTAGTAGGTA
>JAJRTX010000231.1 GCA_021545665.1 Zetaproteobacteria bacterium
CCACCCTGAATACCTGGGAAAATCCGCGAATTCACCTTCTTGGCCAAATCATCATCATCGGTCAGAATCATGCCACCGCGTGGGCCACGCAGGGTTTTATGCGTGGTCGTGGTGATCACATGTGCATGACCGACAGGGCTCGGATACTCACCGGCTGCAATCAGCCCGGCATAATGGGCCATATCAACAAACAGAATGGCGCCGACCGAATCAGCAATCTGGCGCATGCGAGCAAAATCAATATGGCGTTCATAAGCCGAAGCGCCGCCAATAATCATTTTTGGACGCTGAATTTCAGCCAGTTTCTGCATCACATCATAATCAATCAACTCATCTTCTTCACGTACGCCATAAGCCACAACATTGTATAAACGTCCGGAAAAATTGACCGGGCTTCCATGGGTTAAATGCCCGCCATGGGATAAATCCATGCCCAAAATCGTATCACCCGGATTCAGTACAGCCATGTATACGGCCATATTGGCCTGAGAACCGGAATGCGGCTGCACATTGGCATGTTTTACGCCAAAAAGCTCCCGCGCACGTTGTTGAGCCAGTGCTTCAACCTTATCCACATGCTCACAACCACCGTAATAACGCCGCCCCGGATAACCTTCGGCATATTTATTGGTCATCACCGAGCCCTGCGCCTGCATCACTGCTTTGGAAACAATATTTTCACTGGCAATAAGCTCCAGCGTATGTTGCTGGCGGCCCAGTTCAGCTGCAATTGCATCCTTAACCACTGTATCGGCAAGCGGCGCATTAAAAAACTGACTGCGATCAGACATGGAAACTCCAGTTGTGGGTGAAATTACAAGGTAAAGTCATCCTGTATTTTCAGATTTTTGCGCATTATGTCGAAACTGACCCATGCCGTCATCTATGGTGTTTAATACTGTAAAGAATGGATGCCTGATTCCTCTTTGAATCGTCCTGCATCTGCCGGATTGAGGCGAACGATAATATCCATGATCTCATCATCGGCTGTTTTCGACAGTACCGCGCCGTGTTCATGGCAAAAAGCAATAGCGCGGCCATCCGAAATGCGCAGCTTTAAATGCACTTCAAACATTTCTTGCTTTAGCCAGTCAGCCAATAGTGCCAGCAGCTCATCCATGCCTTGCCCTGTTGTGGCGGAAACAGCAATACGGCTACCGAAAATAGTGTCTGCCCGGTATGAATTCAGCCCCGGCACCAGATCTTTTTTATTCATTACTTCCAGCACCGGTGGAGCATCATCGCCAACCAGCCCCAGTTGCTCCAGTGTGTCTTTGACCACCTGACCCTGTTCGGCAAGCATGGGATCAGCAGCATCACGAATGTGCAAAATTAAATCTGCTTCAATCACTTCTTCCAGTGTGGCACGAAAGGCATCAACCAGTTCATGCGGCAACTCCTGCACAAAACCCACCGTATCGGAAAGCATCAGGCGCAGACCATCGTCCAGCTCCAGCAAGCGCAGGGTCGGATCAAGCGTGGCAAAGAGTTGGTCGGCTACATAAACGCCGGATTGAGTCAGGTGATTGAACAGCGTTGACTTTCCAGCATTGGTGTAACCGACCAACGCAACTGTTGGAATATCCTTGCGTTTTCGGCCATCTCGCTGTGTGGCCCGCATACGTTTCACTTTATCCAGATCTTTTTCCAGAGAGCGAATGCTGTTGCGGATCATGCGCCGATCTAATTCGATCTGACGCTCACCGGGGCCGCCCAGAAAGCCGAAACCGCCGCGCTGTCGCTCCAGATGCGTCCAGCTTCTGACCAGCCGCCCAAGCTGATAATTCAGGCTGGCCAGTTCCACCTGCAATACGCCTTCGCGTGTTCGCGCTCGCGATGCGAATATCTCCAGAATCAGGCCGGTGCGATCCACAACCTTAGTCTGCCAAGCAGTTTCCAAATTGCGCTGCTGCACAGGCGACAGCGGATGATCGACAAACACCACATCAGCTTCCCAGCGCTCCACCTTCAACCGAATATCTTCGACCTGCCCCTTGCCAAGCAGCGTTGCAGCCAGCGCCCGACGAACCGTAAAAGATACGGAATCCACGCGCTTGCAATCGGTTGACTCAACGAGTCTGTCAAACTCCTCGGCACGCGCCGCCCAGATATATTCACCTATGCGTTTGGCGGCCAGAGCGGGATGAACACTGATTGCGATATCCGGGCCCTCATCCGTTAATATATCATCACTCACTTTGTTATTGTCTCCATTAATAAAGGATGTAAAACACTGGCCTCGCCATGAATGGCATCCGGTGTTTGATGGGCAAACCATGTCACCTGCCGTTTGGCATAACGGCGTGTGGCTGTGATACCACCCTTGATGGCTGAATCCAGACTCAGCTTGCCAGTCAGATGATCAAGCAACTGTCTGTATCCCACCGCCCGCATGGCAGGATGGGTTTCGGGAACAGCCTGTGCAGCCAGCCAGCGCACTTCATCCAGCCAGCCAGCCTCAATCATGGCATGAAAGCGTCTGGCCAACTGCTCTCTCAGGATCTCACGCGGCGAGTCCAGCACAAATACAGGGCATACAATATTCACATGCTCGGCTCTTGCCTCTGTTTGCCATGCAAGCAGGCTTTTACCTGTGCTTTCAAATACGCATAGCGCACGCTTGATTCGCTGGCTGTCACCCACCTTCAAACGGGAAGCCATCGCTGCATCTTTATGTTGCAACAATCGGTATAATACTTCTGACCCTTCCTCTTTATGAATAAGTTCATACTTTTCCCGCAGCTCCGGATGTTCCTCAGGAATACTGGCAAAGCCTTCAATCAAAGCACGTAAATACAAACCGGTGCCGCCGACAATCAGAGGCACCCGCCCCTTCGCATTTTCCTTTGTGATTACATTGCAGGCCTCTTTGGCCCAACGGGCGGCTGAATACATATCAGGCAAAGTACAGCAATCGACCATAAAATGGGGGATTTCACTGCGCTCACCCGTTGTCGGTTTGGCTGTGCCGATATTCAGACTCTTATACAACTGCATCGAATCACAGCAGATAATACTGCATTTCGCCGCCTTCGCCACAGCCATAGCCAGAGCGGATTTTCCAGTGCCGGTTGCTCCCATCAGGGCCACTGCATACAGCTGCAAAACGTTCAACCGCTTTCGTTCAAACCGTGCAGATGTGCAAATCGTTTGATCATCGAATGCCATAACGGACTGAGCATCAATGTCAGGGCTATCACCAACACAGTCATAGAGTGCAGCGACTCATTCATCAGTCCGGCATGCAGACCAATAGCAGCAAGCAAAAAGGAGAATTCGCCAATCTGACTCAGTAGGCCTGCCGTTAATAATGAAGTCTCCCAATCTTCCCCCAGTGAACGCAATACAAATATATTCGTTCCGGCATTGAATAGAAAAATAAGCACCGTCACACCCAGCACAATTTCTATATGCTCAAGAAAATAAGAAAAATCGACAAGCATACCAACAGAAAGAAAAAACATAGCCATGAAAATTACGTGCACGGGGCCCAGATGTTCATGCACCCATTCTGCCCGATCCGATGAAGCCAGCAGTATGCCAGCCAGAAACGCTCCCAGTCCAGGTGATAACCCCAGCCATGCGGTTAAAGATGCAGAACCAAGACATAAAAGCAGACCCAGCATGATACTCTGGTCAGCATTGGCGATCAGAGTATCAGGAATATGAAAGCGGCCACTGCGCATCAGCCACAGCGCAAAAGCGACAATTGCAAGGCCACCCAGCAGTTGAATAGATATTTCCGGAACTGAAATAGTGGCACTTCCCATCAAACCCAGAATCACCATCATGGGAATAATGGCCATATCCTGAACCAGTAATATACCCAGGGCATTTTGCCCCATAGGTAAGTCCAGCTCGCCGGAATCCTGCAGCATCTTCAATACGACAGCAGTACTGGAAAGACTGATTATAAAACCAAACAGTACCCCCTGCTTCCATTCCATGCCCAGCCAGACTACCAGGCCAACACAAACTGCCACACTGATTAAGATCTGGATATTGGTGCCAATAAAAGTAATCCGCCAGCCCTTCATCAGGCGTGGAATAGACACTTCCATGCCAACAAAAAAGAGCAACATAATCACACCGATTTCGCCGATTCGGGTCACAAGTTCATGATCCTCAATCACTGCAAGACCGGAAGGTCCGAGCACAATACCGGTCAAAATATAAGCTACAACAATCGGCTGCCTGAGGCGCTCGGCAACATAAGCAATCAGCATGGAGCAAAACAGCGCGATAGTGATCACCAGCATAACCGGATCTAAATGCAAGGTTTAATGCCCCCTATGCCCGATGACCAGGAAAAATCAGTGTTGTTCATGGTTTGCGGTTTTTCTTCGAGCCAGAACAGCATCACAGACATGAACAATTTCTGGCAACAATAGCAACATCAGTTGATATCCTTATTGGTATATATAAACCAATATCGAATGATATACAGTTAGTCAGGCTGAAACCAATCATGTCTGCAAGTCAGTTGTTGCCCATGCTACGCTATCCTTGTTATTCTATGGAGAAATAAGAGAATAAATAGCTAAAATTAGAAAGCTTCAAAACATCGTGCCTGGATCGGTAAATAGAAATGCGAGAAGTAAGTTCATAGGTGAATTCAAGTCGTAAGTGCACTACGTTTGGCTGAATTGAAGAATTCAATTAACAGACTGCTGCGGCTCAGGTGTTACTCATGTATTATCCAGCAGAAGGTTTGCAGTTGAAGTAGGTTTCTAAGAGGAGGAATGATGTATCTACGAATTTTTGGTATTTTACTGGCAGCGATTATCATGAGTGGTTGCACTCAGGAGCAGCAAAATAAAATCAGTCGTGCCGTGCAGAATTATACGGGTACGGATGGGGTGTTGGAAATTTATGCGGGCGAGAAGCTGGTTAAGCGGTTTATCAGTATTGACAAGATATCTACAGCTATAAGTACTGGTGCCGGTGACAATACACCACGCCCTTATCGCTTCGGTTATGGCATTCTGGATGCAAATATGAATATGCAAGCCGATGCCGGAGAAAAAAAGGTCTATTTTGAATTCAGCGACTACGCGACCAACTATATTTTCTACGGCCATCCCTGATGAAACTGTAAAACCCTGAACTATTCCCGGCGGCCAAACAGGCGGTCCAGATCATTCAGGGAGAGGGACACATAAGTCGGACGACCATGATTGCACTGGGCAATATTGGGCGTCTGTTCCATTTGGCGCAGCAGCCCCTCCTGCTCATCGACTGACAATACACGACCGGCCTTGATTGAACCCTTGCAGGCACGATTACCCAACCAGCGTTCCAGCACTCGTCCCAGCCCGCTCTGATCTGCTTCCGATTCCATACCGATCAGCATGCAGGTCTCGATCAGCTCTTCAACCAGCTGGCAAACAGGTTCCCCTGCCAGCATGGCCGGGATGCTGCGCACCAGAAATAACTCATCCCCGGCAATCTCGATATCCACACCAAATGGCTGCAAATCGGCTGTGTGATCGTGCAACCAGGCTGCAGCTTCACCATGCAGGCTAAGGCTTTCCGGAGTCAGCAACATCTGGGTGGCTACATCAGCTTTGGCCAGTTGGGTTTTTAGTTTTTCATACGTCATGCGTTCATGCGCTGCATGTTGATCAATCAGCAAAACGCCACTATCGGTTTGCGCCAGGATGTAACAGCGATGAATCTGGGCCAGCGGCCTGCCCAGATCAAGTTTACCGCTTGTGTCATAGCCTGCTTCAGGCTCATGCGCAGATGGAGCGGAGAATAATAAGCGCTGAATATCGGCAGGCACGGCATTGCCTGGCGACCTGGAACCGGGAGCTGGGGCATAACCGCCAGAACTGAAATGCGGCAGACCGCCCTGCCCCGAATATCCAGATGACGGGGAACGATCCATGGCATGAAATGCCTGATCTGTTGTGGTGGAAGAAACAGACTGACCCATGCGTTCAATGGCCGCACGCACGCAGGCTACGATGCCTGCCCGAACACTCTGCGGCGATTTAAAACGCACTTCACGTTTGGCAGGATGCACATTCACATCGACATCGGCCGGATCAATCTCAAGACGAACCACGGCCACCGGATAACGATCATGAAACATCACATCGCGATATCCGGCCCGTAGTGCTGCAATCAACTGCTTGTCACGAATCACCCGCCCGTTGACCAGGAACATCATGCGATTCGAATTACGGTGATGAAAGGTCGGCAAGCCCAGAAAAGCCGAGATCAATATCCCATCGTGCTGAATCGATTGTTCGATATTGTTGGCCGTGAATTCCTTGCCCATAATAGCCAAAACCCGCGCCTGCTCATCCTGAACCGGAAAATCAAAACGCCTGCGTCCATCCAGCTCCAGAGACATGGCGACCGCAGGACTGGCTAGAGCCAAAGCGCGGAACACATCGACAATGGCAGCTTCCTCTGTTTTGTCTGTGCGCATGAAATTCAGCCGTGCCGGCGTATTGAGAAACAGATCCAGCACTTCGATTCGCGTACCCCGGCGCGGAGCAGAGGGGCGAATTTCACTGTCGCCACCGCCATCAATCCGGACTTCAACGCCCTCGTCACTGCCAGCCAGAGCAGTCTGCATGCGAAAGCGCGACACCGAAGCAATCGAAGGCAGTGCTTCGCCACGAAAGCCGTGGCTGGCAATGCGATGCAGATCTTCGGCTGTTTCAATCTTGCTGGTGGCATGGCGCTGAATAGCAATCCCGGCATCAGCGGCAGACATGCCGCAGCCATCATCTTCAATTTCGATGCGTTTTTTACCGGCTCCGGTGATGCGCACAATAATCTGGCATGCACCGGCATCCAGTGCATTTTCAATCAGCTCTTTTACCGCCGAAGCAGGCCGCTCAACCACTTCACCGGCAGCAATCTGATTAGCCACCTGTGACGATAGAATATGGATCTGTTGTTCAGGCATTGTGGTTCAAATGCTGTCGACTTTGGATAAACACAAATAAAACTCCGGATATAAAAATCATCGGCCTAAATCTGCGTGCTTCCGTGGTAACAATCCACCACAATTCTATTGGGAAAAGCATATTTATTCGCATCACGTTCATTACCACGACTTAATTCAGGTTTTCCGGAGATGACAGCTCTGTGGTTTACTTACAATTTAATGCTTGAAGTAATCTGCTGAAGCATCACATCCACATCATTATAATCAATCCTGACATATTGATAAGAACCATTGTTTTCCAGAACCAGACCGGGGAACCCGGCAACCTCCATCTTTTGACTGAGCTGAATTTCGTATCTCAACACCTGCTGTGTTTTAGCGGTATTCAATTCATCACGAAATCTGTCAACATCCAGAGCCAGCGACGAAGCCAGATCAAGCAGCACAACATCATCCGATGGATTGCGGGCATGCAGATAATAAGCTTACTGGATCAGGCTGATCATTGCATCTTGCAGTTGCGCCCCCTGCTCTCTGGCGGCAATCACAGCCCGGCATGCTGGCCAGGTTGAGCGTCTGGGTTGGCAGTCCGACCAAAAATCATAATTGAAACAAGTTCCGGGAACTTTTTTTCAATTTTCTGCCAGTGTTGTCGAATCATGGTTTGTGTTTCTGTGGTCATGGGAATCTCAGAATCCGGAGCCAATCCTCCCAATAAATACTTTACTTGCAGCGATTGTGGCAGTTGTGCCTGTAGCGCAGACCAGGCAGGCCTGAATGCCCAACACCAACTGCACATCGGATCGTGGAATAATACAGCACCGGCATGAAAACTACTTCTCTAGCTGATTTGTTTGGGTACGGGCAAAGACAAACCTGTGGAATTGCGCATCAGCAAAGTCTTGATGGCACCACTGTTGCCCATCGCTCGCATGCCAAGTCCGCGCAGATTTTGCAGGCCGGGGAAATTGCCCGTGAAAATCTGGTGAAAACCTTCCATCGAAGCCATGATGCTAAGCACATCCGGCAATCGTTGCTTTTTATAGCGATCCAGCACACTCAGTTCGCCCCAGTCTTCATCAAAGCGTTTGGCATCACATATCTCCTGCGCCAATACCATGGCATCGCGCAAACCCAGATTCACACCAAGACCGGCCAGTGGATGGATACTATGGGCAGCATCGCCAATCAGAGCCAGTCGCGGACGTACAAAGTGTTTTGCCAGTCTGCCAATCAATGGAAAAGCAGCACGCTCGCCGGACTCAACAATGCGCCCCAGAACCGGCCCGAAGGTGCGATTCAGCGCTTTGAGAAAGGCTGTATCATCCAAAGCCATCAAACGCCCTGCTTCATCGTCCTCAGCACTCCAGACGATGGAACAGAGATTGTCTGTCATCGGCAACATAGCCAACGGGCCTGTGGGCAGAAAACGCTGATAAGCCATGCTGCCATGAGGTCTTTCAGGGCGTACCGTCGCCACAATACCTCTCTGATGATAATTGCGCTCAAAGATACCAATCCCGGCCTGTTCCCGAATCCACGATCTGCCGCCGTCAGCGCCGATAATCAATGTTGTTTCAAACCTACGGCCATCACTCAGTTTTACTCTGACTGTTTCCTGTAACCATTTAATTTCGACGATTTCGGCCGGACAGCAGAATTCGACATTATCACTTTCCAACAGCGTTTTGTGCAAAGCCGCCTGCGTGCGCGAGTTTTCTATCAGATAACCAAGTGCTGGTTCACCGATTTCACTGCAATCAAAGCGGATTCCACCTGCCTGCTGATTATCCCAGATGCGCATGGCGCGAATAGGTTCAGCTTCATCGTGCAGATGATCCCAAACGCCCAGACCCTGTAATATTTTTACGTTCCCCATCACAATAGATGATACGCGGCAATCGCGATCCAGCGAAGTAAACACCTTCGCTTCGCCACGCTCAATAATCACAACAGACAAGCCCGAACCTTTGAGGGCGCAGGCCAGCGTCAGACCAACCATGCCGCCGCCAACGATGGCTACATCTACAAATTCAGTCATGCTGCTTGCCTCCGTGTTGCGTCTCCATCTGAGCGATGCCCGATGCCCGATGCCCGGGTAAGTAACAGCTGTTGCAGGAAAGATATTTTCGGCAAGGCCTGCAAAGCCAAACCGCGCAGAGTTTTAGCTCCCGGCAAATCGGTACCAAAGGCAGTCACCATGGATTCAGTAAATGCTGCAACTGCAATCACATCAACCCGCCGCTTTTCAGCATAAGCCTGCATCAGAATACCCTGACCCGGATCAGAGTGTGCTAATTCAGAATCAAGTACATCAAGCAATGACAATACATCCTGCAAGCCCAGATTCATGCCCTGACCGCCAACCGGATGCAGCGTATGCGCTGCATTGCCAACCAGCACCAGGCGGGATTTGGCAAACTGTTTGGCAATCGTGAGTTCAAGCGGAAAAGCGGCCCGTTTTGAAATGGCGTTAATAGCTCCGGTCTGTGACATAGTCTGTTCACCCGCTGCCTGACTCAAAGCCTTAATGAATGCCTCATCGCCCAGATCAAGCAAATGCGCTGCTTCGCCGGGTCCGGCAGCCCAGACGATTGAGAAGCGCCCGTCAGACAGCGGCAGAAAAGCCAGCGGCCCGGATGGCCGGAAACATTCATAAGCCACATCCCCATGGCTCTTTTGACACTCAACTGTAGCCACAATGCCAAAACGATTGTAATCCCAGCCGAAAGTGTCGATACCGGCCATACGACGAATCTGGCTGTTTGTACCATCGGCCCCGACGATCAAAGCTGTTTTCAGTGTCACAGTTTTATCGTCTATCCTGATCTCTACGAAAACAGCATCTTCCAACAGAGTAAAGCCAGTTACGGATGCCAGTGAAAACAACTGCACGGAACTTTGATCCAGACGCTGATAAATCGGCTCAAGCATTGGCCCCATTGCAATCACATGTCCGAGCGCCGGAACTTGCCCGCAGCAATCCGAGACATCCATGTCCACACGTCCCCGGTTGTCGACCTCAGTCACCACAATATGACGGATATCCCCGCAGCCTGTAGCTGCAATATCCTGCCAGAGCCCCAGTCGTTCAAAATGGCGGCGCGAACCGTAGTTCAGGGCAATCACCCGCTCAGGATTACCTGATGTAAATACGGGCTGGTGCAATTCAATAACGGCCACATTGTAATCCAGTAGTTCCAGCTCCAGTGCCAGCGTAGCGCCAACCACCCCGCCACCGACAATCACTACATCAAAATCCATCATTCGATCCGCCGCATCGGCTTATCATGTCAAATCTCACCAGCGCCATCCTTGCCGCTTTAAGTCGGATTGCAAGCACATCAGACAGTATTTAAATCACAATTATTACTGTTCATATTTGCATTAAGTCCAGCCAAAAAACTTGACAGGCAAGATGGTGATGACAATGCTTCGCGCCGTCTTTCAAGCTCCAATTCTTATGCCGGGATGGTGAAACTGGTAGACACGATGGACTCAAAATCCATTGGCCTCGCGGCCGTGCCGGTTCGACTCCGGCTCCCGGTACCATTTAACAGTTTTTCTACTTCCAAGAAAGCCCGTTAATCGTTGTGATTGCGGGCTTTTTTCTTAACCTATAATTTTACCTCTTCTTATGTTTTCTAAGCTGCCTGTGCGGCAGTGAACGTCTACTAAGTACGACGAGCACGCTAAGTGCTTTTCTAAGCTGCCTGTGCGGCAGTGAACTTGCTTCATCTGCGCTAAAGTAGCCCATGAAATTTCTAAGCTGCCTGTGCGGCAGTGAACAGCAATACGTAACGCAAAATCAAGAAATAAATTTTCTAAGCTGCCTGTGCGGCAGTGAACTTAAAACCGTATGGAACATAGAACAATTACAATTTCTAAGCTGCCTGTGCGGCAGTGAACGTGCAGTGATTAGAACCATCCTAAGCTTCTTCTTTCTAAGCTGCCTGTGCGGCAGTGAACTCGTCCGGCCAGGTGGATCTCGCTACGCGTAGTTTCTAAGCTGCCTGTGCGGCAGTGAACGGTGATGAAACGATGAGGCTGCTAATCTTTCTTTTCTAAGCTGCCTGTGCGGCAGTGAACATAGCCATTATTCCGCGCCCTCAGAATCGCCTTTTCTAAGCTGCCTGTGCGGCAGTGAACTGTCGTCGGTGGAGCGGCAGCGATCACAGACATTTCTAAGCTGCCTGTGCGGCAGTGAACGTAGCGTATGACAAGCGGGCGTTGCAGCGGGGTTTCTAAGCTGCCTGTGCGGCAGTGAACCAATTGACATAAACGACAGCGGCATGACTTATTTTCTAAGCTGCCTGTGCGGCAGTGAACAATTACTGTTAAGAGATTGTTGCAGCAAGAGATTTCTAAGCTGCCTGTGCGGCAGTGAACAGGCCAATTACAATGCTTACTTTCCTTGGGCTTTTCTAAGCTGCCTGTGCGGCAGTGAACTAGCTTATAAACACAGCGGAGCGTAGACAGCATTTCTAAGCTGCCTGTGCGGCAGTGAACATCAAGTTGACGGTTCTTATATTGATTCTGTTTTTCTAAGCTGCCTGTGCGGCAGTGAACAGTCTGCTGGAGACTACCCGCTTCTTACGAATTTTCTAAGCTGCCTGTGCGGCAGTGAACCGGTGAGGCTTGAGTTTACACCAAAGCACAAATTTCTAAGCTGCCTGTGCGGCAGTGAACCCGACGAAGACGGGCAGGAAAAAAAGGAATACTTTCTAAGCTGCCTGTGCGGCAGTGAACCAATATTGATAAAAGCATCGTGAGAAGAATGATTTCTAAGCTGCCTGTGCGGCAGTGAACTGTTTTCTTTGTCTCATTCTCTGCCCGTTTTCTTTCTAAGCTGCCTGTGCGGCAGTGAACAGTCCGCTGGAGACTACCCGCTTCTTACGAATTTTCTAAGCTGCCTGTGCGGCAGTGAACCGAAGCGCATCGTTTTTGGTGTTCGAGGGATTTTTCTAAGCTGCCTGTGCGGCAGTGAACTCGGTAATCATGAGACACGTATGTCTAATGTCTTTCTAAGCTGCCTGTGCGGCAGTGAACTCAATTCTATGAAACATTGTGCTTCTATGTCCTTTCTAAGCTGCCTGTGCGGCAGTGAACCCGAAGTCATGGCTGTTGGTGGTGTTATGATCTTTCTAAGCTGCCTGTGCGGCAGTGAACACAAACTTACAGATGGCAGGTACATGTATTCCTTTCTAAGCTGCCTGTGCGGCAGTGAACGATAATTGCTGTTTTCTATATGTGTTAATTTTTTTCTAAGCTGCCTGTGCGGCAGTGAACGCGACA
>JAJRTX010000232.1 GCA_021545665.1 Zetaproteobacteria bacterium
ATATGGCCGTCGGTGGCATAACCCCGGTTCAAAAACTGGCGTTAGCTGCTTAACCTCTACTTCTAACTTCGGTTATAAATGGGGGGATTACCGAGCCTGTTAACACTATTTGATAGTTTCAATGACCAAGGCGAAGTAAATGAAGAAAGAAAAGACGACATTGAGTTTATCAAAGCGAGAAAAGGTTCGTCGAAAACCTTTGAGTCTTCTGAATAACCGTTCAACCTGATTTCGGTTTTTATAAATCTCTGTATCATATTCCCAAGGGTTGTTCCGGTTTGATTTTTGGGGAATTACAGGTAAAAAACCAAGATCCAATGCCAATTGGCGTGTCTCATCACCTTCATATGCCCTGTCCATAATAAGATGAGGAGCGGATATGGGTTGCATGGGGCGTTCTCGCATTAATTTACGCCCTTCAGGGGCATCGTGAGCATTGCCGGAGGAGAGTGAAAAGTTTGCAGCGCAACGACCATTGGCGGCAACAAGGTGAATCTTTATCGTCTAGCCAGCTCGCGATTCTCCTATGGAGCGGGCCGTTCTTTTAGAACGCCTGTACCATCAGGGCGAATTTTGACGGCTGTACTATCCGGAGAAAGCCCTTCAATCTTAAGCTGAATAGCCTGTTCCTTTTGTAACTCATTAAACACCCGTTCCAGGACGCCTTTCCTGGCCCAGCGGTTCATACGGGTATAGATCGTATGCAGTTGCCATACTTCTTTGGTAAACCGCACCACTTACACCCATGCTCAACCACAAAATGACATTAAGAGCTTGTAGGTTTTTGATGGTTACATTATCCCGTGGACGAGGCATGACATGGGAGATCCGTTTGAATTGACTATGTGTTAACTGCGTGAATTAATTATACATTATTTGGTTAGTGTTAACAGGCTCTAGTAATATTCTGTTTGGCCAGATCCGGTTTTTTTAATTCTCCATGGAACCAACCGAATAAAAATATCGGGCATCCCAACATTTTATAAAGTTATCATGGCAATGCAATCAGAGTCTGTTACAGTGTCTATATCAGGCCATGGACGGCGTTTTCCTATACCATCATGGCCTTATTATTTCTATTAATTCTATTGGAATATTGAGTTTGAACTAAGCTGCAGGGGCGGGAATTCTCATGAAAAAATATTTACACTTTTTCTGGCCTTTTGATATCGATTACTCGGAAATGCCCACGTCCAATATCTACCGGGAATTATGTGGCATCTGTCTTGCGGCTGTAGTTTGGCCGATATCGGTCGGCACTTTTCTATTTTACTTTGGACTATCCCTAACAACTCATCAACAATTTCTGGGAATTACAATGATCTTGCCCGGAGGGGTTGTAGCTCTATTGGTTACTGGCATACTTGTGCTGAAACGAGATTTTCGCCTCATCAGCATATATTTAGACACTCCTCCCGAACACCACAATATTCAGATCGCTTCTGAAGCTCTGATTCAGGCAAGGAATTTTCAGGTGCTTTCCGCCAAACGAATCCTCTTCTATCAGGCTCCGGCATTTACCCTGACTTTTTCACTGCTAGTACTCATTGCCAACCTCTTTATGGATTTAGAATTAGAGCTGTGGCAATTGATGATTGCCCTGCTGGTCTCTTTCATGGTCGGTATCGGGCATGCGATATTTGAATACTACGCAATTGCAAACCTCTTGCTTCCAATAATTACCCTGGCCCACAAGCAATGTGGAGAACTCTCTCCAGAGCAACAGACTCGCATTATACGGATTGATATGAAACATAAGCTACTGCTTGTCTCCAGCCTTGTTGTATTGCCGCCCATGATCATTCTCGGCACTACCATATTGATTGATATTCGCCATGAGCTGATTGCTATCGGATTGAGTGAAATGCTGGATTTTATGCCAAACCTGATCCGCTGGACAATCCTGATTGTGATAGTGGGCTATATCATGTCACTACTTATCTTCCTGCGTATGGCTAATGAGGTCAGTGGTTCAGTCAGTGAACTGTCAGATGCTATGCATAGAGTGGAAGAGGGCAGGTTGGATATCTCACTACTGGAACGAACAAATGATGAATATGCCGGTATTTTCAGGCGTTTTAACAGGATGGTGAAAGAATTAATGGAGCGTGAGCGCCTGCGTGATGCATTTGGACGTTATGTAGCCAAAGAACTGGCGGATGATGTCATGCAGAATGGTACCGCACTCGACAGTAAAGAGGTGCATGCCAGTGTCCTGTTTGCCGACATTCGTGATTTTACTGCCATGTCAGAAAAGATGTCAGCAGCAGAAGTCGTAAGCCTGCTCAATCAATACTTTAACACCGTTGAGCCAGCCATCAAAGAGGAAGGGGGTTGGATTAATAAATTTGGCGGGGACAGCCTTCTGGCCGTATTCGGTGTTCTTACACCACAACCAGATCATATCGAACACGCAGTGCAAGCCGCATTGAAAATGAGAGATGCACTACATAAATTTAATGTAGAACAGGAAAAAAGTGGCAAACATCTGCTCAGGATAGGTGTTGGCATCCACTGTGGAAATATGGTGGCCGGCAGTGTGGGCAGCCAGGATCGCATGGAGTTCACTGTGATCGGTGATACTGTCAATATGGCTTCACGCATTGAGGGACTAAATAAAAAATGGGGTACGGATATTCTTATCAGTGAGGATGTTGCCAAGACGACCAAACATGCAATTCCTCTGGAGGCCATGCCAGAAACCCGGGTACATGGTATTTCCAACCCTATTCAGGTATTCGCTATCAAATAGATTCAGATCAGCATACAGCTGTTGAATGTGAAACAGCAACTTCCGATCTACTCTATAATGATGCCATTCTCTCGCTGGATATTTACAATCTCATCTTTACAGGCAAAAAATGCATCAACAACCATGGGATCAAAGTGTTTACCTCTTTCATCCTGGATCAGGTCAAGTGCATCCTGCAGAGGCCAGGCTTTTTTATAGGGTCTCTCCTGCACAAGGGCATCAAATACATCTGCAACCGCAACAATTCTGGCAGGAAATGGAATCTCATCTTCCTTCAACCCCTCTGGATAGCCATTGCCATTCCATTTTTCATGATGATACAGGGCAATTTGCTCACTCATCTGGAGAATCTCAGTATCGGAACCGCCGAGTATCGAAGCCCCTTTGCTCGGGTGAGTTTTAATGACTTCCCACTCTTCTGCATCAAGTTTGCCTTTTTTGCTCAGAATTGCATCCGGAATGCCCACCTTTCCCACATCATGCATGGCTGATGCATGAAAAATGTTTTCCTGCTCCTCCTCTGAACATCCAAGCTGGCGTGCTATAACCTTGGATGAATACCTAATCCTCTGAATATGCTTGAAAGTATCCTGATCTTTATATTCAGCGGCATGCCCTAACCGAATCAACGTTTCCAGATAGGCTTTCATTAACGATTCCTGAAGCTGCATACTTACAATAGTTGCAGCAGCAATTGATGAAAATCCCTTGGCAATGCCAATATTGAGCTCTTGAAATATCTTCCCTCTTGGGTTCAGGATTTCAAATGTACCAATCACACCTTTGATGGGATGGCGCAAAGGAACCGCCAGGATAGCTTCAGTCCTGAATCCAGTCTGCTTATCTATGGATGAATTGAATTGGTATGGAATATTATCAGGCAAATTATATGGATCTTTTATATGGAGCATTTCACCCGTCAGTGCCACATAACCTGCAATGCTGCTTTTACGAAGAGGAATCCTGAAATGGGTATCATGCATGGCGGCAATATCAATTTCATCATTCTGGAGCGACAGGAATTGTAGATAATCACCGTCAATAAGCGAAATGCTTCCAGCTGATGCATCGAAAATTCGCCTTGCATGCATTAAAACTTTATCAATAAATACCTGATGATTAGTTTCTGTCTCAATATCAAGAGCGGCATAAAAAATAAAATTCAGCGTGTCTTTCGCATCTTTTCCTGACATTGACTCAAACATCAAATATTCCCTCCCTAAAGGAATAGAAACTACATTCTATTGCACCACTTATCAATAACAACAACTGAAAATCAGGGGTTCAGGCTATTCCTCTTGAAGTAATCTATATGCAAAGAGCCTCTCACCTTGTCTCCATGAGGAAGCTCTTTCTCAAAATATAATTTTCTTTAGAGTCAATCATAAAACTCGTGAGTGGCGATTAGCCTCCCTACTCATCCACTCAGAGTTTTGCAATTGGCTTTTTATCGGGCATATCTCTAGAAATTTCTGATTTTCCGAAGTATACTGTGATAGCATGACAACCTAATATTGCACCGAGAGGATTCCCCATGCGCAGTCATATGCTTACCAATATTTTTCTACTGATACTGATTATTATAGCTCTTTCAGCTTGCTCTGGTAGTGAGGACAGCGGTAGCAACGGTAAGGCCGACAAAGGAACTGTTGATATAAGTACCGCTGATCTGAAAGCACTACCCGGCGCACAACTCACCCGCAAAAAATGTGGTTCCTGCCATAATCTTGAGGGTAATTTCAGAAAAATTGGCCCGCCATTACAAGGGGTTTTTGGTCGTGCACCAAAAATATCCGGTGTGCCGTATGCCGTATGGGATGAAAAATCTCTGAATGAATGGATTGAAAATCCAACAAGGATAAAAGCACGGACAACCATGGCTATTCCAGGCAATAAATCAGATGAAGAAAGAGCCTTGATTATCGAATATTTAAAACGTATATGATTAAAGATATATTGACATATAAAATAATTTTTTAATTATTGTGAATACTGTCATCTCAAGCTTTATGCACCACTAATTCAGTAAAACTGCGCTGATTGATGCAGTTGAAACAGGACAAAGTTAATCAATCACCTTTTAAATATTGAGTTGCTTACCGATTAGACATTTCATCCCCTCAATAGGGAAAGGTTTATTGAGTACGACTTCATGTTTCATACCAGCTAACAGGCTCTTATCATAACCGGTAGAAAAGATGATCTTTACCTGCGGATTGATTAGGTGTGAATCACCCCGGTTTCATCGGAGGCATTTTTGTTTGAGTCATCATGCTGCTTTTTGATACTCAGTCTGTCGATAATAATTTTCTTCATACTCGCGCGGTGGGATGTCGCCAATGGAGCTAAGCAGTCGGCGATTGTTGAACCAGTCG
>JAJRTX010000003.1 GCA_021545665.1 Zetaproteobacteria bacterium
AACATTCACGCTTACCAGGTGGTGGGGAAACGCAGCAGAAGCCGCATCAATGGCATCCTCATCGAAGAACCTGAACAGCTGTTCCAAGGCGTGATGCTGCCGGAGCCCAATCCGCACCTTGCTCCCGGTCAGGCAGGGACAGGCAAAGCGGACTGAGCCTTAAATATCGGATAGCTTCGATAACCATCTTTTTTGCTGGTAATGCCTTGTTCTATTCTTTACTGTTTATGCTTATCATTACTTTCAGATATAATGGATATATTGGCTTCTTTTAATCTCGCTAATGTGTCACCTCCTTCAAAGCTCCAGCCATCAGGCATTGATGATTTAAGGCCTAGCTTATAATCAATGTATTTTGCTTGATCTTTTGTTATTCGTGCGATTTTCCAATGTTTTTTAAGTAACTTTGCAATCTCATCATCACTCAGAATGCCCTCACTTATAAGGCGCTTGACCTCAGTAATCATAACGGCACATGGAACGACATGCTCCGGATGAAATTCACCTTTATCAGCGGCTTCTTTTGAGGTTCCTATGCCAACAAAATCATATTCCCAGTGGAGCATGTGTTGGAAAATCCTTGAATTAAAGCCGCCTAATCCAGATTCTAGTAGGTTACGGAAATGCTGTACAAGTAATTTGCATGTTTTAGATATAAGAGCGTCTTTAGTAGAACTAACCATTATTTTTCGATATAAATTTAACAGTATAATAGATTGAAAAAAGCCTATGATTTGATGAAAATCTGTCTGTGTAATATTAATTTCTTATTTTACATGTATTTACATTTATTTATTTCAAGAGGCTACATTATACGTGATTCTGTGCCCCATATTTTGTGATAGAAAACATTGAGAAACAATATCTATTATGAACAAGGGGATGATCGCTACTGGTATGTTTTGTATGCTGATGTACTTAACTCACCATAGGTGGTGATTTACATGCAGTTTTTGAGAAGTATATAGAAGGCATATATGGAAGCTGTAATATGCTTTCATAACAGTGCCCCGAAACATAATCGATACTAGCTGCTTAGCAAACCTTTGGGTCGCCATGATAGATATGTGGGGAGGAGGTGAACTATGGTATTAAGCAAATCCCAATACATCCGCGGCCTTCAATGCCACAAATCACTCTGGCTGTACAAAAACCGGCGAGATCTTCTACAGTCGCCAGACGTGCATACAGAATCCATGTTTGCGACGGGAAATACGGTTGGTGATTATGCCAGGCAGGTGTTTCCCGGCGGTGTGGAGATCGAATTCGATGCTGATGATTTCGATGGCATGATCAGCAAGACCCGTAACTTGATTGCGCAGGATGTCGGTACGATCTACGAGGCAAGCTTCAAACGCAGGGGGATTTTTGCGATGGCAGATATTCTCCATCAAACCCCTAATGGTTGGAATGTTTACGAGGTTAAAGCGTCAACCAGCGTCAAGTCCTATCATATTGATGATGCGGCTATTCAGTATTACGCGCTGAGTGACGCTATCAAGATAAACCGGGTGTTCATAATGCATATCAATAACGAGTATGTACGCCAGGGTGATCTTGATGTAATGGCGCTCTTCCACGCAGAAGATATCACTGATGAGGTTATGGCTATGCAGGCCGATATTCCTGAAACACTGGCAGCAATGAAAACCATGCTGTCTGGAGACATGCCGGCTGTTGAGATCGGCGTGCATTGTGACGAGCCATTTGAATGCGACTTCAGTCATGTTTGCTGGGATGTGCCAGCGGTGTCGGTTTTCAACCTGTACCGCATGGCTTACCGTGAAAAGATCCGCCTGTTTAAAAGTGGAGTTGTGCGCTATGAGGACATATCGAATGATTATGCCTTAAGCGAGGTGCAGCGTCTGCAGGTGTTGGCATACCGGGACAAAGTCGTGCGAATTAACCGGCCAAAACTTCGCGAATTCCTTGATACTGTTGAAAACCCTATCAGTTTCTTCGACTTTGAAACCTTCCAGAATGCAGTACCACGTTTTGATGGGCAACGGCCCTATATGCAGATGCCGTTTCAGTATTCGCTGCATATTGTCGAGGCACAGGGATAGATGGTGCACCGTGAATACCTCGGTGACGAAAATACCGATCCCAGAAGAGAACTGGCTGAGCACATGCTGTCAGATTTGCCACCAACCGGTTCGATCATGGCATATAACCAGTCATTTGAGATCGGACGCATCAGGGAGCTGGCGGCCATATACCCGGACCTGTCACATGCACTAGAAGGGTTGATTGACCGGTTTGTTGATCTTATCGTGCCTTTTCGTCAGTTGGCCTATTACCATCCGGATTTCAATGGTAGTTTTTCAATCAAGTCAGTGTTGCCTGCGATGTTTCCCGACGACCCCGCGCTGGACTATACGCGCCTGGAAATCCAGGATGGAGGCATGGCCATGGATACATTTGCAAGCCTTTATCGACTCAAGGACAAAAGCCGCCGCGAGGAGATCCGACAGAATCTGCTTGCATACTGCCGTCTGGATACGTTGGCCATGGTGAAGATATGGGAAAAACTATCCAGTATTGTCGCTGAGTAAATCGGTGCCTGCGCGAAGATAAACCAAGCAATCGAGATGAATTATGCCTTTCTTTGAAAAATGTGTACTCTCTCAGAGAGTCATCCTTGAAGGCCAGGGGGGATAATACCGGATGAAAACAGCCGATATATTGAGTTATGATGTTCTCAAACAGTGTCATCGATCTGTGCGCGAAAATCTGCCGGAAGCCGTCGCCCTGCGCACACATCGCGCACTCAGCTGGCTGCAGCGATCGGAAAGAAAGGGGGAAGACAAGGACGCGCAATATATTTTCCTCTGGATTGCCTTCAACGCGGCTTACGCGTCTGAAATCTATAGTACACGCTGTTTTTCCGAACGGCGAACCCAGATCGTCTTTCTCAAAAAACTGCTGGCCTTGGACACGCAAAACCGCCTTTACCATATTGTCTGGAAAGCGTTTCCCCAGTCCATCCGTCTGCTGATCGATAACCCCTATATCTATCAGCCGTTCTGGGATTATCAGAAAGGGCGATTGGAAGAGGCCGAGTGGAAACGGCAATTTGCCCATGACAAGGCTGCTGCCAACCGCGCGTTGGGCAATATGGATACGCGTAAGGTGCTGGCGATAATTTTCGATCGTCTCTATGTGCTGCGCAATCAGCTGATCCATGGTGGTGCTACCTGGAATAGCCGGGTCAATCGCAGCCAGGTTCGCGATGGCGGAGAAATACTCGGCAAGCTGGTGCCAGTCATAATTCTACTGATGCTGGAAAGCCGTGATGAAATGTGGGGAGACGCCGCCTTTCCCGTTATTCAGTGATTCCCCTTGTGGTCGACAAGGCAGGAAGCGCATTGGTGGCGACAAGGTGATAATGGCTTGTCCCTGCCTGTGGCTTCACGTCCATTCGGACGTATTCCGCTATGCGAACGGCAAAGATGACCATCAATCCAGATTTTTTCAATATTCCACAAAAGCGGTTCCTTACAGGCCGTGAATGGCCATTGAACCGAACAGGGCGTACGGCAGGTATCCTGGTGATTGAAGAAATATTGTTATAGGAGTGTATTGATGAGAAGTCTCGACTTGAACCAGTTTTTGATGGATTTCAATCAGGTATGGCGGGAATACATTGATAAAAGTGGCGGTTTTGCGGGCAAACTTGAAATGGTCCGTCTGAAAACCACGCTGTTTTCTTGTCAGGGTATTTTCGCAAGCATGGCTCAAGACATGGGTGTGAGGGTATTTAAACGCAGTGGACGTTATGGGTTCGATGCAATGCTGGTGAGCGACAGGCGCATTTCGGTTGACAAAATGGAATATCCTCTTGAAGTAAAAGCCGTCATAAAACAGCTTGGCGGCCTGTATGACATGCAGGCAGTCTGGGAGACGGTTCATTGGCGATCGCCTTTGAAGGTAGTTGTCATTTACGATTCAGAACACTTTAATGATGTTTGTGACACGGGTGAAAATCGTGTGGAAGCATGCCTGTCTCGCATCTTCTCGATAATCGATGCGGTAGATGATTTTAATGTTGAATCGCAGATGACTGAATACCTCTTCCTTGTTTTACGACATGACAAAATGAATACAGATTATCCTGTGTGGTATTGGTCATCGAATTACCAGAGAACGCTCCGACTGCTAACGGGTGCTGGCGCGCTGGATCTGGCAAAAACAATTGCCGAAAAGGAGGGTCGGTACGGAGAAGAGCAGCGCCAGATATTCAAATATTCATTTGCCATGCGTCAACCATTTGAGGAGGTGGTTTCCTTGCATGGCGCTTTGCACCGCAGAATCAACAGGATAGTGGATTCAATTAATCAGGAGTGTAAGGCGGCGGGTTTGTTGGTTGATAATGTGTGTGTCAGCATTGAAAATGATTGAGGGCGGATCCGTCAGGACCGGCAGGTTGTCAACAAGTCGGTTTGTCTGGCGCTGGGCATTAATGTTGTGCATTGTCCACATGGTTCGCTACTCAGTGAAATACGTGCTGTGGAAGGACTACAGAGCTGTGACGGCTGATCTGAAGCGTATTTATCAGGCGCGACCGAAGAACTGGCACTGGCCGCTCTGGATGACTTTGCTGAGCGTTGGGACGGCAAATACCCCCAGATCAGCAAGAGCTGGCGCACGCATTGGCAAAACCTGAATACGCTGTTTGATTACCCTCAGGATATTCGCACAGCGATCTATACCACCAATGCCATCGAGTCGCTCAATAGCGTGATCCGCAACTGGAACTCGCCTTGAATCGTTTTATGATCGAGTTTGAAGATCGATTAGCTGACTATATTTAACAACGGCAGTTACACAGAATTATTTACAGGCTATCTGAACCTGATTACTGAAATCGA
>JAJRTX010000233.1 GCA_021545665.1 Zetaproteobacteria bacterium
CATTCTTTTCATGGTGACTCACCTCCTTGATTATGGCTCTGCCTTATCAGCAAAGTCCGGTAAGGATAATCCACGTACCTCAAGGGTGGTGAGTCATCCCTTTCAAGAGGGAGCCATGATGTCTAAAATGCCTGCGCCAGCGTGGTGATATTGGCACTCTGCGAGGACTGAACCGGCCCGCCATCATCCGGTTGGCAAGTGAGGGGGAAAGCAACATTTATGCATGCATCACTGGGCTGGGGTTAAATTCAGAGACCCTGCAACTGGGAGAACAGCAGTGGCAGTTACTCATCAACGAACTCGTACAGCACTGGCATGAGGATTTCATCATTCTATGGAAAACACCCCCCCGGATTTAGCGGTCTGGTTCGGCCTGGATCCAGTGGTAAAGAGGTGAAATGGCTGGCTGATAAACTTGATATAATTCAGGGTAAAATGGTTTCACCACGTACTTTTACACGCATGAATATCCTGCTCACTGACCGTTTGATAGACTTTCAGCTTAACACCGGACTTTATCCCAACGGTATTGCCGGGCCACTCACAATTCTTCGGCTAAATGATGCAACAAAATCGAAGGCCCTGCGCCTGAATGACAGAGAAAACAGCTGATGTCTTATATTCTGGATGCCTTGAAAAAATCCGATGAGAAACGGAGTAGCCTGAATATATCGACTACTACCAGCCACTATAAACAACCACAGAGTACAAGAGACCATCGAATCCAGTGGATAATTACCGCATTCTTCATTGCTGCCGGTAGCAACTGGCTACAACGCAAACATCAAAGCCCCCTGAAAAGCCAAAGCAATCGCTCAAGGTGCAGGAAACTCGAGTTCTACAACCAGAATTAATTTCTGATCAGGTCATTTCTGCCATACCCGAACAGGAAACTACACACATTCCAAGCCGTTCCGAACTACCACCAAACCGACAGAATGCATTACCTGCAATCAGTATAGCGGGGCATACCTACGCTGAAACCCCGTCCGGGAATATGGTAATTATCAATGGTAAGGTATCCCGTGAAAAACAACATTTTGGCAATGATTTGGTCCTTGAGGAAATTACTGCTGATGACGTGACACTAAATCATCACGGCACTGTATTTCGAATGGGTATTTTTGAGTAGAGGCTGTTAATAATCATATAATCGAAGTCCGATGTTTGTTATCATGAGCCGCTTTACCATAAACCCTGAGCATCGGGATAATTTTGAAAACCGTTTCAGACTACGAGCTCCTCTTATTGATAGCGAACCCGGCTTTATTCGAAATACTGTTCTCAGACCGATGAGAGAAAGTTCAGATCAACATCTCATGATGACCCTGTGGGACTCACGTGAAGATTTTGTAACATGAACCAAATCCGAATCCTTCCGCAAGGTACATCAGGTAGATTTCGATTGCGAAAGAGAATATCCTCTGGCGGGGACGAAAAGGCACGCCAAACACCCAAAGAGTGCTTCATCAGCCCGACAAAACTGGAAAGGCATCATTCCCCACTCTTCAGTAGCACATTAAACAGTAAATCTCCGTGTTTTTCCGTGTTTTCAGTGGTGAAATCATGGTTGGCGGATTATGCTTCGCGCCGATTTAATCGAGAGGTTTTTAATCATGGAAATTGATGTCAATAAAGTGGCTATGCTGGCGCGCATTCAACTGACCAGTGAAGAAGCAGAAGAGCTGGGGCCGCAACTCTCCGGCATTCTGGGTTACATCGCAACCTTATCTGAAGTGGATACCGAAGGCGTAGTCGCAACCGCCCATCCACATAATGCTGCCATGCCTTTGCGGGCCAATATTGTGACCAATACAAACCGTCGCGATGCTTTGCAGGCTCCGGCGCCAATAACCGAATCCGGCCTCTATGTCGTGCCCAAGGTGATTGAATAATGTCCTTCAGTTCTTTATCAGAAATCAAAACACGTCTTGAAGCAGGTGAAACAACTGCTGTAGCAGTTGCGCAGCTTTATCTGGATCGGATTGCAACCCATAATGAAGAGCTTAATGCATTTGTGCATATCGACCCGGCACATGTGCTGGCTCAGGCGAAAGCCTCGGATAAATACAGAGCTGAGCATCCGGCCCGACCGCTGGAAGGATTGCCGATTGCCGTGAAGGATATTTTCTGCACCCAGGATGGGCCAACCCGCTGTTGCTCCAATATTCTGAGTGATTTTCATGCCCCCTACGATGCTTTTGTTATCACGCAGTTAAAACAGGCTGGTGCTGTGCTGGTTGGTAAAACCAATATGGATGAATTCGCCATGGGCTCATCCACTGAAACCTCCGCTTTTGGCCCCTGCCGCAATCCATGGAACACCGATTACATTCCCGGAGGATCATCGGGCGGCTCGGCAGCTGCTGTTGCAGCGGCCCTGACGCCGGCTGCCATTGGCACGGATACCGGCGGTTCAATTCGCCAGCCAGCAGCGCTGACCGGCATTACAGGCCTGAAACCGACTTATGGCCGCGTGTCCCGGCGCGGCATTATTGCTTTTGCCTCATCCCTTGATCAGGCAGGGCCGATGACGCGCACAGTGAAAGATGCGGCCATGATCACTGCCGCCATCTCCGGCCATGATTCCGGCGATGCCACATCGGTAGCTGATGCGCCTGCTGTGGACTGGCTGGCTGGCTGCAACAAGACAGATATGACTGGGCTGAAAATTGGTCGGCCAAAAGAGTATTTCGTTGATGGCATGGATGCCGATGTGCGCGCTTCAGTTGAAACAGCGCTGAAACAGTGCCAAGAACTGGGTGCTGAAATCATCGATATTTCATTGCCGCACACCAAATATGCCGTAGCCGCCTATTATGTGATCGCACCATCGGAAGCATCAGCCAATCTATCGCGTTATGACAGCGTGCGCTTCGGCCATCGCTGTGATAACCCGGAAGATCTGCTCGATATGTATACCCGCTCCCGCGATGAAGGTTTCGGGGCAGAGGTAAAGCGTCGCATTCTCACCGGCACATTTGCACTTTCATCGGGTTATTACGATGCCTACTACCTGAAAGCCCAACAGGTGCGCACATTGATTCAGCAGGATTTCATCACCGCTTTTGGGCGGGTGGATATTATTGCCACGCCGACATCGCCCGTTCCAGCTTTCAAACTTGGTGAGAAAACCGATGATCCTCTTACAATGTATCTATCCGATATCTTCACTATCGCCGTCAACCTTGCAGGACTGCCGGGACTGTCGCAGCCGTGCGGATTTGTCGGCAACTTGCCGATCGGTCTGCAGTGGATAGGACCGGCATGGCGTGAAGATATCATTCTATCGACTGCAGCGGCCTATGAGGCGGCGACAGAGTGGAGTAGCAGATCACCTGCAGGTTTTGGAGGTGAATCATGAGTTGGGAAGTGGTTATCGGACTCGAAGTACACTGTCAGCTCAATACCAACACCAAAGCATTCTGCGGCTGCTCTACCAAATTTGGCGCGGAGCCGAACACCCAGACCTGCCCGGTCTGTCTCGGCATGCCCGGACAACTGCCGGTGCTCAACACGGTTGCTGTCGATAAAACCATTCTGACGGGCCTGGCCATCAACGCTCACATCAATCTGGAATCGAAATTTGACCGCAAAAACTATTTCTACCCTGATCTGCCCAAGGGTTATCAGATTTCACAGTTTGCCGTGCCCATCGTTGAAGGTGGTTATGTCGACATCCCGACCAAAGATGGCGGAGAAAAGCGCCTCGGTGTCACTCGTATTCATATGGAGGAAGATGCCGGAAAATCAATGCATGAGGGGTTAGAGGATGTTTCCCATATCGACCTGAACCGCTCTGGCATTCCGCTAATGGAGATCGTTTCTGAACCGGATATGCGCAGTGCCGATGAAGCCATCGCCTACCTCAAACAGCTGCATCAGCTGATTCTCTTTCTCGGCGTTTCCGATGCCAATATGGAGAAAGGGCAGTTCCGTTGCGATGCCAATATCTCAGTACGCCGTCCCGGCGAACCCTTCGGCACGCGTACCGAAATGAAAAACATGAACTCATTCCGATTTATCAAACAGGCAATCGATTTTGAGGTACTGCGTCAGATCGAAGTCATTGAAGATGGCGGCAAAGTGGTTCAGGAATCGCGTCTATGGGACTCCGTAAAATGCGAATCCCGCTCCATGCGCAGTAAAGAAGAAGCGCACGATTACCGCTACTTTCCTGAACCGGATCTGCCGCCACTTCGCGTCTCACAACAGGAAGTGGATGCCATCAGAACGGGTATGCCCGAACTTCCGGGCCAACTGCGCAAACGTTTTGAAACCGAGTACGGCTTATCATCTTACGATGCCGATGTGCTGACCCAGACCCGTGAACTCGCGGCCTGGTATGAATCACTGGTTGCCGTCCACCCGGCAGACCCGAAACGCTGTGCCAACTGGATCGCCAATGAGCTGCTGGGCCGCTTGAAAGAAGCAGGCAAAGAGATCACTGAATCTCCGGTTTCAGCCCCCCGGCTGGCCGGACTGCTGGATCGCATTGCTGACAACACCATTTCAGGAAAAATCGCCAAGGATGTACTGGATGCAATGATGGAATCTGAAAGCAACGCCGATACCATCATTGAAGAAAAAGGCCTGAAACAGATGACTGACAGCGGTGCCATTGATGCCATTATTGAACAAGTCATGGTCACCAGTCCCGATCAGGTTGCCGCTTACCGGGCTGGCAAAGATAAACTGATGGGCTTCTTTGTCGGTCAGGTGATGAAAGCCTCGCGTGGAAAAGCCAATCCCGGCATGGTTAATCAGCGCCTGAAAGAATTACTTAAAGGCTGATTCCCTATGTCGCGGAATCTGCGAATGACGCTTTTAGCCAGTGCTGTACTGCTGGCTCTGGCTATCATGCTTTGGCTACGTCTGGATGCCGATGACCTGCATGCCAGATTCAGTCAGGAAGTAGATAATCATAGTCAGGCAACGCTACAGGCTGAATCCTCTTCGCTAACATTTCTGCATGGTCTCGGCCTGAGATTGAATCAAGTCAGCCTCCAACACCCACAATTCCATATGCAGGCAGGGCATATCAGTATTAGCATCCAACTGCTGCCGTTATTGATGGGGAAAATTGAGATTAACACACTCAATATTCATGATGGCCTGTTCAAAATTCAACCGGGCAACCTGGAGCTAAAAGTGTTGGCTGACCTGCCTGTAAAGCGCATTCAACTGGTTCGTGGCCGCATTGAAACCATGGATGGCGATCAGCTGTTAGAGAATCTGCATCTGGACTTACGCAACATCGGCCCGAACCAAACAACTTTGTGGGAACTTCAGGCAAAGCAAAACAATCACTCGCTCAGCGGACATGGACGACTCAGTTTCAAACAGGGAGAAATAACAACAGGATTCGGCAAACTGAAGCTGGCGAAAATCCCGGTAAGCATGCTGCGCCCCATTGCCCCACAGTTATTGTCTCAATGGCTAAGTCAGGGTAATAATAACCATATGAGTGGAGCCCTGACTCTGGATATTAGCAAAAGACATGTTTGGTCAATTTTTGGGGATGTCATCCTGGATAGAAAAGATGGTGATACGCCCATCCGTTTACGTGGAAAACTCAGCCAATCTGCAAAGGGAGAACTGGCCTGGCATGATAGCTTTATTCATTTTGATGACCAGTCTGTTGTTGCTATTGATGGTGCCTGCCACAAAGAAGATTGTAACACTACCATCGATGCTAAAAATGTCCCCTTGCAGAAA
>JAJRTX010000234.1 GCA_021545665.1 Zetaproteobacteria bacterium
CGCAATGCTGGATCGAATCACCCATCATTGCGATATTATAGAGACTGGAAATGAGAGCTGGAGATTTAAGAATCGAGCATGATTTAGGGGGGTCAAAATTAGACGCTGATGGGGGGTCAATTTTGGGCGCTGATTGACAGCTGATGCTAAAAATGAACTTGGTGATATAAAAACGATCCGGAATACTTTCGTAGGGTTTCAACCATACCTATATGAAGATATGGCAGCTTAATGCGAGAGGGATTCATGTCACAGCAAAAAAACCTATATGGATTGTTTTGACAAGATTTAGCTATGGGTTCGGAATACACGAGAACAGAAAGTACCGCCACGCAATTGACCTGATAAATCCAGAATCGCGTGTTCCAGTTGAAGGTTAACAGGTGTGCGAGGCAGCCCACAAAGGCCGGTTTCGAGTATGATCAATCCCCGTGGCTGCAAATAAGCAGAGCCTTGTTTGAGTATAATTTCCAGATACTTAAGTCCATCAGCAGCATCAGTGAGTGCAGTTCGAGGTTCATAAGTCAGTTCCGGCTCCAGCAGATGCATTTCATGGTCTGCAACATAAGGCGGATTGGAAATAATGGCGTCAAATAACCCATCAGTCAGATCCAGTGCTTCCAGCATATTCCCCACCCGGAATGTGATACGATCACCGACCTGCTGTTTCTCTGCATTCGAACGCGCTGTTCTAATTGCTGCTTTTGAAATATCGGTTGCAATAATATGCGCATGGGGATATTCACAGGCCAGTGTAACGGCAATACAACCGGACCCAGTACCAATGTCACAGAAACGGTAACTGCCATTCTGATCCGGGAATTTCTCCAGCACAGCTTCAATCAAATGTTCAGTTTCCGGCCGGGGAATCAACACATCCGGATTAACCAGAAAACTACGTGACCAGAATTCCTTTTCGCCGATAATATAAGCCAACGGCTCACGCTTGATACGGCGTTTCAGTAAATCATAATAAGCACTAAGCACTGTCTCGGGTACTTCGTCATGGGTTTTAACAAAAATATCCGTGCGGCTAATCTGCCAGACATGCATCAGCAACAATTCAGCATCCAGACGTGAAGAATCACATCCGGCTTCTTGTAATTGAACAGTAGCCTGCCGAAGCAGTTCCCCGGTTTTCATCACTTGTGACAATTTATATTTTTTATCAAAGGGTCATCCTCTCTTTCTCAAGTTACACCAAATCAGACGAATAGCTGAGATAACCGCCAAAAGAGGTCATTTATTAACTAACCTCATGAGTCAAGAAATACACGTACAATTCAAATTATTAAATTTCAAAATGCTAAACTTCTCCAATATTCAGTAAAAAAAGCGCCACAAACTAGATCTGACATTCTTGTATCCACTTTACAGTTATATAGTCCATTGATTTGATCACGTATAACTTTCTTGTCGCTTTCAGAAAGTCCAAAGGTTGTAGCATAGCACTTCAGTGAATAATTTTTATCTTTGTGACTGTCAGGAGCAATAAGTTCCATATTTAAGTCATGAAAAGCAAACCCCATAAATACCAGCCTATCAACTTCACTCATACGTTTTTGTATCTCAAAGTAATCATTTGAGGTTAGTCCAATTTCTTCTGAAAAAGTTTTGATCTCATTGGCAAGAATTAAGAGAGCTTCTGGACTTGGCTTGGAACCGAATTCCATAAAAACTTTTTTATCAAGCCAAGGTAAAGAGCCAACACTTCCATATGGATGATATATCTTAATGGACTGAACTAGATCAGTGGCTTCAGCTTCAGACATTCTAAAATAGGCCTGTAAATTATTAAATAAGAAATGCTCTACACATCGATCATAATTAAATATTATAAGTGTAATGGATTGAAATCTCTTTTTAAGATCATCTTTGCTGCAGTTTTCAGTAAGGATCTGGAAGAATGGTATATACCAAGTCTTTTCTAAAGAACTATAGTTAATATTTGAATCTGCTCGTTTTTTTTCAAAATATAGAAGGCTTTTTTTCTCTGCCTCTAATATTGATCGAACTATTGCCAGTTTTCCACATAAGGCGATTTTTTCATTATCTCGATGATTATTGATAAAATTATCTATTGAAATTGCTTGGTGAGGCAATATATCTCTAATGTGCCATGCTTCATGTAAATAGGGGTTTATATCGCTATCATACACATTAGGTTGTTGAACATGCATCTGTAAAGCATCTGCTATGAGATGATCTCCACTGACCTGACGAATATCAAAACATATATCTAGCAGTCTAGAAATACTGTCTTTTAATTCAAACCCAGTTGGCAATTTAGCTTCTTTACTAGCGCCAGCACCGATCACAAACACAGTTTTTTTATACATACTCACTTCCTCTTTAGAATATGGCTATATCTAAACATCTCGATTAAGTGAATGTCCACTTGGGTCGAATTAAGACACCTAGAGCAATCAAAATCCGGCAAGCACTCACATTCCAAGATAACATTAATTATGTCCTGTCCAGCCAATAATTCGGTTTACGATGCTGGTGCATGACGGTAAGGATGATAATTTCAGATGGCATGATGCGATAGAGTAAAGCATAAGGGAAATGCCTGAGCAGTTTACGTCGGATATTGGGATGAATGACAGGGGTAGATTCTGGGAGCGCCTTTATTGTGCAGACACCTCGATCAACTTCATCCAGAAAACGAAAACCAAGACCGGGCATCTGTTGTTCATAATATTGTGCGGATGCTTTCATTTCCTCCTCGGCAGGAGCAAGGAAACGAACAGATGTCATTTGAGACTGCTACGTGTCCGTTCAAGAACTTCATCAGCCGGGCTGGAAGAGATTTCACCTTGTTTATAAGCTGCATAACGTGTTCCGGCTTCTTTGATCCATAATTTCTCAACATCTGTGTCTTCACCGACATCAAGTGAGGCAATCAGATGTTCGGCAAGTAAAGCCCGTTCAGATTGGTCCAGATGCATGGCTTGTGATTCAATCTCTTGCAGTGCAGGCATGGCATTCCTCCTTTAAGTGCTGATATTCTCCATTATAGTTATCAAATGCTGTCATATCAAAAAAAGGTGAACTTGACTTCGGAATCTTATATGTCAGTTGGAAGCCAGCAGTTCGGCTTGCCGGTGGGTTAGCAATGCATCAATAAGTTCACTCATATCGCCATTCATGATCTGTTCCAGTTTATACAGGGTCAGGTTTATGCGATGGTCTGTAATACGGCCCTGGGGGAAATTATATGTACGAATTCGCTCGGAGCGATCACCTGATCCAACCATGCCCTTGCGGGTATCAGCACGCTGGGCATCGGCTTCGGACTGTTCCTTGTCAAACAGGCGTGCCTGCAAAACCTTCATGGCTCTGGCCTTGTTCTTATGCTGGCTGGCCTGATCCTGGCAGGTGACAACAATACCGCTGGGGATATGGGTAATGCGCACGGCAGATTCGGTTTTATTGACATGCTGTCCGCCGGCACCGGAGGCGCGGTAAACATCGATGCGAATATCATCCGGGCGAATCTGAACATCCACCTCTTCAGCTTCCGGCAGTATCGCCACAGTACAGGCAGAGGTATGAATGCGACCACCGGATTCGGTTTCAGGCACACGCTGTACGCGGTGAGTCCCCGATTCAAATTTGAACCGGGAAAATACACCCCTGCCGGTAATCTGGGCAATGATTTCTTTGTAGCCACCAATTCCTGTGTCATTGGCAGAAAGCACTGTAATCTTGAATCCCTGAGTATTGGCATAACGGCTGTACATGCGAAACAGGTCGGCAACAAACAGAGCCGCTTCCTCACCACCGGTTCCTGCCCGAATTTCCAGAATCACATTGCGCTGATCATTCGGATCTTTAGGAAGCAGCAGCAGTGTGAGTTGCTCATCACTTTCGACGATTGCAGTTTTGAGTTCCTGAACCTCTGACTCGGCCAGCTCCCGCAGTTCCCGATCACATTCAGGATCAGCAATCAGCTCCTGATTATCATGAAGCTGCTGTACAAGCTGTTGATGTCTTTCCACCTGTTCCGCAACAGGTTCTATTTCAGAAAATTCACGACTTAACTGGCTGTAGCGTTTTTGATCAGATGTAGTATCGGGATCGGCGAGCAATATAGTGATTTCATTACGCCTGTGCAGGATGTCATCCAGACGAGTTTTCATTATTCCCCTTTATATTGGTTATTGTGGCAGATACCGGTTTCGCAGTCGATTCTGAATCCAGATCGAACAGGCGGTTGGCTGCACCCATCAGCAGATCTCCCTCAATATCGTCCGGCAAGGACTTCAATGTACGCAAAGTCGGATGCATATAACGTTTCATCAGAGCCCGGCTAAACTGCTCAACTGCTGCAAGCTGTTTTGCATCGAAGTCTTTCATATAGCGGAATGCTTTCTCCAGTTCTTCACTGCGGCGTTCGTCCATTTGCTGCTGAATGCGCCTGATCAGTGGCACGGACTCCAGTGATTTCAGCCATTTCAGAAATGAAACAGCCTCTTCTTCCAACAGTAGACCAGCCTGTTCCGCCTCCTGCTGACGATGTTCAACATTGCCCTGCACAACCAGTTGCAGATCATCAATGTCGTAGAGATAGACACCATCGAGATCACCAATGCGCGGATCAATGTCACGTGGTACGGCAATATCAACAAGGAACATGGGTTTCCCTTTTCGCTTGTGCATAGCGGCCTTAACCACATCAGGCAATAGCACAAAAGTACTGGCGCCGGTACTGGACAACACAATGTCCGCCGCATCAAGATAATCAGAAAGTTGCTCCAGTGTCAGAGCATGACCTTCAAACTCCAGTGCCAGATTCTGTGCATTGGATAAGGTGCGATTGGCAACAAGGATATCCGTACAACCATTACTTCTAAGGTGCCTGGCTGCCAGTTCAGCCATTTCACCTGCACCCATCAACAGGATGGTTTTTCCTGACAAGTCACCATATATATGACGCGCCAGCTCAACAGCACATGATGAAATATTTACTGCCTGTTTACCGATGCCTGTTTCACTGCGGGCGCGTTTGGCGGCGGCAAAAGTAGATTGATACAGGCGGTGCAACACATGCCCGGCAGCATTGGCAGACAGCGCATGTTCATAAGATGATTTAACCTGACCGAGAATCTGAGGCTCACCAAGTACGAGCGAGTCAAGACCCGAGGCGACAGCAAACAGATGACGGATAGCCTGATCTGTTGTATAAGAATACAGATGCTCGCAGATCCGTTCCAGATCCACTCCTGCTTTCTCAGCAAACCACTCATGCACTGCGGCAATACCTGCATCAGGATCATGGGTAACAATGGTCATTTCCACACGGTTACAGGTTGATAACAAAGCGGCTTCCCGAATTGCCGGATGCCTGATCTGCTGTTGCAGGATTCCTACAATATCAGTTTCCACAACGGCCAGACGCTCGCGTAATTCAATGGGAGCGGTTTTGTGGTTTAGTCCAATATGGCAAATGCGCATGGGGGAAAGCTAACTATTCAGGACAGTTAGGTACAGAGCCTGATAACGCTAATCTTCCTGCATCTCCAGAGGGACAGGAATGTTATGTTCCGGATCGGCAAACATTAAGGCATCCAGTCTACCCTCAGTACCCAACTCAAGCAGAAGATGAAAACATACTTCTTTTTCACTGTGCTTCTCAAAATAACTGGACAGCCGCAATAGTTGTCCTGGTTCAACGTTTCCATTGCTGTCTGTAGCCTGATAAATACCCATCAGCGTTAACGAACCCATTCCAGGCTGTACCAGCTGAGATCCTTTAAGCATGTTTTCCGTAACTGGAAAAATAGCTTCAATAATATTTCCCCGGCCTGCCAGCAAGCCAAATGTGTGTGGTAAGGCCAGAGCATGATGTAACAATTCCTGCATACAATGCCGTCTGACTGAGAGTGTTTCGCTAACTGGAAGGATACTTTGCATTTCGCAAGCCTAAAAAATAAATACAGCCCGTCAAATCATTGAATCAATATGGCAGGCTAAGATTTCCTGATCTTTTCAGGGCTTCCCTAATCGTCTGCTGCACGCGCTGCTGCAATGGCTGCCATATTAACAATATCATCAACACTGGCGCGGGTTTGTAATACATGAACCTGCTTTGGCAGGCCAAGTAAAATAGGGCCAATAGCCGTACCGCCACCGAGTTCACTTAATAATTTATAGGAGATGTTTCCTGCCTGCATGGTTGGAAAAATCAATACATTGGCTGGTTCTTTCAATTTACTGAAAGTATAATGCTTTAGAATAGCACTACTGACAGCCGTATCGGCTTGCATCTCTCCGTCGACAATCAAATCGGGATGTAGTTCATGCAATATTCTTGTCGCTTCCGCCATTTTAGTGGTCTCCGGATGTTTTACACTGCCAAAGTTAGAGAATGAAACCATAGCAACACGGGCCTTACATCCCAGTGATTCAGCTGTTGCTGCTGCCAGCACAGCCAGATCGACCAGTTCCTCAGTATCAATATTTACATCGACAGTGCAGTCACTGAGGAAATAAACGCCATTTTCCATAATCATGATGTACATGCCGTGTATATGGTAGCGGATGCCATCTGCATCTCTACCAAGCACTTTGAGTAATGGACGCAACACATCCGGATAGTGGGCTGTACGCCCGGATAACAAACCGTCGGCAAAACCCTGTTGAACCAGCAGGGCACCCAACATATTGATGTCAGTACTCAAAGTTTTCTGCGCACCACTTCGCAGAATGCCCTGCCGCTTACAATCAGAATAATAGGAGTCAACCAGACTATCGAAACGTGAATCCTGTACACTCGGGTCGATCAGTTCTATGCCTTCCATCTCCAGTTTGGCCTGCTTACAAATCTTCTGCATGCGCTTCTTCTGGCCAATCAGAATAGGCACGGCAATCCCACTCTCCTTCATTTCGATAGCAGCACGGATGATAGTTTTATCTTCACCTTCAGGTAAAACCAACCTGATAGGATTGGCTCTGGCCTTATCAATGATCAGGCGCATAAAGTGGCGTGAAATATCAATACGGTCAGCAAGAGCATTGCTGTAGACTTTCATATCCGGCATGGGTTTTCTTGCCACGCCGGTTTCCATAGCGGCCTGGGCTACGGCGACAGGAACCACTTCAATCAGGCGAGGATCAAAGGGCTTGGGTAAAATATAGCCCTTACCGAAACGAAGTTCTTTCGCCCCATAAGCTTTTAAAACTTCTTCAGGCACTTCCTCGCGAGCAAGCTCAGACAGGGCGCGTACGGCTGCCATTTTCATTTCCTCATTGAATGTCGTAGCCCGCACATCAAGTGCACCTCGGAAAAGGAAAGGGAAACCCAGTACATTATTGACCTGATTCGGGTGATCGGAACGACCGGTAGCCATAATCAGATCCTGGCGCGTTTGCATAGCCAGTTCATAATCAATTTCAGGATCCGGATTGGCCATGGCGAAGACGATAGGATTATCAGCCATGGATGCGAGCATATCGGTGGAGATGGCATTCCCTTCCGACAGACCAACAAACACATCGGCACCCTGCATCGCCTCTGCAAGAGAGCGCTCCGGGCGATCACTGGCAAAATAAGCCTTATGGTGAGGTAACTCCTCATCGCGATCCTTAGATATCACGCCTTTGCGATCGAGAAATAAAATATTCTCGTGAGTCACGCCCAGTTGTTCAATCAGCTTCATACAGGCAAAACCTGCTGCTCCGGCCCCAAGGCAGACTACTTTCACATCCTCAATCTGTTTATTTTGCAGGATCAGTGCATTCAGGAAGGCAGCGGCAAGAATTACAGCCGTACCATGCTGGTCATCATGCAATACAGGGATATTCATACGTTTTTTTAATTCTTCCTCAACAATGAAACATTCCGGTGCCTTGATATCCTCGAGGTTAATGCCACCAAATGTAGGCTCCATACGAGCAATGGTTTCAATCAGCGCCATGGGATCGGATTCGTCCAGTTCGATATCAAACACATCAATATCGGCAAAGCGTTTAAACAACACGGCCTTACCTTCCATCACAGGCTTGCCGGCCAGTGCGCCAATATTGCCCAGGCCAAGAACTGCCGAACCATTAGTGATTACGCCCACCAGATTGGCGCGTGAGGTGAAGTCATCAGCCAGATCCGGGTTTTCTGCAATGGCCAGGCAGGGCTCGGCAACACCGGGTGTATATGCCAGAGCCAGATCACGCTGGGTCAGACAGGGTTTTGTTGGTCGAATGCTTATTTTTCCTGACGGTGATGAACTGTGATACTCAAATGCATCTTTGCGCAGTAAATCTTTTGGCATAATAGCTCCATGAGGGTAAGGTAATCGCAGCTCGCAATCCTAGCGCACTATGCTTAAAGGGTCATGGAGGAGGGAATAATGAAGATTGCTATTGCCGGAGCAGGTGCTGTCGGTTGCCATTATGGTAGTCTGTTGCAACAAACTGGTTGTAATGTTGTTTTTCTGGCGCGCGGCTCACACTTGCAGGCCATGCAGACAACCGGGCTTAAGCACACGTCTCTGAAATGGCAAAGAGAGCTTTCTGTTCAGGTAAATGATGATCCATCTGTTGTCAAAAATGTAAATGTTGTGTTGATCACATGCAAGACTACCGGACTGGATGTCATGTGCAGGCAACTTGTCAACAACGTGCCCGCCAATGCCTTGCTGGTGACATTGCAAAATGGCGTGCAGGCTCCTGATACAGTAGCAAAATACTTTCCTGATCATGGCATTATTGCCGGGTCAGCATTTATCGGCGTCCGAATCGAAACACCGGGTTATATCGTGCATTCGGCTGCCGGACACATCCGCCTGAGTCTCTGGCAACATGGCAATAACAAGGATATTTTACCAGAACTGGAAAGTTTATTGCTCTCTTTTCAACAGGCTGGAGTAGATGCACGTCAGGTAGCCGATGCCAAGCAGCTATTGTGGAACAAAATGTTATGGAATTGCGGCTTCAATGCGATCACAGCACTGACGCGTCGTTATGCACGTGATATTGCCAATAAGGAACCAACCGCACAACTGGCGCTGGCAGCAATGCAGGAAACAGTTTCGCTTGCCAGTAATTTGGGAGTAAACCTGCCCGAGAATGCAGCTGAAAAACAACTCGCCATCACCAGAAAACTGGGACTGGTAAAAACCAGTATGTGGCAGGATATAGAACAGAGTCGGCCAACCGAGATTGATGCCATGAACGGATACATTTCAGACACCGCAGATGAACTTGGATACAAGCTTCCCGTAAACCGGATGCTGGCCACACTCGTACGCACCCTGGATCATTGCCGATAACTACAGATTCCAGTGAAAGTTTCGGGTGCTTTCACCAAAGCTCCATATGTTTGAATAACTGCTCTGGCTGTTTATATCAGCCGCTCATCGTCTCAGTTCGGCCAAACCTGGACGGCCAGTGGTTGTAAAATAATCATGTATTTTGTCCTCTGAACTACTGGAACAGCCCCTTAAGAAATTACAAATCAGGACTCTCGGCCATATTTAATTATTTCATCAAGTAACTTATACAAATTTGATGATGGGTTTTCATCAATGGGGCTTCCACCTGTCTTATGTCTAGTTTCAAGGTGCCTTGCATTCGTTTTAGCCCTGTCATATTCACCTCTTATTTCATTGAAATTAAAAGTAGCCCCAGAATTGTGATCATACCCAGTCATTAATGTGGCCAGCTTTGACTGGGCAGCCTTTCTATCAATGAAAGCGGTATGCCTTTCGAAATGAAGAATCCCCCATATCTCTATGCATGGATTTGAAATGCCGACTTTAATGCCATGTCCATCTGCCAAGTTTTTAGCTTCTGGAACCTTTGGGTGTTCATCCACATCAAAAACAGCCCACACCTGAAACTTATCAAAAGAGTCCTTACTTTTTCTAACCTTTCGTAATTGTTCTCGGTTCTTCTCAACAGCTTTTTCTACAATTGTTCTAGGTACTCCTGCTCCATCAATAATATCAAGGGCAACCAAATTATTTCCATAGCTCTTGGCAAATTCTTCTAGGTATCTCGGCTCAGTTTTTTCCCCTTCACAAACTATGATTATTAGTTGCTTGGGATCTTTGGAGGGAGCATTTCGCTTAGTGCCTCGGTTGCCAGGAAACCTTCTCTGCTTAGGAGACATTCTCTCCCCCCATAAGAGCTTCTGCCAATGAATTAATATCGGTAATAATTGGAACTCCACCGACTCTTCCCTGTAAATATGCTTTCTCTTTGTTATCCGCAGGCCTCAATTTATAATCAGTAAGTGGATAAAACTTAGTCACACCACCAGCAACCTTTTCAGTGAACCAGATCTGATCTCTCCGCATATTACTGCCAGCAAGCAAAGTAGTATCATGGGTTGTGAAAATCAGCTGGGCATTGTGTTGATTGCTCTTTTTAGTCAGAAATAATTTAACAAGGGTTAAAGAGAGAAATGGATGTAAGCTTGTATCTATTTCATCAACAAAAATGGTTCCCCCTGAATTAAGGGTTTTAAATATGGGGATTAACAGTGAAATCAAGTGCTGAGTCCCTCTGCTTTCACAACTAAACGGAAGCATCTCTACTGAACCATCCACTGTCTCGTGAGAAAATGAAATCTCCTTACTAATTTTTTCAAAAGCTTTATTAAGCCTAGTTTCATCAATATCCTCGTCAGGAGATCTCGATTTTATCAATGATCTCATAGTCTCTTTAAAGTCATCTCCCAACATATCAAAAAAATCTTCGTCTTGTTCCACCACGGCATCAACAATCCCAGTATCAACAGACCTAATAAACATCATTACCTGATTTTTTAAACCCTCGTCCTTAAACTCCTCCTCAACCTCATGAGCAGCAATAATTCCTTGGGACAAATGTAATTTTACTTGGTTTTTGAAATATTTATGTATATCAGTCAGTTGCTTATGGTTGTTTTCAGCAGCATGGCAAATGAACAGGCTATCTTTCCTTGTAAGGTCAGCAATGGTCTTGTTTTTTCCTTTAAGCATTCGACCAAAATAATATTCTTCATCTTCGGATGCATTCCTATGAAACCACACTTGTCTTTGTCCAGAAGGGTAAGTGTAGAGCCATTCTTCTTGGACTCCTGATCTCTTCACCTCAATCCCATAGTGATATCGAATTTCATCGATAATAAAATCGCAATCCATTCGTGTAGGTAAATCCCTAGATTCTTTATCTAATAGAAAGGGGTGGCAGCCAACTTTTTTTTCATCATTATCACCTTTGATCTTACTAGACTTAAGAATCCCAGACCTAAAAAACCGAAATGCATCTAGAACATTACTCTTTCCTGATGCATTACCTCCATAAATCACAACAGCAGGGAGTAAATTTTCTTTTACTGCAGATGTTTCAATTAAATCAATTTCCCCATTATCAACCTTAGATCCAGTCAACAATAATTCCTGATAATCTTTGATTGATCTCCAATTTGAGACCCCAAATCTAATAATCATTTTACACCTCTATAAAAGACATTGGTATGCATTATTTTCGCACTATGAGCATATTTTCCGCAATTATCAACATAATAGTGCATGGGCAACACAAGAAATCACATAATAAGGCACTGCCCTTGATGGCAAGAAAGATCGGGGGAAGGTCTTGAAAGTTGAACTGCCGGTTATGGCCGTGAACAGCCACTCGACCTTACAGATCGTTACCAGTGCGACATTCGGCTGGAATCTGCACCTGTAACTACCTTCAGATAGCAGAACAACTGGCCTGATTCTCAGCAAAGGACGAAATCCGGATTGGTCGAATATAGACTCAACTACAAGAATTGTTCTTAGTCACCGCCTACTGATGGCATCGCGCAATAAACAGACCTGTGTATCTGGCCTGCTCGCTCAAGAACACAAAAAGATTTGGAGGTTTATGCTGTTTGCGGTTGGCCTGCGGGAACAGCAGCTGATTCTTCTTCAGACTGTAACTCTTCGATACGGAAGCTGGATGGATCAGCCAGCAGAGTTGTGACCAGTTTGTGGTTCATATCATGGCCAGTTTTTTCACCTTCAAAAGCGCCGACAATCGGGAATCCGGATAAAGATAAATCACCCAGAGTATCAAGGATCTTATGTCGCACACATTCATCCTCGTAACGTAAGCCGCCTTCATTCACCACGCGATGGGTATCCAGCACAATGGCATTCTCCAGTGATCCGCCCAATGCCAGCCCCGCTTTCTGTAACGCCTCAACCTCATGCAAAAAGCCAAAGGTGCGGGCGCGGGAAATCTCACGGGTATAAGCCTGACGCGCAAAGTCCACCTGAACGGTGCGCTCGCGCAGCAAGGGATGATCATAATCCAGCAGATAGGAAATTTTAAATCCGGCTGCCGGATACAGTGCACAACGCTTTTCACCATCTGTGACTTCTATACGTTTAAGGATGCGCAGGACTTTCTTCGCCCTGGACTGCTCTCTGATGCCGGCACATTGAATCAAAAATACAAATGGTGCTGATGAACCGTCCATAATGGGAACTTCAGGCCCGCTAACTTCAATGCACGCATTATCCACACCGAGACCGGCAAGAGCAGAAAGGAGATGCTCAATAGTGGAAACATGCGCTTCGCCATGACCAATAGTTGTGCACAGGCGAGTATCAGTAACATAACTGGCTTTGGCTGGAATTTTAACACCCAGATCGGAGCGGATGAATGTAATGCCGCTATCCTCCGCCGCTGGACTTAGAATCAATTCAATCTTGCGTCCTGAATGCAAACCAATACCACTACATCGAATCGAATGATCCAGCGTTCTCTGTACAATCATTGATGTCTCCTTCCTTTTTCCCTATAGCGGGTATCGTCCATGACCAAAAAAAGCATCATTGCGGCTCAAAGTATTTACAGGCATTAACAAGGCAGTGACCTGTCATACATAGAATTTCATCTGCAATAACAGCAAACTCTGCCACGGATTTCCTTTTGGTGAAACTTTTACCTGTTTAACACCTCATTCAATCCGCCTGCCGACGTAGGAATGTAGGTATAGAGAACTCATCATCATTAAGATCAAACTGTCCAAATGAGCTCAGTTGAACCTGCGCCTGTTGGCCCGGAGACTTTTCTGCTCGTGCAGGTATGGCTCCGGTCAAAGGTGCTGAAATTCGCGGCATAGTGATTGGGTCCATATCACTATCTGTTGTTATCAGACGTACGGAGGCTTCACCCGAAAGTCCTGTCGCAACGACCGTAACCCGAATTTCCTCACCGGCCTCCTGATCATAAACCATGCCGCAAATAATATTGGCATCTTCATCAGCCATATTATGAATAATTGAAACAGCTTCATCATATTCGGCCAGTGTCATATCTTCATTACCTGTAACATTGACCAAAATTCCCTGCGCACCATGAATATCAATATCTTCCAGCAGCGGAGACGAAATTGCCCGTTCAGCAGCTTCAATGGCCCTGCTTTCTCCCGTAGCCATACCAGAGCCCATCATAGCAACACCGTGTGTCTCGCTCATTACAGTCCTCACATCTGCAAAATCCACATTCATATAACCAGTGTGGGTAATCAGCTCGGCAATGCCTCGGACAGCTTGCAACAATACATCATCCGCCTTGCGGAAAGCATCCAGCATGGTGGTATTTTTTCCGACCGCACCGATCAATTTCTGATTCGGAATGGTGATCAACGTATCAACATTTTTGCATAATTCGGCAATTCCTGCTTCAGCCTGTCGCATACGACGTTTGCCTTCAAAACTGAATGGCTTGGTGACTACTGCAACAGTCAGCACACCCATTTCTTTTGCTGTTTCTGCAATGACCGGTGCTGCTCCGGTTCCTGTTCCACCACCCATGCCGGCAGTAATAAAAACCATATCCGTATCTGTCATGAATTCACGCAATCGTTCACGCTCTGCCTCTGCTGCAGTGCGTCCGATCTGTGGATTGGCACCGGCTCCCAGGCCACGTGTGATATCCGCACCCAGTTGTAGTTTAATGTCAGCATGATTGCGTTCAATAGCCTGTGCATCGGTATTGGCGACAATAAACTCTACGCCACGCAGATTCTGACTGATCATATTATTCAAAGCATTGCCGCCGCCGCCGCCGATTCCAATGACTTTGATGCTTGCTGATTGTGCCACTGTGTCTTCAAATGTGTATAAGGTTGTCATATTTCTCTCCTGGGTATTGTGTTAGTGTATTCTTCATTGTGGTTGTTTTTCTCTGTATCATTATAAATTATTTCTTGTTCTATGAGGTATCTCCGAACCAACTTCGCATACGCTTCCATGCACGCGAGAACATGTTGGGTTCGTCGGGTTTGGTGTTTTGTAAACTTTGTCGGTAACGCTGTCCGTACAGAATCAGTCCAACGCCGGTTGCATACATCGGACTGGACACAACATCTGCCAGTCCACCTATCCCTTGTGGACGCCCCAACCGGACAGGCATATCAAAAATATCTTCAGCCAGCTCTATCATGCCATCAAGCAGTGAACTGCCGCCGGTCAGTACAATACCAGCCGCAACCAGTTCCTGATAACCGGATCGTTGCAGTTCGTTTTTAATCATCTCAAAGATTTCCTCCACCCTCGGTTCGAGAATCTGGGCCATCACCTGACGCGGCATGGGACGAGGGGGGCGA